>PBAO01000019.1 GCA_002715985.1 Lysobacterales bacterium | reverse complement strand
GTCAACGGTCTGGTGGGCCTGCTGTCCTCGGGCGGCTCGACCAACCACACCATGCACTACGTGGCCGTGGCCCGTGCCGCCGGCATCAAGATCAACTGGGACGATTTCTCCGAGCTTTCGGCGGCGGTGCCGCTGTTGGCCCGGGTGTATCCCAACGGCATCGCGGATGTGAACCATATGCGTGCGGCCGGGGGTATCCAGTTGATGATCCGCAGCCTGCTCGATGCCGGTCTGTTGCATGACGACGTCATGACGGTGGAAGGCCACGGCCTGCACAACTACACCAAGGAGCCGTACTTCAACGACGGCGCGCTGGCCTGGCGTGAAGGCCCGACGGCCAGCCACGACGAAGACGTGATGCGTACGGTCGACAACCCGTTTGCGGCCACGGGCGGCATCAACGTGCTGGATGGCAACGTCGGCCGTTCCATCATCAAGACGTCGGCGGTTGAAAACAAGCACCGGCGCATCGAGGCCCCGGCCCGGGTGTTCGCCTCACAGCAGGCCGTGCTCGATGCCTTCAAGGCCGATGAGCTCAATCGTGATGTCGTGGTGGTGGTGCCCAACAACGGGCCCCGGGCCAACGGCATGCCGGAGTTGCACAAGCTCACGCCCAGTCTGTCGGTGCTGTTGCATCGCGGTTATCAGGTGGCCCTGGTCACCGATGGGCGGATGTCGGGTGCGTCCGGCAAGGTGCCGGCAGCGATCCAGGTCACGCCGGAGGCCAAGCTGGGCGGCATGATCGGGCGTATTCGTGACGGCGATATCGTCGTGGTCGATGCAGACACCGGCGAGCTGTCGGTGCAGGTCGACGACGCCGAGCTGGCCGAGCGCGAGGCCATCGAGTTTCCCGACGAGCCCTCGGCCGAATACGGTCTGGGCCGCGAGATGTTCGCGCTGTTTCGTAATAACGCACTGCCCGCCGAGGAGGGCGCCGGCCCGGCGCTGCACGGCTAGACGAACGCGCCGGGGCCATCAATGCTCCCGCCGACACGCTTAAAAGGACACGACACCCATGGCCGATACGCTAGCCATCATGAAACTTTCGCCGGTGATTCCGGTGGTGACCATTCACGACGTGGATGACGCCGTGGCCATGGCCCGCTCGATCCATGCCGGCGGCCTGAAGACCATCGAGATCACGCGGCGTACCCAGGTGGCCATCGAGGCCATGAAAGCCATTGCCGCGGAAGTGCCCGAGCTGGTGCTGGGCGTGGGCACGGTCTGGGATGCCAAGCAGTGCGAAGAAGCGATTCGCGCCGGGGCACAGTTCATCGTCTCCCCCGGGATCGCCGACGCTGTGGACGATGTGTGTCGTGAAGCCGACATGCCTTATCTTCCCGGCGCCCAGACGGTCAGCGAAGCCGCACATCTCGTGCGCCGCGGGCACCGCGAGATCAAGCTGTTTCCGGCTTCGGTCATCGGCGGCCCGTCGGCGATCAAGGCCTATGCCGCGGTGTTTCCGGATCTGAAATTCTGTCCGACCGGCGGCATCACCGAACAGACCGCGCCGGATTATCTGAAGCTTTCCAGTATTCCCTGCGTGGGCGGCAGTTGGCTGTCCAAGCCCCCGGGCGAGGCCACGGACGGCAGAAATCCGATCGAGGCCGCGGCAGCGCGTGCCACCACGCTCGGCCGTAGCGGCTGAGCGCGCGCAGAGCGGTCAGGCGATGCGTGCCTCGCTGTCGCAGTCGAAAAAGACCGCGCGTTCGACATCCACGGCCAGGGCCACGGTGTCGCCGGCTACGGGGGCGGCTGAAGGCAGGCAGCGGGCAGTGACCGGCTCGGCGTTGATTTCGGTATGTAGATAGGTATCCGGCCCGGTGGGCTCGACCACGTCGATCCGGCAGGCGATCGCCCCAGCGCGCTCGGCCACGGCCGGCACCAGATGTTCCGGGCGTACCCCCATCACGACACGACGCGCGCCGTGAGCGGCGAGTTTTTCAGTTGTGGCCGCGGGCAGCCAGAGGCGGCTCTCGCCCTCGCTCCCGGACAGGCAGACCGTGATATCACCGGCCCGCCCGCTGAGCTCGCATTCGATGAAGTTCATGGCCGGTGAGCCGATGAATCCGGCAACGTAGCGATTGGCCGGGTCGTCGTATATCTCGCGCGGCGTGCCCAGTTGCTGGACGCGTCCGGCGTGCATCACCGCGATACGATCGCCCAGCGTCATGGCCTCGATCTGGTCATGGGTGACATAGACCATGGCCGTGGCCAGGCGCTGATGGAGCTGTTTGATCTCGGTGCGCATTTCCACCCGCAGCTTGGCATCCAGATTCGACAACGGCTCGTCGAAGAGAAACAGCGCCGGATCACGTGCCAGGGCACGCCCGATAGCCACCCGTTGACGCTGTCCGCCGGACAACTGAGCCGGCTTGCGATCCAGCAAATCCTCGATCTGGAGCATGCGGGCCACCCGATCGACCGTGGCGCCGCGTTCCTTCTTGGCCACGCCGCGCATCTTGAGCCCGAACTCGATGTTCCGGCGCACGTTCATGTTGGGATACAGCGCATAGAACTGGAACACCATCGCGATGTTGCGCTCACGCGGGCTGGCCGCATTGACCGAGCGGCCATCAAGCGTGATCTGGCCCTCGGTGATGGTCTCCAGCCCTGCGATCATGTTCAGCAGCGTGGATTTGCCACAGCCCGACGGGCCCACGAGAATCAGGAACTCGCCCTCGGCCATCGCGATATTGATGTCCTCGAGCACACGGGTCTCGCCAAAGGTCTTGGACACGTTTTCGATATTCAGTACGGCCATGAAGGAGTCTTGTTCGATGTCAGAAAACCAAGCGGGGCGCAGCGCGCGATACGAAAAACAGACGAAGACACGGCTCCGTCAGCCCTTGACCGCGCCGGCGGTCAACCCGCGCATGAAATAGCGACCGGCCACGATATAGACCACCAGCGTGGGCAACGCGGTGATGATCGCGCCTGCCATATCCACGTTGTAGCGCTTGACCCCGGTCGACGAGGTGTTGACGAGATTGTTCAGCGCCACGGTGATCGGGTGGGCATCGCCCGAGGTGAACACCACGCCGAAGAGAAAATCGTTCCAGATCTGGGTGAACTGCCAGATCACACACACCATGAGGATCGGCGTGGAGATCGGCAGGATCACGTAGCGGAACGTCGAAATAAACGAAGCGCCGTCGATACGCGCGGCCTTGACCAGCTCATCGGGAATGGCCACGTAATAATTGCGACAGAACAACGTCGTGAAAGCCACGCCATAGACTGTGTGCACGAGCGTGAGTCCGGCCACCGAGTTGTCCAGCCCGATCATGCCGAGCACGCGGGCCATGGGCAGCAGAAACATCTGGAAGGGCACGAACGTGCCCACCAGCAACAGCCCGAAGACGATTTCCGAGCCCCTGAAACGCCACTTGGTCAGCACATAGCCGTTCAACGCGCCGAAAGCCGTCGACAGCAGCACGGCTGGCACGGTGAAGGCCACCGAGTTCCAGAAATAATGCTGCAAGCCGGTACAGTCCGAACCGGTACACGCCGATGACCAGGCGTCTCGCCAGCCCGTGAGCGAAAACGGGGCCGGCAGGGCGAACAGATTGCCCCCGCTGATCTGGCCCAGCGTCTTGAACGAGGTCGTGAGCATGACGTAGAGCGGCAACAGAAAATAAGCCGCCGCGAAAAGCAGCAGGCCATAGACGAGCACACGCGCGAGCGGGCCGCCCCGGGCCACGCCGTCTTCAGTTCTTGTGGCCATCACGACGTCCTTTGAGTTCGGCGATGAGCATGGGCAGCATGGCCAGCGCGACAGCGGCCATCATCAGGGTCGCGGCGGCCGCCCCCAGGCCGATCTGGCCGCGGTTGAAGCCGAAGTCGTACATGAAGATCGCCGGCACCCAGGTCGAATAACCCGGCCCGCCGCCGGTCAGGGCGATGACCAGATCAAAGCTCTTGATGGCCAGGCTCACCAGCAGAATGATCGCGGAGAAGAACACCGGTCGCAGGCTCGGGATGATGATCGACAGATAGACCCGGGGCAGGCTGGCGCCGTCGATCTGTGCGGCCTTGATGATCGAACTGTCGATGCCGCGCAGGCCGGCCAGAAACAGCGCGGTCACGAATCCCGAGGCCTGCCAGACGGCCGCGATCACCACTGCATAGATCGCCATGTCCGGGTTGATCAGCCAGTCGAAGGAAAAGCCTGTCCAGCCCAGCGAGTGTACGAACTGCTCCAGGCCCAGGCTGGGATTGAGCAGCCATTTCCAGACCACACCCGTAACCACCAGCGATAACGCCAGCGGGTAGAGATAGATCGTGCGCAGCCAGCCCTCGGCTCGGATCTTCTGATCCAGAAGAATCGCCAGAAACAGGCCGATCGCCAGACAGAGCGCGACGTAGAGCACGCCGAAGATCGCCAGGTTGAGGACCGATACCCACCAGATATCGAGCTTGAACAACACCTCGTACTGGCGCAGGCCGGCAAAGGTATTGTTCGGCAACAGGCTCGACGTGGTCAGCGAGAGCCAGATCGTCCAGCCGATGAAGCCGTAGACGAATACCAGCAAGGCCACGCCGCTGGGCACGAGTGACAGTTTCGGCAGCCAGCGGTCAAGCCAGCGCCGTACCGGCATGGCGCTGTCGCCGGACGAAGATGAAGCGGCCATTCAATAGACCTCGATAGACAAGGAAGGCGTGGAGAGTTCCGCCACGGGGTATCCCGACGGCGGGACGCCTGCGGGCACGAGCCGGCCGCACGCCGGCATCTCGTCAGGAAATGCCGGCACGACCGCGCGTCCTAGAGCTGCGACATCATCTGCGCCTGTTGGGCCTGGCTGGCCATCTGGGCCGCAGCGTCTTCGGCGCTCATGTCCTTGTCGTTATAGAACCTGGCGATCACATCGAACAGTGCCCCCTTGACCGCGCCGTTCTCGGCCATGTCCTGCGAAAAGCTGGGCACCAGAGCGTTGTTGTCCACGGCCGCTTCGAACGCGGTCTGGGCTTTTTGTGCACAGGCATCAAAGCCCTCGAGCGAGACACCCTGGCGCACGGGGATCGACCCCTTGGCCATATTGAACTTGCGTTGAAAGGCCGGCGAGAGTGCCGTGCGGGCAAAGGCATACTGCGCGGCCTTGTCCGAGTTCGAGTTCTTGAACATCTCGAACGAGTCCGCGTTGTAGATGAAGCCGGAATGCTCGCCCGGCAGGGCCATGCAGGCGATTTCGTCGCCCGGCGTGGCTCCGGCGTTGGTGATCTCGCCCTTGGCCCAGTCGCCCATGATCTGCATGCCGGCCTCGCCTTTCACCACGAGCCCCGTGTCGTGGTTCCAGGACAGGCCCTGGCCGTTGGGGTCCTCATAACGCTGAAGCGTGCGTAGCCGCTCGAGTGACTTGACCATCTTGGGCCCGGACAGCGCGTCCTCGTCCAGGGCCACGAAGGCCTTGCGATAGAAATCCGCCCCGCCGGTCGCCAGGGCCACGGCATCGAATTCGGTCGCCACCTGCCAGGTATCGCCGCCCCCGGCGATCGGTGTGATGCCGGCCGCCTTGAGCTTTTCGAGGGCGGCAACGAACGAGTTCCAGTCGGTGGGCATGGCCGCACCGGCTTTTTTCATCGCCGACTTGTTGATCCAGACCCAGTTGATACGGTGCAGGTTGAACGGTACGGCCACGAAATGACCGTCGCACTGCATGCCCTGGGCCACCGGGCCGGGCAGGATCTCGGCCCAGTTCTGGTCGGCGGCCACCTTGTCGATGCTCATCGCCAGGCCGGCCTTGCACCATTGCTGGATCTCCGGGCCCTTGATCTGGGCCGCGCCCGGAATGTTGTTGGACTGGATACGCGATTTCAGCACGGTGCGGGCGTTCGAGCCGCCCCCGCCGGAGACCGCGTTGTTGATCATCTTGTAGCCATCCTCGGCCAGCATGTTCTGCAGTACGTGCATGGATTTGGCTTCGGAGCCCGAAGTCCACCAGTTCAACACGCTGATCGTGCCTTTCTCAGGGGCGGCGTGTGCGGCCGCGCCGATCGACAGGGCCACGACGGCTGCCCCCAGTTGCACGCCGCGCACGGCCCATTGTGTCTGTCTCATGGCGCTTTCCCCCTTGCGCCCGCGCGATCATCCGGTCGGCCACGCGGTCTGTGTTGTGCGAGTCGATACGCTGTGTGTCAGCGCATTTGCGCAAGCTTTGCGAAAAAATTCAGCCAAGACAACGGAACAAAGGTCTAATAAAAAGGAACCGGTTCCAGCAAAAAACCTGCGATGACGGGGTTCTCAGACACAAAAAAACCCGGCCGCAGAAGCGACCGGGTACGGGTGAAGACACGTTGTCCCGGGTCGACTACACCGAGCTCAACGAGGCCAGTGCGCCCTCCAGGGCGGGATAGGGCGCCGTCACCATATAGCAGGGCACATCGGCCAGATAATCGGATAGACGACCGTGAGCCTCGAAGCGCTCACGAAAACGCGAGCTCCCGATACGCTCGGCCAGCCGCGGGACGATGCCGCCTCCGATATAAGCCCCGCCGCGCGCTCCCAGCGTCAATACGAGATTGCCCGTGGCCGTGCCCAGCATGGCAAAGAAATCATCGACAACCGTGACACAGATATCGCATTCACCGCTCAGGGCACGCTCGGTGATATCGGCCGGCTCGAGATCGTCAGCGGCCACGCCGCTCAGCTCGCAGTTGGCGTTGTAGAGATTCACCAGCCCCGGGCCGGACAGCACACGCTCGCTGGAGACATGGCCGAACTGGCGAGTCAGGATCGCCAACAGATCGACTTCGCGCTCGTCGGCCGGGGCAAGCGTGGCGTGCCCGCCTTCGCCGGCCAGCGCGTGCCAGCCGTGCTTGGTGGGTATCACGCCGGTCGCCCCGAGACCGGTGCCCGGCCCGATAACCGCCAGCGGGGCGTCGGCGGTGCGCCGACCGTGTTCTGAAACCGGTACCACCCATTCGCGATCCAGACGCGGGATCGAGAGGGCCAGGGCCGTGAAGTCGTTGATCACCCGGCACTGGGTCACGCCCAGCTGCTGGCCCAGGCCGCTGACTGAAAACGACCAGGACGCACGGTTGGTGAACGAGATCCGATCGGCGTAGACCGGTGTCGCCACGGCGAAGGCCGCTTCGCGAATACTGCTGACGTCGCGCCCGGACAGATAAGCCCGTGCAGCCTCGGCCGGCCCGTCGTAATCCTCGCAAGACAACGTCTCGTGGCCTTGCAGGGCCCCGTAATCATCGGCCAGGGCAAAGCGGGCACTGGTGCCGCCGATATCGGCCACCAGACGCCAGGCACTGTCGGGATCGCCGGCCAGGCCGACACGAGCTTTATTAATCATGGGCGCGTTTTCTTCGATTCGAACCGGGCAGGCCTTGCGATCGGCAACGACGACAGCGCCTGCGTGGGCAAAGGATAACAGCGCGAACGCCCGAACGCGCTGCCCGCGAACAGGCCGGCCACGCGCGATAGGCCTGGTCCGGCTGACCGACATTGGTCTTAGCCCGGCCGTTGCAAAGCCGCGTAAAGCCGATGGTGCTTAGGCCGAGGCTAAGTTCGTTAACGCGATGCTCGTTGATGCTGCTCCCGGCGCCGCCCATGACTGGCAATAAATCAAGAACAAGGAGGGACAAAAATGGTGATCTACGGTGTGGCCCTGCTGGCCGCCTGTCTGCTCGTCGGCAAGTTGCTGGGCACGTTGCTGGGCATGGTCATGGGCATCGATGCCGATGTCGGCGGTGTGGGTATCGCCATGCTGTTGCTGGTTTTCTGTGTCTATCAACTGCAGCGCATGGGCTGTTTCGACGACAGGGCCCAGGCCGGCCTGTCGTTCTGGAGCTCGCTCTATATCCCGATCGTGGTGGCCATGGCCGCCAGTCAGAACGTGGTGGGCGCGGTCTCGGGCGGACCGGTCGCGCTCGTCGGCGGGCTGGTGGTGGTGGCCATCAGTTTTGCCCTGGTGCCTGTGATCGCCCGACTGGGCCGCGGCAAGTACGCCAAGCCCCTGGACCCACCGGAATCGACCACTCGCGAGGATCGTCATGCTTGAGCGTTTTCTGGATGTCTTGAACAGTAACGGTCTGATCGCGGCGTTTGCCTTTATCGGTCTGCTGATGCTGGTCTGCAATCTGGCCGCACGCCATCTCACCGGCGGGCGTATCCACGGCTCGGCGATCGCGATCGCCGCGGGCCTGTTGTTGTCGTATATCGGCGGGGTGGCCACCGGCGGAACGGATGGGCTGTCGGATATCGCGCTGTTCTCCGGGCTTGGCATCATGGGCGGCTCGATGCTGCGCGATTTCGCGATCGTGGCCACGGCGTTCGGCGTGGATCTGGCCGAGCTCAGAAAAGCGGGCATGAACGGTGTCATCGCCCTGTTCGCGGGGCTGGCCGTGCCGTTCACGGCGGGGGCGGCCATCGCCTACGCCTTCGGTTATACCGATCCGGTGGCGGTGACGACCATCGGCGCCGGGGCCGCGACTTATATCGTGGGCCCGGTCACGGGGACCGCCATCGGTGCCGGCTCGGATCTCATCGCACTCTCGATCGCCATCGGGCTGGTGAAATCCATCTCGGTGATGATCTTTACGCCGGTCGTCGCCAAGCAGATCCAGCTCAACAACCCCTCGGCCGCGCTCGTATTTGGCGGCATGATGGGCACGACCAGCGGCGTGGCCGCCGGGCTGGCCGCCACCGATGCACGCCTGGTGCCTTACGGGGCGATGACGGCCACCTTCTATACCGGTTTCGGCTGTCTGCTGGGGCCGTCGATCTTCTATCTCGTGGTGCGCTCGATTCTGGGCGGCTGATGCGCTAGCCGCGCCCGGCCCCGATCGCCAGGCGGCCGTCGCTATCGACCATGGAGCTCACGATCTCACGAGCGGCCGCGATCAGCGCACCGATGGATTCGTCCTCGGTGCGCGATGCCAGGTGGCAAAGGCCAACGTGCTGGGATACTGACTGGGCCCGGCGTACCCGCTGAAAAGCCAGGGCCCCGGGATACAGCTCGGCGATGCGCCCCGGAAGCAGGGCATAGCCCACGTTGCCGCGCACCAGGCCCGACAGGGAAAAGATATCGTTGGCCCGCAAAGCCACCCTCGGGGT
This sequence comes from Lysobacterales bacterium, assembly GCA_002715985.1. Lineage (GTDB taxonomy): Bacteria > Pseudomonadota > Gammaproteobacteria > Nevskiales > Salinisphaeraceae > Salinisphaera. The sequence goes on along the minus strand of PBAO01000019.1, from coordinate 68,748 downwards.
GATGCCTGCGGTCTGAAACATACGATACGAATCGCGCCCGCTGGAAAACTCCTGCGAGAGCACCACGAAGGGCGTATCGCGATGATCGGCCAGATCGACAGGCTCGCGTCTGGGGCTGTCACGCCGGGCCGTGCCACGCTCGGCCGGTGTGACCAGATAGATCTCGTCCTCGAACAGATCGACCACCGCGCGGGCATGGCTGCGGGTCAGCTCGTGAGTGCAAATGAGTGCGGCATCGATCTCGCCGGCGGCCAGTTGGTCCTCCAGCGTGGCGTTGGAGCCCAGCACCAGCTCGATATCGCAGCCGGGAAGCGCGGCCTGCACGGCGGTGATGATGCGCGGCACCAGCGATATCGTCAGCGAATACAGCGAGCCGATACGGAACGTGCGCGGGGCGATGCCCGCGGCCTGCCGTGTGGCATCCACGCTGCGCTGGATCCCGTCGATGATGTCCTGGCCATGGCGAGCCAGCACTTCGGCCGAGGCCAGGGGCCGCAGGGTGCGTCCACGATGGGCGAACAGCGGCGCGCCGACCGCGGCTTCCAGGGAATGGATCGCCTTGTGCACCGACACGCTGGACACGCCCAGCGTCTCCGCGGCCCGGGCCAGGTTCTGTTCGCGCATGAACGCCAGAAAGATTTCTAGCTTGCGCAGGGTGATTTCGTCGGCACCGCGCATGGGCCTGTCCTGTTCGCCTGATGTTAATAAAGCCAACGACAGCTTGATTGATCGTCAGCCGCGGCGATTCTAACTTGCATCAAGAGCCCGAAACGGACATCGCGCATGAGTCAGACCCAAACACCGCGCCAGTGGAACACCCGTGCCGCGGAAAAACAGCGTCGTCTCTCGACAGTCGCCCATCTGCTCAACGACAAGATCGTGGATCGCGCGGCGATCAGCGATGTGCTCTATGGCTGCATCGCATCCGGCGACCGGGTGATCGCCGAAGGCAACAACCAGAAACAGGCCGATTTTCTCTCGCGTGCCCTGGCCGATCTTGATCCGGCGCGGGTCAACGACCTGCACATGATCCAGCCCAGCGTCGGCCGGCCCGAGCATCTGGCGGTGTTCGAGAAAGGCATCGCCAAGAAGCTGGACTTCGCGTTTTCCGGCACCCAGAGCCATCGCATCGGCCAACTCATGATGGATGGCACGATCGCGGTCGGGGCCATCCATACCTATATCGAGCTCTATGCGCGCCTGTTCGTCGATCTGATTCCCAAGGTGGTGCTGACCGCCGCTTTCAAGGCCGATCGCGCGGGCAATCTGTATACCGGGCCGTCCACCGAGGACACACCGGCCCTGGTCGAGGCGGCCGCGTTTTCCGGCGGTATCGTCATCGCCCAGGCCAACGAGATTGTTGAGGATGTCACCGGGCTGGACCGGGTGGATATTCCCGGTTCCTGGGTGGATATCGTGGTCGAGGCCGACCAGCCGTTCTATATCGAGCCCTTGTTCACGCGCGACCCGCGTCATATCACCGACGTACAGATCTTCATGGCGATGATGGCCATCAAGGGCATCTATGCCGAGCACGGCGTGGCCTCACTCAACCACGGCATCGGCTTCAACACCGCGGCCATCGAGTTGCTGTTGCCGACCTACGGCGAAAAACTGGGCCTTAAAGGCAAGATCGCCAAGAACTGGGTGCTCAACCCGCATCCCACGCTCATCCCGGCCATCGAATCCGGCTGGGTCGAGTCCGTGCATTGCTTCGGCACCGAGCTGGGCATGGAGAACTACGTGGCCGCGCGGGGCGATGTCTTCTTCACCGGCCACGACGGTAGCCTGCGCTCCAATCGGGCCTTCTGCCAGCTGGCCGGCCAGTACGCTGCCGATATGTTCATCGGCGCGACCTTGCAGATCGACCCGGACGGCAATTCCTCGACCGTGACCACCTCGCGCGTCTCCGGCTTCGGCGGCGCGCCCAACCTGGGCAGTGACGCGCGCGGGCGGCGCCACGCGACACCGGCCTGGGCCGATATGGCCGATGACAATGACCCGCTGGCGCGCGGGCGCAAGCTGGTCGTGCAGATGGTCGAGACCTTTCAGGCCGGTCTGGTGCCCACCTTCGTCGACGAGCTGGATGCGGTCACCGTGGCCCAGAAAGCCAACCTGGCAGTACCGCCGGTCATGGTCTATGGCGACGACACCACGCACCTGCTCACCGAGGAAGGCATCGCCTATCTCTACAGGGCGGAATCGATTGAAGAACGGCGTGCGATGATCGCGGCGGTGGCCGGCGTCACCCCGCTGGGCCGATCGGCCGATCCGGGCCAGACGAAGCGCCTGCGCGAGGCCGGCAAGGTCCAATGGCCGGCCGATCTCGGGGTCTCGCGGGCCGAGGCCACGCGCAGCCAGCTGGCCGCCTCCAGCATCGCCGATCTGGTCGACTGGTCCGGCGGGCTCTACACCCCGCCGCCGCGGTTTCGGAGCTGGTGATGGACGATATGCATGACAAGCCGGCCTGGCTGGCGGGCCTAGTGGGCGAGGCGCTGACTGCCGAGCTGGATCTGACGCCCAAGCCCGGGCTGATCGATCGTCGCGGGGCAGGCGTCCATCACGATATGGATTACACGACCATGCAGGCCTCGATTCGGGCCTTGCATCCGGGGTTTCTGGCGATCGCCGAGGCCGGCGCCCTGCCGGGTGATGCGGTATCGCTGCGGGCCCGGCTGGGCCTGCTGGGGCGCGAGGCCGAGGCCGCCATGCTGCTGGCGACCGGCGGGGTGAACACCCATCGCGGGGCAATCTGGTGCCTGGGCCTGCTTACTGCAGCCGCCGCGGCCCGGCCGGCGCGCGAATGGCAGGCCGAGCGGCTTGCCGCTGACAGCGCGCGCATCGCGGCCATCGATGATCCGGGCCTCGATCCCACGCGGGTGTCAAACGGCAAACAGGCGATCACCCGCTACGGCGCGGCCGGCGCGCGCCAGATCGCCGCTGAAGGTTTTCGGCCGGTCATCGAGCACGCACTCCCCGTATTGCAGCGCGTCCGAGAGGCGACCGGCTGTGAGCAGACCGCACGCCTGGATGCGCTGGCGGCCCTCATGGCCGTGCTGGATGATACCTGTGTGCTGCACCGTGCCGGCCCGCGCGGGCTGGCTGCCATGCAGGCCGGCGCCCGCGGCGTGCTGGCCGCGGGCGGCACGGCCACACCCGCCGGGCGCGCGGCACTGGCGGATCTGGATCACACACTCACCGGCTATCGCGCGTCGCCGGGTGGGGCGGCCGATCTGTTGGCCGCCACGGTATTCATTGACCGCCTGACTGGTCGGGCCGCAGCCACCGCGACAGGAGAGACAGTTCATGCAGACGCTATCGTTTGATTACCCGGCCGGCCCGCCGGCAGCCCGTCGCGCGCTGGCCGGCGTCGTCGGCTCCGGGGATCTGGAAGTGCTACTCGAGCCGGGTGACTCCGGCCGGACGACCGTGGCCATCGCCACGTCGGTCGACGGCGTGGACGAGATCTGGAGAGCCGTGATCGATCGTATCTTTGCCGATGATGGCCTGCCCGCGCTCAAGGTCGAGATCAACGACTTTGGCGCCACGCCGGCCGTGGTGCGCCTGCGCATTGCCCAGGCCATGGAACAGACGAGCCCGGAGGCCCGCCATGACTGATGTCGCGGCACTGCTACAACGCCAGAGCTTTGTCGAACTGCCCGCACGCTCGCGTTGCCAGCATCTGCTGGACGATGCCGATCAGCGGGAGCTGCTGGGCCCCTTCGAGCGGCTGACCTCGCCGTGGCTGCCCAAGCAGAATATCGTCACTCAGTCGGATGATGGCGTGGTCATCATGCGCGGAACGTTGGGCGATACGAAGGTGGTCATCGCGGCCGTCGAGCCCGCATTTCAGGGCGGCTCGATGGGCGAGGTCGGCGGCGCCAAGATCGCGGGCGCGCTCGCCTGTGCGCTGGCGGATGCCGAAAACGGGGATCCGGTGGTGCCGATTCTCCTGCTGGAAACCGGTGGCGTGCGCCTGCAGGAGGCCAACTGTGGTCTGGCGGCCATCGCCGAGATCCACGACATGATCGTGGCCCTGCGCGAGCACGGCCCGGTCATCGGCGTGATCACCGGCCCGGTGGGCTGTTTCGGTGGCATGTCGATCGCGGCCGGGCTCTGTTCGGAGCTGATCGTCACTCGCGAGGCACGTCTTGGTTTGAACGGACCACAGGTGATTGAACAGGAAGCCGGGGTCGATGAATTCGACAGTCGCGACCGGCCGATGATCTGGTCGCTGCTGGGCGGCGAACAGCGCGTGGCCACCGGTCTGGCCGAGGCTCTCGTGGGTGACGACGTGGCCGCGATTCGGGACCTGCTGGCCCGGCACGTCACGGCATCGCCGAAGCCACTGGCCCGCACGACCGATATCGCCCGTTTCGAAGCGCTGCTGGAAACCGTGGCCCCCACCGAACGAGCCACGGCGCGAACGACGCGCGATGCGTTCGCTCAAACGACGGGTGCTGCATGAGTACCCACAACGACTCTTATGGCGCGGCCTGGCTGGCCGCACTGACCGACCATGCCGAACCGTTGGCCGGTTACCCGGCCAGCGTGCGTGTCATCGACGCCGAACTGGGCCATCGAGCCGCGCGTTATATCGCTGTCGTGCCCGATAGCCAGGCGCGTTTCCCGCGGGCACGGGCCGGCGAGGTCGGCCTGGCAGAAGGCTGGGCGCTGGCACGGGCATTGCACGATGCCGTCGAAGCCGATGAGAGCGCTGCCCACAAGCGCGTAATCGTGGCTGTTGTCGATGTGCCGAGCCAGGCCTATGGCCGTACCGAAGAGGCTTATGGCCTCCATCAGGCCCTGGCCGCGGCCGCCGAAGGCACTATTCGTGCCCGGCGTGCCGGGCATCCGGTGGTCACGCTCATCGCCGGCAAGGCCATGTCCGGCGGGTTTCTGGCTCACGGTTACCAGGCCAATCGGCTCGTGGCCTTGTCGGGCGAGGGCGTGCAGGTGCATGCAATGGGCAAACAGGCCGCGGCCCGTATCACCCAGCGCAGTGTGGAAGGCGTGGAACAGTTGGCCCGCGAGATCACGCCCATGGCCTATGACATCGACAGCTACGAGCGGCTGGGCCTGTTGCACGCACGGCTGGATATCGCGCCGACGGCAAGCGATGATGCCAAGGCGGTCGAGCGGGTTCGCCAGGCACTGGCCGATGCCGTGGCTGATATCGGCGACACGCGTGATCTGTCGGCGCGTATCGGGCAGGGCGAACGGACAGCCACCGCCGCGGTACGTCAACGCCTGGCCGAGGTGTGGGCCGGGTAGATGACGGCCGACTGCGCGATCGCAGCCCCCCGCGCGTTCGACTACAGCGCGTCGAATACGCGTGCGGCTATCGCTTGCCCGCATGACCTGGTCTGGTTCGAGGTCGCTGCCTTGCCAGCCGACGTGCCGGACTGGGCCCGCCAGATCATCGCCGACGGCGCGCCGGCGGTGATCCGCCGCGCGCCGCGCGACGCGGCATCGCTGCCGATCGGCATTCGCGGCGTAACCAAGCGCGAGCGCTGTGCCACGCGCGTTGATAGCGCCGCGCTCACGCGCCGCTTGGCACCCGAGGCCATCGTTCTGGAAGAAGACGTTGTAGCGGCCGACCGATGTGCGAGCCTCGCGGCGATCACAGCGCTGTTTAGTCTCTGCGACGAACTTGCCGGCTCGTCATCGACCTGGGGTGTGACCGGCGCGCTGGGCTATGAGCTGGCCACCGGGGCTGCCGTCGCGCATGCCGCCTCGGATATCGATATCGTGGTGTGCATGCCCGAGCGCGATGATCGGCATCTGGAAACGCTGGCCGCGGCGGCGCGCGGCTGTCGTGAGGCCCACGGCGTGCGCTGCGATATCCAGCTGGAAACCCCGGCCGGCGGCGTGGCTCTGGCCGATTGGCTGGGCGTGGGCGCGCGCGTCATGATCAAAAGCGATACCGGCCCGTATCTATCGCCTGATCCGTGGCAGGGCCCATGAGCACGGTCTTCACGTTCCCGGGCCAGGGCGCGCAGCGCGCCGGCATGCTGGCCGATCTGCCGGATTCCGCGGCCGTGCGCGAGACGGTCGAGGCCGCCGAAGACGTGTTATCGGCGCGTATCACGACGCTGGATACGGCCAGGGCACTGGCCACCACCGACAATGTACAGATCGCGCTCACGGTGATGGGCGTGGCCGCCGCGCGGCACCTGAGTGAACACGCAGGCCCGCCGGATGCCGTGCTGGGGCTGTCGATCGGGGCCTGGCCGGCGGCCGTCGTGGCCGGCGCGATCGACTTCGAAGCCGCACTGGGGCTGGTGGCCAAGCGCGGTGCGCTGATGGGCCAGGCTTATCCGGCCGGCTACGGCATGCTCGCGATCCTGGGTCTGGGCGAAAACCGGGTCGCTGGGTTGATCGAGCGGGCGCAAGCTCAAGGCCATGCCGTTCACATCGCCAACGTGAACGCCGATCAACAGATCGTGGTGGCCGGCGCCGACGAGGCTCTGGACGCGCTGGCGTCTCGCGCCAACGATGCAGGCGCGCGGGCCGCCCGACGCCTGGACGTGGCCGTGCCCTCGCACTGTGCGCTGCTCGACATGCCGGCGGCGCGGCTGGCCGAGGTTGCGGCAGGCGTATCGTGGCAAGCGCCGCGCTGCGCGTATTTCTCGGCCAACGCCCGACGGCGGCTCTGGCAGGGCAATGTCGTCGGCGATGATCTGGTCTACAACATGGCGCGCACGGTTTATTGGGCACAAACCGCGCGTATCGTTCAGGAATCGGGCTATACACTCGCAATCGAAATGCCGCCGGGCGCCACGCTGACCGGCCTGCACCCGCGTGAGGCCGCCGGGGAGGCAATCGCTGTAGAACGCACCGGCTGGCATAATACGCCGGCCTTGATACGGCGCGCCGCGCAACAGCCCGGCCGATAGCGCCCCACGGATCGCAGCCTGCGGTCTGTCTTGATCTGACGGAGAATACGATGTCCGATGTCGCGCGCGATACGAGCGGCGGACAGACGCGTGGCGAGCACGTGCTGATGGTCTGCGTGCTGGGCCTTCTGACCGCAGTGGCCCCTCTGTCGATCGATACCTATCTGCCCGCCATGCCCACGCTGGCCGATCAGTTCGGTGTGGCCGATGCCGTGGTGCAGTACTCCCTGAGCCTTTTCTTCGTGGGGCTGGGCTTCGGCCAGCTGCTTTACGGGCCGATCTCGGACCGCCACGGTCGACGCCCGATCCTGTTCTTCGGGCTGTTCCTGTATCTGGGCGCCAGCATCGCCTGTGCGCTATCGACTTCGGTGGAAATGCTGATCGTGGCACGCCTGGTTCAGGGCTTTGGCGCCGCCGCCGGGCCGGTCATGGCACGTGCCATCGTTCGGGACCGGTTTCAGGGGGCCAAGGCAGCCAGCGTGATGTCCTTCGTGGTGATGGTCATGGGGGCGGCACCGCTTCTGGCGCCCATGATCGGCAGCCTGATTCTGTTCATCGGCGAATGGCAGCTCATCTTCTGGATGCTGGTGATCTATTCGCTGGTGGCGGTGACGGTGCTGGCGGTTTTCTTGTCGGAATCCCACCCGCAGCATCGCCGGGTGCGCGATCGCACGCTCGCCCGGCAATACATCGGCTATCTGTCGCTGGTCACGCGTTTGCCGGTGGCTCTGTACCTGATCTGTGGATCGTTGATGTTCGGCGCGCTGTTTTCCTATGTGGCGGCCAGTTCGTTCATCTATATCAACCAGTTCGGGGTCGACCAGTCGCTGTTCGGGTTCTATTTCTCGGCCAATATCGTGTCCATGCTGATCGGCACGTTCACCAATGGGCGCATCGTCGAGCGGTTCGGCTATCGCACGCTGCTGGGCGTGGCCGTGGGCAACACGCTGGCCTGTGCGGTGGTGTTGATCGCGACCACGTTCACCGGGTTCGGCGGCTTCTGGGGCGTGGCGATTCCGTTGTTCTTTTTGTTGTCGACCGTCGGCGTGGCCGGTGCCAACACCGTGGCCGGCCTGCTGGATCTGGCCCCGGACGCCGCCGGGGCAGCCTCGGCCCTGTTCGGTGTGTTCCAGTTCGCCATGGGCGCGATCGCGACCTGGGCCGTGGGGTATGCCGGCGGTGATGCCCAGGCGATGGCCATGGTCATGGTCGGCGCGGCCGGCGGCGCGGTATTGGCCTATCTCGCGCTGCTGCGCTATGCGCCGATGCCCGCGGCATTGTCGGATTGAGGCCGTCGCGTACTCAGAGCCAGAACGCCCGCGGCGATCAGTGCGAGCGCCGAGGGCATGAAGTTGATATCGCCCTGATCGAGCCAGGCCGCCGCCAGCGCGATCAGGCCGAAGATGAGCGCGACGACGAGTCCGGCCCGCAGGGCCGGCCTGCCTGTTTGATACAACGTCCAGACCGTGGCGCCGACGAGATAGAACGCAGCGATCCCGTGCGACGAGATATCGATCCAGGACTGGCCGTCGAACTCGGCAAACGCCAGGTCGGAGGTGCTCGCGGTGTGTGCCAGGATGAGCCCCCCTTGACCGATCACCAGGGCCGCGAATGAGAATCGGACGCTGCAAGCCTGCCCCAAGGACGCGATCACAGGCAGTACGAGGGCGACCGCGGCCACGCTGACCCATTCGACGAACAGCAGCGGATGGGCAGGCACGATCACCTGGCCGACAAATACGGCCAGGGCAAGCATCGCCCATCCGACATATCCGTGGCGGGGGCCGAACAGATGCCTGAGAAGATTCGCGGCGACCAGCCATAGCAACGCGCAGTGCACGAGCGCCAGCACAGGCAGGTTGAAGTCCGTGAACAGGCCGACCAATGCTTCGGTATAAAAGTGGGCATGCAGCGTCGGGGCGAAGGGATACAGTTCGGTGACCAGAAACGCGAGCAATAGAATCAGGACCAGCGGGGGCTCCAGCGTGCCCGTTGGATGACGAACGCAGCGCGGCATCCGATCGGCGAGCATGGCGCCGGCGAGCGTGCCGGCCACGTTGCAGTACACGTCGGTCAACGTGGCTTTCCGGCCCCAGTCATAGACTTGTATCAGTTCGATACCCAGGCACAGCAAGCTGCTCGCCAAGGCCGGGATCACGAGCCAGCGTACCCACCGAGCGCGCTGGGCCAGAGCCAGTGAGATAAACAGCCCCAGAGGCAGATATAACGCGATATTGCCGAGCAGACCGGGCAGTGGCTGGGTCGGCCGATTCCAGTGCCCGAGCAGATAGCGTATCGGCTGGTCACTGGCCCCGGGATACCAGTGGAACGGCGCCAGCGAACCGTACACGATGAAGCCGGCGGTCATCAGTGCCAGCCAGACGTAGCGCTGTGTCATGCGGCTATCCTGGAGATATCGAGGTTCATCGTGGCTCTGGATGGACAATTCATGCCAGAGCCGGCGTGTATGGCGCGCCGGGCCGGCGGTTTATTGCGCACCGCCTGGCCCAACGATGGCAGATTAGCGTGTTGATCAATCGAGGACGGCATATGTCGACAAAACCATTGCGTATCCTGTTCACCGGCGGCTCGGGCAAGGCCGGCCGCCACGTGGTGGCCTATCTGCTCGATCAGGGGCATCACGTGGTCAACGTCGACCAGCGGCCGCTGGATGAGCCACGGGTCGATAATTACCTTGCCGATATCACCGATCCCGGCCAGATGTTCGACGTATTGTCGAGCTACGCCAACATGGGCGAGCTCGACCGGGGCGAGGGCGCGCCGCGCGGCTTCGATGCCGTGGTGCATTTCGCCGCGATGCCGCGCAATTTCATCACCACCGACGCCGAGACATACCGCATCAATACGTTGGGTACCTACAACGTACTCAACGCGGCCACGAAGTTCGGCATCGACAACATCGTCTTTGCGTCGTCGGAAACGACCTACGGCATCTGCTTTGCCGACGGCGAGGTCAAACCACAGTTCCTGCCGGTCGAAGAAGACCATCCCACCGAGCCGACCGATAGCTATGCGATGTCCAAGGTGTGTAATGAGGCCACGGCACGTGCGTTTGCCAAGCGCACCGGTTTCGATATCTACGGCCTGCGGATCGGCAACGTCATCGAGCCCCACGAATACGCCACCGACTTTCCGCACTTCTTCGAGGCCCCGGACGTGCGTCGGCGTAACGTCTTCTGTTATATCGATGCTCGGGATCTCGGCCAGATCGTTGATCTGTGCCTGAAGACCAATGGCCGCGGCTACGATGTCTTCAACGCGGGCAATGATCACAACTCGGTTCATCTGACCAACGCCGAGCTCATCGAGCGCTTCTATCCGGACGTCGAAATCCGGCGCGAACTCGGTGAGCACGAAGCCCTGTATTCCAATCGCAAGATTCGCGAGGCGCTGGGTTTCGAGGAGAATCACCCCTGGCATCAATACATCGCCGCGCCCAGCCGTTGAATCCGGGTTAAAACAGGCACGCGACGCTGCCCATCCACCAAGGGATAGTTGCCCGGTCGCCCCTGAATAGGCGATTGTCGAGTACATCGGATGCGGGCCAACAACGGCCCGCCGTACTCGAAAAGAGGGCACCGTCATGTTCAACGCTGCACGTCGCATCACCGGGCCCATGCGCCGGGTTCGTTTCGTTCTGGGCGTGTTGTTGTGGCTCGGTTTCGCCACGAGCGCGATCGCCAAAGAGGACCAAGACGCTGCCATCGGCCCCGTGGCACTCGAGACCGGCGCTGGCCCGCTGCGCCTGCAGGTCATCGAGCATGCCAGCTTCGTCGCGACCTGGAACGGCCATACCCTCTATGTCGATCCGGTCGGAGATCCCGCCCGCTACGCCGGCCTGCCTGCGCCCGACGTTATCCTCATTACCCACGCCCATCAGGATCATTTCGCCCCCGACACCCTGGCCGCGCTCGAGACACGCCACGCCGTTGTCGTGATGCCCGAAGCGGTTAACGAAAAGATGAAAGAGAACATCGGGGCCCAGCACATCGTGCTCAAAAATGGCGCACAAACCACCGTGCACGATATCCCTGTCCAGGCGGTTCCGGCGTATAACCTGCCGGCTTCGCCGGACGCGCATCATCCGAAGGGCTGGGGCAATGGCTATGTCCTGACATTGGCCGACAAGCGAGTCTATATCTCTGGCGATACCGAAGGCGTGCCCGCGATGCGGAATCTCGACAATATCGACCTGGCCTTTGTCTGCATGAACCTGCCCTACACCATGGACACTGAACAAGCCGCGGATGCGGTGCTCGATTTCAAACCGACAATCGTCTACCCGTACCACTATCGCGGGCAGGATATCGACGACTTCGAACGGCGGGTGACCAGGGCGGATCCGGACATCGAGGTGCGGCGACGGGATTGGTATCCAGGCACCGAGAGCTAGCCGGATGAATACGATCACGTTCGTGTGTTCGCTGTCTTTACTCAAGTGATCCACAGGACGCCGTCGGCGATCTTGCCGCGTTGCGTCAATCAACGATCGCCGGGAGCACGCCATGTCAGTTGCCGCCCATATTCTGGACCCCGAGCGCCCCATCATCGATCCGCATCACCACCTGTGGGATCGCTCGCGATTGGATCTGCGGCGTATGCCCTTCGCCGAGCACGGCTTCAGTGCGATGCTGCGTCAGCGGCCGCGGTATCTGCTGGACGAGCTTTTAACGGATACCGCAGCCGGGCACGACGTTCGTGCCACGGTATTCGTTGAGTGCCGGTCGATGTATCGGGCACATGGGCCGGCCGCGTTTCGCTGCGTGGGCGAAACAGAGTTCGTGAACGGAATCGCGGCAATGAGCGCCAGCGGTATTTATGGCCCGATGCAAGCATGTGCCGGGATCGTGGGGCATGCGGATCTGCGCTGCGGGGCCGCGGTCGGCGCGGTATTGGATGCCCATGTCGGGGCTGGCCAAGGGCGTTTTCGGGGCGTTCGCCAGAGTGCCGCCTTCGATGCCGACCCCGATGTCCTGGGGCCCTTGTCGGCGCGGGATATACCGGCTGGCTTGTTCGCCGACGCCGGTTTCCGGGCGGGCTTCGCCGAGCTGGCGCCGCGGGGCTTGAGTTTCGATGCATGGCTGCTCGAGCCGCAGCTGGCCGAGCTTGTTGATCTGGCGCGGGCGTTTCCCGAGACCACGATCGTGCTCGATCATGTCGGCAGTCCGCTCGGCATTGGTACTTACGCGGGGCAGCGAGCGACGCGGTTCGACGGCTGGCGCAAGCAGATCGCGGCCCTCGCGCGCTGCGAGAACGTGGTGGTCAAGCTGGGCGGGCTGGGCATGCCCTTTCCGGGCTTTGCCTGGTCGTATGCGCATCCGGCCGAGGATTACCGGGCGCTGGCGCAGGCCTGGGCGCCTTATCTGTGCGCGTGCATCGAGGCGTTTGGCGTGGATCGCTGTATGTTCGAGAGCAATTTTCCGGTCGATCATTTCACTTGTGACTACGCCACGCTCTGGAACGCACTCAAGCACGTGGTGCGGGATGCCTCGGCCGATGAAAAGGATGCGTTGTTCTTCGAGACGGCCAATCGGGTCTATCGGCTGGGCATCACGAGATAGATCCGGGCGTCATCGAACCGCTTCGAGCGGCGCTGACGCGGTATTGTCACGAGCTACTTTCCTGCCTGGACTTTGTGATGACGCGAGGACGTGCGATCGGTCTTCTGGCCAGCGGCATGCTGGTGACGCTGTCGGCCGTGGCGCTGGCGCGACTATCATTCGGGCTGATTCTGCCGGCGATGCAGGCCGCGTTCGGGTTGTCCTACGGGCAGGCAGGGCGCCTGGGTACAGCGACCGCACTGGGCTATCTGGCGCTGGTCATGGTGGCCGGCGGGCTGGCCTCGCGCCGGGGGGGACGGTTATCCATTCTCATCGGGCTGGCGTGTCTGGTCGTGGGCTTCTTCGGCCTGGCCGCGGCCCGCGATTATGCGCTGCTGTTGGTCTTGATGACGCTTCTCGGCGTGGGCACGGCGTTTTCCTACACGCCGCTGATTTCACTGATCGGCACCTGGTTCGCCGAGCGCCGCGGCCTGGCGATCGGGCTGCTGAACAGCGGCGTGGGCAGCGGGTTGTTTCTGGCCGGCGCCGTGGTGCCGGCGCTGACGACGGCCGACACCCCCGACGGTTGGCGCCTGGCCTGGGCCGTGTTCGGAGCAGTGGCACTCGTGGCCACGATCTGTGTGGTGTTCTTCTTGCCGGACCCGCCGGCTGTCGCCGGTGATTCGGGCTCTGCGCTGTCGAAATCGGCGGCCGCCCAATCCCGGCGCGGCCTGCGCCGCGAGGTGTTCACCCACCCGTATGTCGTCATCGTGGGCGTGGTCTATGCGGTGGTCGGGCTGACTTATATCGTGCAGGCGATCTTCATGTTCAGCTATGCGCTGGCCGCGGGCGTCGACCCGGTGCTGGCCGGGCGGCTGGCCGCCGCGATGGGATTGATCGGCATCGTGGCCGGGCCGGTCTGGGGCACGATATCGGATCGTCTGGGACGGGCGGTGTCGCTGGCCCTTGCGATGACGATGGCCGGGATCGCCACCGCGCTGCCGGTGATCTGGCCTACGGTGGCCGGTTTCAGCGGCCATTACGTGCTGCTCGGCGCGTCGGTGACGGGCATGTTCACGTCTGTGCTGGCTGCGGCCACGGAAACAGTGTCGGCGCGCGCCGCACCGCTGGCAGTAAGCTTCGTGACGATGTTCTTTGCGGCCGGCCAGCTCGTCGGGCCCGTCGCGGCGGGGGCCTTGATCGGCGAAGGCGATCGGTTTCGGCTGACGTTCGGGCTGAGTGCAGGATTTATCTTCGCCGCGGGGGCGTTGGCCTTGGTCTTGCTGCACACTCGTGTGCGAGCTGTTGCTGCGACGACGGGTGGATCGGCGATGCAATCCCGGTAGAGTGGCGGGAGCGTCGTGCCACCGGGCCCGTCATGACCGAATCAATCGTTGACGCACGTATTGCGTTGCCTGATCTGGAGATGGCGATACGCCACTGCGGTGAGGGGCCGTTGGTGCTGTGTCTGCACGGGTTTCCCGACTCGGCGCAGACATGGGACGCCCTGCTGCCGGGCCTGGCCGATGCGGGCTATCAGGCCGTGGCGCCATTCATGCGCGGTTATGCGCCCAGTGATGTGCCTGGCGACGGGGCCTACGACGCGCTCACCCTGGCTCGGGATGTGCTCGCGCTGGCCGATGCGCTGGCCCCGGAGGCACCGTTCTATCTGGTGGGCCATGATTGGGGCGCCATCACGGGCTATGCCGCGGCCAGCCTGGCCGGGGCGCGTCTGGCGGCTCTGGTGACCGCCGCGGTGCCGCCGACGAGCCGGTTTCTGGCCCATATGAGCGCGGCCCAGATGCGCCGGTCCTGGTATATGGGGTTTTTCCAGTTGCCCGGTGTGGCCGAACGCGCGCTGGCGGCGCGCGATATGGCGTTGATTGACCGGCTATGGCGGGACTGGTCACCCGGCTGGGCCTATACCCGCGCAGATATCGCACCGGTCAAGGCTGCACTGAGCGCACGGGCCAATCGACGAAGTGCCCTCGGCTATTATCGAGCACTGCCCGGCGTGGTGCTCAACAAGCGTCAGCGCCGGCGCATGATGGCCTGGCGCACGACGGTGCCCACGCGCATCGTCTATGGCGAGACCGATGGCTGCATCGGCCCGGAGGTCTTCGCCGGCAGCCAGACGTGCTTCGACGGGCCGTTCGATATGCAAGCGCTGGCCGCCGGGCATTTCATGCATCGCGAAGCCCCGGTGGCCTTCGAACGCCTGGTGCTGGACTGGTTGCACGCGCACCGGTGACAGCAGCACGCGCCCGGCTCAGCCGACCGGCTGGTAGGATTCGCTGGACATTTGATCGGCTGATTGGGTATGGATACCGCGCGCAAGACTTTGCTGGCCAGTGGTTTGGTCGCTACGGCCGGCTGTCTTTGGGGGCTGTACTGGGTGCCGGTGCGTGCCTTATCGGGCGCAGGCTGGCCGGGCGCGTTGGGCTCGGTGATCATCGCGCTGATCGCCGGCACGCTGCTGGTGCCTGTGATCATGGCCCGCCGCTTTGCCTGGCGCTCGGCTGATCGCGTGGGCGTGCTGGCCACGGCCGTGGGCGGCTCGGCGTTCATGCTGTACTCGGTGGGTATCGTCGAGGCCCGTGTGGCCATCGTGATTCTTTTGTTCTATCTCACTCCGGTATGGACCACGTTGATCACGCGCTTCGTGTTCGGCCACGCGGTGCACCCCATCCGCTACGGAGTGATCGTGCTGGGGCTGTTCGGGCTGTTTCTGACGCTGGGACGGGGCGGGTTTTTGCCACGGCCCGAGCGCGCAGGGGAGTGGTATGCGCTGCTGGCCGGGCTGTTCTGGTCACTGGGCTCGATCGGTATCAGCGCGCGTAGCGATCTGCCGGCCGTCGAGAGCACGTTCGTGTTCGTGATCGGCGCGCTGGCCACGGCCCTGATCCTGTTCGGGCTGGATCCGACGCTGCCAACGACCGATGTCTGGCCGCCGGCGCTCTCCAGCGTGGCCTGGGCGGTGGCGGCAGGCGCGGTGTGGTGGATCGCCTCGATGATCGCGCTGGTATGGGCCACCGCCTACCTGGAGCCCGCGCGGGTCGGCATCCTGCTGATGAGCGAGGTACTGGTCGGTGTCGTATCGGCCGCACTTTTCGCCGGCGAGACGATGGCCGGTCTGCAGTGGCTGGGCGGGGCGCTTCTGATCAGTGCGGCGGTTCTGGATGTGGTTTCGGATCGCTGGATTGGTGCGCCGGCTGCAACCGGCTGATCGGCGCCGGTCGTCCGTGTGGTTACGCGCGGTGGCATGCGGTGCTACTTTTGGATGACTGTTTCATATTGCAGCATTCGAGGCGCTCTCATGAACTATCCCACTCTGGGTCGCACTGACCTGGAAACCGCGCCGCTGATCTTCGGTGGCAATGTCTTCGGCTGGACGCTGGACGAAAAACAGAGCTTCGACATGATTGATGCCTGGCTGGATGCCGGTTTCAACATGATCGACACGGCCGATGTGTACTCGAAATGGGTCGATGGCCATACCGGGGGCGAGTCGGAGGCCGTGCTGGGGCGCTATCTGGCCGCGCGCGGCAATCGCGACCGCATCACCCTGGCCAGCAAGGTGGGTATGGAAATGCCCGGGGCCGGGCGCGGGCTGTCGCGCGAATGGATCACATGCGAGGTCGAGGCTTCGCTCAAGCGCCTGAATACGGACTATCTGGATCTGTATTTCGCGCATACCGACGATCAGAGTACGCCGCTCGCCGAAACCATGGATGTCTTCGACCGGCTCGTGCGCGATGGCAAGGTGCGCTATTTGGGGGCTTCGAACTACGACGGCTCGCGGCTTGTCGGTGCGCTGGGCGCGGCGCGGGATATCGAGGCGGCGCGCTACGACGTGCTGCAGCCGCATTACAATCTCTATGACCGTCACGATTTTGAGGATGATCTGGCTGCCATCTGTCACGAGCACGAGCTGGGCGTTACGCCGTATTTCGCGCTGGCCAGCGGGTTTCTGACCGGCAAGTACACAACGTATGCGGATATCGCCGGCACTGCCCGTGAGCCATTTCTGGGCGATTATTTCGATGCTCGCGGCATGGCGATTCTCGAAGCCCTGGATGAGGTCGCCCATGCCCATGACACGACGCCGGCAGCGGTTTCGCTGGCCTGGCTGATGGCGCGTCCGGCCGTCACGGCGCCCATCGTTTCGGCCACGTCGAACAAGCAGCTCGATCAACTCATCGCTGCGACCACCCTGAAGCTGGACGACGACGCCATGACGCGCCTGGACCAGGCCAGCCGATAGTGAACCCAACGCCGCAGTATCTGTCGGAGACACTGGCACTATCGCAACAGGATCACGATTGATGACCGATTTCACGACCCGTTTCTCGCACCTGGATGCCGTCGGCTTCGGCGGCGCGCCGCTGGGCGACATGTTCAAGACCATCAGCCAGGCCGATGCCGCGGCCACGCTGCAAGCCGCCTGGGATGGGGGTATTCGGTACTACGACACCGCACCGCACTACGGCGCCGGCCTGTCGGAGCAGCGTTTCGGCCATTTTCTGGCAGACAAGCCACGCGACGAATACGTGCTCTCGAGCAAGATCGGGCGGGTTCTCGAGCCGGCCCCCGAGCCGGGTATCGCGCCGCCGTTCGTCAACGGCCTGTATTTCACGCGCCGGGTGGACTATGGCTACGCGGCCGCTCTGCAGAGCGTGCACGACAGCCTTCAGCGCCTGGGCACGGGCCACTTGGATATCGTCTATATCCACGACATCGCCCCGGATCATTTGGGCGATGCGTGGACCGAGCAGTTCGAGATCGCGATGAATGGGGCGGCCCGTGCATTGACCGAGCTGCGCGAGGCCGGCCGAATCGGTGCCTGGGGCCTGGGTGTGAACCGCATCGAGCCCTGCCTGCGGGCGCTGGACGCGGCCGACCCCGACGTCTTCCTGCTGGCCACGCAATATGACCTGCTCAACCCGGCCGGCTCGCAAACCCTGTTTCCCAAGTGCCTGGAGCGCGGTGTCGGAATCGTGGCGGGCGCACCGTTCGGCTCGGGGCTGCTGGCCGGCGGTGATCACTATCACTACGACACGCCCACGGACGAAATGACGAGGCGCCGCGATCAAATGGCCGCGGTCTGCAAACGCTACGGCGTGGATCTGAAGGCTGCAGCGCTCCAGTTCACCGCGTTTCACCCGGCTGTTTCGTCGATCATTCCCGGCGCCAGCCGGCCGAGCCGGATCGAGGACAATCGTGCGTTGATGGCCGAGACGATTCCCGTGGACGTCTGGGCCGAGTTCAAAGCCCAGGGGCTGCTGCCGGAATCGGCGGTGGTGCCCGATTGATCGGGCACGTCGGTGGTCGGGTGTGTCGAAACACGTCCGCCGCCACGCTATAGTGCGATGCATACCGGTTTGTCTCGAGTGATCTATGTCTGTGCGTGTGTTTCGCGATGTCTTGCGTCTGTCTTTGGCCGTGCCGCTCTGGGCCGGTCTGACCGCCGGGGCGCTCGCAAAAGACAATACGGCCGAGATCGACAGCCGGGCCCTGGACACCACTGCCCCCGCCACGACCCGACAGGCACTGGCTGACGACGTACCGGTCGTGGCCGATCATGCGATGGTGGTCACCGCCCAGCATCTGGCCACCCGCGTTGGCGTGGATATCCTGAAGGAGGGCGGCAACGCCGTGGATGCGGCCGTGGCCGTTGGCTATGCCCTGGCGGTGGTGCATCCCTGCTGCGGCAATATCGGCGGGGGCGGCTTCATGCTGGTGCACATGGCCGAGACAAAGGCCGGGCCGGCGAAGAATCTGTTTCTGGATTTTCGAGAAAAAGCTCCGGCCGCGGCCACGCCTACGTTATTCCAGAACGACGACGGGGAGGTCGTGGACGGTCTGAGCACGGATTCGTATCTGGCCGTGGGCGTGCCGGGCACCGTGATGGGGCTGGAAACCGCGCGCCAACGCTTCGGCACGCTGTCGCGCAAGCGTTTGATGGCGCCGGCGATTCAGCTGGCTGAAAACGGCTATACCCTGCGCCCGGGCGATATCAATATTCTGGACACCCGCACCCAGGATTTCGCCGACCAGCCCAACGTGGCCGATATCTTTCTGAAAGACGGCATGCCTTACGAGGCCGGCGATACGCTCAAGCAGCCCGAGCTGGCGAAAAGCCTGAAGGCGATTGCCGACCACGGAACGAAAGCGTTCTACGAAGGCCATATCGCCGACGAGCTGGTCGCGGCCAGCAAGGCCCACGGGGGCATTCTGACCCGGGCCGATCTGGCCAACTACACCGCCGAATGGCGGGCACCGATCCGTTGTGACTACGACGGCAAGACCGTCGTTTCCGCGCCGCCGCCGAGCTCCGGCGGTACGGCGATCTGCGAGATCCTGGGTATCATCGACCCGTTGCCGCTGACTGATTGGGGCTACGGCTCGGCCAAGACATCGCATTATCTGATCGAGGCCGAACGGCGCACATTTGCCGATCGCAACACGTATCTGGGCGATCCGGATTTCATCGATAACCCGATCGATGCACTGCTGTCGGATGCCCATCTGGACGAATTGCGCAGCTCCATCAAGGCCGACCGGGCCACACCGTCATCGGATATCCAGGCCAGCCTCGGCCCGGATGAGGGCACACACACCACGCACTACTCGATCGTGGATTCGGCCGGTAACGCCGTAGGGGTGACGTATACCATCAACTACCTGTTCGGCAACGCCAGGATCGCCGGTGATACCGGGTTCTTTCTCAACAACGAGATGAACGATTTCACCGCCAAGCCGGGGGTGCCCAATGCATTCGGCCTGGTCCAGGGCAAGGCGAATCAGGTCGAGGGCGGCAAGCGGCCGTTATCATCGATGTCGCCCTCGATGCTGCTGGATGACAACGGTGACGTCTTCATGGTCACCGGCAGCCCCGGGGGCTCCACCATCATCTCCACCACGCTGGAGTCGATGATCAACGTGCTGGATTTCGATATGAACATGCAGCAATCCGTGAACGCCCCGCGGATCCACAACCAATGGTTGCCGGACGTTACGCGGGTGGAAGCAGGGTATCTCACACCCGAGACGCGCGAAGCACTCCGGGCCATGGGCCATTCCTTCAACGAAACCGACTCCTGGGGGGCGGATGAAGCAGTACTGGTTGATTCGGCCACAGGCAAGCGCCACGGCGCCAACGATCGACGCCGGCCGGCCGGGCTGGCCGCCGGCTTCTAGCCGTCAAGCCGGCGGCGTTGATCCAGCCGCCGGCTCGGGCCCTCACCACATCAGATCGTCGGGTACTTCGTAGCCGGCATAGGGATCGTCGGGATCGGTCGTCGGCGCGGTGTCGTCGACCATGCATACCCGATCCGGAATACGCTCGAGCAGCCGTTCGGCAATACGACGCTCGACCAGAAAGACCTGTTCACCACGGGCCACGATCGCCAGCCGGCCGTTGGCCAGCTGGGTGCGCTGGTTACGGCTGACCGGCAGACGCCGGATCCGCCCCCCCATCGTGTAGCTGTAGGGCGGGTCCTCCTCGGGCGCCGGCTCACGCGCGACGCGATGCCGGTCGATGAGCTGCTCGGCCGCGGCCTTTTCCTCGCGGGCGGCACGCTCGGCGTTGGCCTTTTCGGATTGTGCCTTGTCCTGGGCGCGCTTGACCTCGGCCGCCTTGGCGGCCTCGCGGGCGATCTGCTCCTGCTCGCTCGGGCCGGAAGGCGCGCCGCCCTTGTTCTTTTTCTTGCGAGCGCTCTTGCTCTTCTTGTCCTGAACGGCCTTGCGGGCCTGTTTCTTGTTGGCGAGGCCGCTGTTGAGCAGCTGGTCTTGAAGTGACTGTCCCATGAAGCAGGCAATCCACGGTTTGAAGCAATATCGCTAGTTTAAAGGCTCGACAGGCGCTCTGGCGTGCGATCGATCAATCGATCGCGCCGCCTTCGCTGCCCAGACTGCATTCGGCGCTGGTCGGTGCCGTGTCGCAACGAATCTTTTTCAGCAGACGCTGCATGCGATGGCTGTACCAGCCGTCGTTCCAGAGCTGCTCGCGAACGGTACGAAACAGCCGATGATAGGCGTCTTGTTGCTCGTCGGAAATCGTGACCCAGTATTTTTCGGGAACCGCATCTTCTGCCGCGCGCGCTTGGTCGGCTGCCGGCTCGAACAGGTGGGTCGCGACCCATTCGCGAGACGTTTGCCCGAAGCGGTCAGAGAAACGGTCTTCTCGGATGATGACCTGATTCGACAGCATGCCCAGCGGGAACCGCGCGATTGCGCCATCCTCGTCAACGCCTTCGTAAAGCTCCAGCGGCTCGAAAGCCAGCGCCGGCGCATAAGCGATTGAGACACTGCCGCTGGTGAACATCGGGCCGAACGATGTGGTACTGGCCGGAACCGGAGACAGCCCGGCCTTGTCAGCCAGGGTAAGGGCCTGCTTGTCATAGTTGAGTACGGCCACGCGCTTGCCGGCCAGATGATCGAGATCGGTCAGGTCATCACGGTCGCGGGCCAGCAGATAAGAGCGGCCCAGCGGTGTGACGCCGGCCACTTCATAACCGTCCTGCTGCATATAGCCCGCGGCCTTGGGCGCGGAGATGGCATCGATGGCCTGTTTTTCTTCATGGTAGCTGGTCACACCGCCCAGCATGTCCAGGCTGCCGGCAAAGCGCACGAAACGAATGGTACGCAGACCCGTGAGAATGGCCATGTCGCACTGACCGGCGCGAAAATCTCCGGCCGCCACGGATTCGTCGGCATAGACGCGTGTTTCCATGTCATAGCCCCAGCTCTCGACCTGGGCCAGGTAGGGCTGGAACAGATCGAACAACGGGCCGGCTCGCCCGGTCGGGTCAAAGATACAGGCCACACGTGTATCGCTTGCCGAAGCGTTATCGCTGGCGGCGCCACTGGTCTGGGCCATGGCCGGCGCGCCGCAAAGCAACAACGAAGCCACGATAAGATGAATGGGACGCATGTCTTGGAACCTTCCGCTGGGCACCCGTGCAATGGTGGGGGCGTCTCGGGAGCAATCAAATCATAACCAGCGTCCAATGACATGTTTATCGTTTGGCGTGGGCTCGCATCGATCTTTCGGAAACACGGCAGACAGACACCGATATCACCGCTTGATTCGTATCAAAGCGATGCTATCTATCAATAACGGGATCGTTGCTTGTTCGCGAACGGGTGTGTCTCACTCGCGATCATCGTTCCACCACGGGTACGATTATGAACTTCATCAAGACAACCCTTTTACTGGCCGGCCTGACCGTTCTGCTGGTGCTGGTCGGCGGCGCCCTGGGCGGACGGGCCGGCATGTTGATTGCATTCGTGTTTGCAGCACTCATGAACTTCGGTAGCTACTGGTTCTCGGATCGCATGGTGCTGAAGATGCACGGCGCCCGAGAGGCCACGCCGGCCGAAGCGCCGGAACTGTTCAACCTGGTGCGCGAGCTGGCTCAGAATGCCGGGCTGCCCATGCCCAAGGTGTACGTGATGGACTCGGATACGCCGAACGCCTTCGCGACCGGGCGCAGCCCCTCGCACGCCGCCGTGGCGGCCACCACCGGATTGATGCGTCTCATGAATCGCGACGAGCTGCGCGGTGTACTGGCCCATGAGCTGGCCCACGTGCGCCATCGGGATACATTGATCAGCGCCGTGGCGGCCACGTTTGCCGGTGCCATCGCCATGATCGCCAATATGGCGCAATGGGCGATGCTGTTCGGTGGCTTTCGTGGCAACGATGACGAGGGCAGCGAAGGCCCCGGCATGCTCGGCGGGATCGCGATGATGATCCTGGCCCCGATTGCCGCGACGCTGATTCAGATGGCGGTCTCGCGGGCACGCGAGTACAGCGCCGACAAGGGTGGGGCAGAGATTGCCGGCAGCCCGATGGGCCTGGCCAACGCGCTGCGCAAGCTGGAGTCGGCCAATCAGCGGCAGCCGATGGACAGTGCAGCCCGTAATCCAGGGACTGCGCATCTGTTCATCGTGAACCCGCTATCCGGTCTGAACATCGGCAAGATATTCTCGACCCATCCGCCCACGGCCGAGCGTATCGAGCGCCTTGAGGCGATGCGCGGTCAAGCCCGAATGTAGCCGTATCGCCCATACCGACGCCGGCGTGAGCGCTCCGAGCCGATCGTCGGCTCGGGGCTGTCTCAGGCTGACCGGCCTGGGGCTACTGGCCCGAAATATAGGATTCGAGCTGTTCGATCATGAACTGTTTCTTGTCGATGATGGCCTTGACCAGATCACCGATGGATACGAGCCCGACAACGCGACCCTCATCCAGGACCGGCAGATGACGAAAGCGTTTGTCGGTCATCAGCGCCAGACATTCCTCGACTTCCTTCGAAGGCGCCACGTAGGCCACGCGCGAGGTCATCACATCGCGTACTGCGGTATCGCGTGAGGCTTTGTTGGCCAGTATCAGCTTGCGTGCATAGTCGCGCTCGGACAGCAAACCCACGAGATGCTTGTCGTCCATGACGAGCACGGCGCCGATGTTCTTGTCGGCCATGAGCTGCAACGCATCGAAGACAGAATCGTCGGGCGAGACGCTCCAGATATCGCGTGGTTTGTCACGCAGCAGGTCGTTGATCGTGGTCATTGGACTCTCCTCTCGCCACGCGTGATCGCGTGTTGTTGTACTTCGAGAGAAAGAGTAGCGCGACCGTGACCGGCCACGCCAACCCCGGCTTATTGTGGCGTTTGGTCGCGCATCGGCGCCGAGTCATCGGTGACGGGGGCCGTATTGAAGGGCTTGTCGTCGACTTTGCCCTGGAGCTCGTCCTGCATTTCTGCGGGCACGAGGTTCTGGGCCCGCCAGCTCACGCCGAACAGGGTGGACTTGTTGTCGTGCGAAAAACCGTAGACCGGGCCCACAACGTCTTGCATGTCGCCGGTCTTGGCATCGTAGAACGAGACCAGAAACTTGGCGACCCCGGTACGACGAGCTTTCTTGTAGGCCGCCAACTCGGGCGTGGATACCGTGCCGGTCAGGGGAATCGGAATCGGTATGCTGGGGATTCCGAGCAGTGTGTCCGACTGGTTGATCGACAGCGCGCCGGTGCTGATATGGGCGATGGTATCGGCCTGATCAACGGAACCTGCGATCTTGTAGCCCTGCTCCAGCAGCTGTGACTGAATGCTGGAGACAGCATACCCGGTGCGATATTCACCGTTGGCGAGGAAATCCGTGGTGTCGATGAAGATCGTGTTGCCGCGCGGCACGTTCGGCGTGATCTGAGCGCTGGCGTAATCGGCGGCACTCGAGATGACGAGCTGCTGTCGCGCGGTCTGGGTGGGTTGTGTCTCGCGCACCGTGGTACAGCCGGCGGCGGCCACGGCGACAAGCGCGAGTGCAGTGCACTGTTTGAACATGGGCAGGCGATGTATCGAGTATGGACCTGCATGCTAGCAGATGCCTTGCATACGACTGCTTGACACACGCGGTCTTGTAATCGCGCATGAAAAAGCCGGCACCTCGAGAGGTGCCGGCCCGTATGGTACTGGCCAGGCCCGACAGGCTGGCGTTATGGCCAGCTCGGCCCGATCAGGCCGGTGTCATCCACCCTTCGCGCGCTCGGCCACTTTCTTGATGGCGTCGTTGAGCGTGGCGCTCGGGCGCATGATGCGACTGACACGCTCGTCGTCGGGGTAGTAATAGCCGTGCAGGTCTTCCGGCTCGCCCTGGGCGTCGTTGAGTTCCTGCATGATCTTGTCTTCGTTGGCTTCCAGGGTTTCGGCCAGTTCGCCGAAGATTTCTGACAGCTCGCTGTCCTGATCCTGGTCTGCCAGCGCGCGGGCCCAGTACATCGCCAGGTAGAAGTGGCTGCCGCGATTGTCGATCTCGCCGACCTTGCGAGAGGGCGATTTGTTCTCGGTCAGGAACTGGCTGTTGGCCTTGTCCAGCGCATCGGCCATGACCTGGGCACGCGGATTGTCATAGGTCTTGGCCAGATGCTCCAGCGAGGCGGCCAGGGCCAGGAATTCACCAAGCGAATCCCAGCGCAGGTGGCCTTCACGCTGCAGCTGGCGGACATGCTTGGGCGCGGAGCCGCCGGCCCCGGTTTCGAACAGGCCGCCGCCGGCCATGAGCGGGACGATCGAGAGCATCTTGGCGCTGGTGCCCAGCTCCATGATCGGGAACAGGTCGGTGAGATAATCACGCAGCACGTTGCCGGTGACCGAGATCGTATCCTGGCCGGCCCGTGCACGTGCCAGCGTATGCTTGATGGCGGCCACCGGCTCCATGATCTGGATATCCAGGCCGTCGGTGTCGTGATCGGCGAGATACTTGTTGACCTTGTCGATGATCTCGCTGTCGTGGCCGCGTTTCTTGTCCAGCCAGAACACGGCGGGCATGCCGGAATCGCGAGCACGCGCCACGGCCAGCTTGACCCAGTCGGCGATGGCGGCATCGCGGGTCACGCACATGCGCCAGATGTCTTCACGCGCCACATTGTGCTCGAAGACCACGTCGCCGGCGGTATCGGTGACCTGGATCATGCCGCGGCCCGGGGCCTGGAAGGTCTTGTCGTGCGAACCGTATTCCTCGGCCTTCTGGGCCATGAGGCCGACGTTGGGCACAGTGCCCATCGTAGTGGGATCCAGCGCGCCGTTGGTGCGGCAATCCTCGACCATGGCCTTGTAGATACCGGCATAGCAGCGGTCGGGAATCAGGGCCTTGGCGGCGTGCTGGTTGTCATCGGCCCCCCACATGGTGCCGGAATCGCGGATCATGGCCGGCATGGAGGCATCGATGATGATGTCGTTGGGCCAGTGCAGGCAGGACACGCCGCGGTGTGAATCCACCATGGCCAGCGGGGCGGATTCGTTGTTCACGCGCGCGATATCGGCTTCGATGGCGGCCAGTTTGTCGTCTGGCAGCGACTGGATGTTCTTGTACAGGTCACCCAGCCCCGAGCGCGGGTCGAAACCGACCTCGTCGAGGGTGTCGCCGTGCGCGTCGAGAACGTCCTTGTAGTACTCAGAGACCACCCAGCCGAACATGATGGGGTCGGAGACCTTCATCATCGTGGCCTTCAAGTGAACCGAAAACAGCAGATCCTTTTCCTTGGCGTCGGCGATTTCACGACGCACGAAATCCCGGAACGGCTCGGCGTGCATGACCGCGGCATCGATGACGTCGCCGGCCTGAACCTTGACGCCCTGTTTGAGCACCGCGGTTTCGGCGGCATCGCCGAAGTAGGTGACCGTAAGCTCGGCGTCTTCCTCGAAGGTGTGCGAGCTCTCGGTCTGATAGTAGTCGCCGGCGTTCATGTGGGTGACTTCGGCGCGGTTGTCCGTGTGCCACTCGCCCATGCGATGCGGGTACTTGCGGGCATAGGCCTTGACCGAGGCCGGCGCTCGCCGATCCGAATTGCCTTGGCGCAGTACCGGGTTCACGGCGCTGCCCTTGACCTTTTCATAGCGCGAGGCGATCTCTTTTTCTTCATCGCTCTGCGGGTCTTCGGGGTAATCGGGCAGGTCATAGCCCTGGTGCTGCAGCTCGCCGATGGCTTCCTTGAGCTGCGGCGTGGAGGCACTGATATTGGGCAGCTTGATGATATTGGCCGAAGCTCTGCCGGTCATCTCGCCGAGCTCGGCCAAGTGGTCGTCGACCGACTGACCGTCGGTGAGATAGTCCGGGAAATGCGCGATGATGCGAGCCGCCAGCGAGATATCCCGTGTCTCGACCCGGATGCCGGCCGAATCGGTATAGGCATCGATGATCGGCAACAACGAACGTGTCGCCAGAGCAGGCGCTTCATCGGTAAGCGTATAGATAATCTTCGGCGTATCAGACACGGGCGTCTCGACCTCGCTGGAGCAAATGATTCAACCCAATTTTAGATTGGGATGGTGACAGGTTTTCGCAAGCCGCGGCACACGAGTCTCTAACAAAGTGTTGTCATCTCGCAGCGGCGCGTGCGCCGGTGAGGCGTGCACCCCCACTCGGTCGCGATTATTCCAAAACGCGCTGTTTTCTCAAAGATGAGACGCCTTCGTCGGCTCTGCGCGGGTCGTGACTGATACCGAGGTCATCGCCTGCACGGGGGCATCACCCGGCCAGCTCGTGACGGGCTCAAGCACAACGGCATCGGCCACGCCCGGCGTGGCCGCGCCGCACGAGGATCGCCGGCACCGGCCGATCGACGGGCTGGTGCGGTCCGGGCTATGGCACTTGCGTGGACGATCGCGCCGGTTCGTGTTGTCGGGGGCTCATGAGCCGGCTGCCGAGGTGCCACGTTCTTCGACGAAAGCCTGATGATCACGCCGCACGCATTCGGCATACGTGAAGGCGAAGTCGACGACGACGCTCTTGAAGGCTTCACGATCGACGCCGATACGGGCAGTGACCGCCCGGTGGAAATAACCGGGATCATCCGGACGCAGGTTGGCGGCCCCGCGCATGTGTTCACGCGCCAGAATCCGGCCCCACTGAGTGGTGAGCGCCCGATAATCCTTGAACCCGTTGATCTTGTGGGTCGGAAAGTCCTTCTTGTATGGCGAGCGACGGCGTACCGAGAACCAGGTGTCGCCCAGCGACAGCCAGCCCAGATAGCCGTCCGGATGCTGCGAGAGGGCATAGAAGGCCTCGAAATGGCGATGCGCTTCGTGCTCGAACGCCTCGCGCCAGCGGCGTTTCTCGCGCGTCGTCATGCATTCGTAGGCCGGTGGACGGGTCTGTTGTTTGATATCCAGCAGCACGTGGGTATCGATTTCGTCGTCCATCGACTCGACCAGCGCATAGAAACGATCCAAACCGAGCGAGCCGGTACCGGCATTCAGCCGGCGCGCGACATCCAGCACTCGGAAATTGGCCCGTTCGTGCTCGCCGGAGCCGCTTAGCGTGGACGGATACTCGGTCTCCAGGGCCTTGATGATCTGGCTGCGTTCGGCCGCTGATAGACCGCCAAGCTTGTTGGCCTCGAGATCGAAGATCAGCCCGCCGTTGGCGTCTTCGACGAACCATTTGCCCAGCTGTCGCGGCACGCCGCGTTTCTTCTCGACCTTCTTCATGAAGCTCGACAACGGCTTTTCTTCGTAGGCCACATGAATATCGTCGGGCGATGCGCCCTCGGCTGTCTTGGCCAGGGTGTCCAGATAGCTGGTCAGGAAATGACGGATCGCGCGTTTGGTCTTGGCCGGCGACAGGTCGGCGTTTTCCTCGGCGTCCAGCACCATCGAAGCGGTATGACGCCAGAGATCGTACTGATAATCGGCGATCACGGCGTCGTCGAAATCATCCATGCCGTAGTGCATGCCCTGGCGATCATCGCCGTAGACGCCGTGGTTATAGACGTGGGCATCGCCCTGTAGCCAGGTCTGGGAATCGAGCAGGCCGCCGTACAGATAGGAGCGCCAGTCGTTCCAGACATCCGACCAGAACAGATGATTGGTACCGCGGAAAAATCGATACGGCGAGCGCGACATCTTTTCGTACTTGCGGGCCCGGTCGGTATCGGACAGCGAGGCATTGGCGTTGTCGATCGCGTCGATTACGAGCTGGCGGCGACTGGCACGCCGGAATTTGAAGGTCATCGAGCAGGCCCGAGTGTTAGTGATAGCGCTCGACTCTACGCAATCGCACACCACGGAACCAGCGGGCTTGCCCGAAGATTGCATCTAAGACTTTAGTATTATAGGCGGCAAGCGGTTATCATGGGCGGATCCAGCTCGATGGCCCAGCGTGGCATCGACGGCGTCGTCTCATTCGCGCGGAGTGTCCATGCCCAGTCGTTCTCTACAGATTCTGGTGTTCATCGCGCTGGCGACCGGCGGCTTTGCCATCGGCACCACCGAGTTCGGCACCATGAGTCTGTTGCCGTTGATTCAGCAGGCCATGGGCGTTGACGCCGCCACGGCCAGCCACATCATCAGNGCNTATGCGCTGGGCGTNGTGATCGGTGCGCCGGTGATCACCGTNATGGCCGCGCGTGTCTCGCGCAANCCNTTGNTGATCGGCCTGATGGTGGTCTTTGCNNTNGGTAACGGNCTGTCGGCGCTGGCGCCGTCCTATGGCTGGCTGGTGTTGTTCCGGTTCATCAGCGGNCTGCCGCACGGGGCGTATTTCGGGCTGGCCTCGNTGGTCGCGGCCTCTATCGTNAAACCGCACCGGCGCACNCAGGCCGTGGGCTACGTCATGCTGGGNCTNACCGTNGCCACGATTNTGGGCGTGCCNGCGGCGACNTGGCTGGCGAGCCTGCTGGACTGGCGNGCNGGNTACTGGGCGGTCACGGCCATTGCCNCGGCTGCGTGNCTNNTGATTCTGNTNTTNGCCCCGTANCAGGGCGCACAGAGTGATGCCCATCCGCTGCGCGAGCTNTCGGCGCTNGCCCGGCCGGACGTNTGGCTGACGCTGTCGATCGGGGCCNTCGGCTTNGGNGGNGTGTTTGCCGTGTATACCTANNTGACGACCACGCTGGCCGANGTNACGGGCATGTCNACGGCNCTNGTGCCGNTCGTGCTGGGTGTNTTNGGNCTNGGNATGACTGTNGGCAACATGGTNGTGCCNCGNTTTGCCGATCGNGCNCAGATGCCNACCGCCGGCGTGATGCTCGTCTGGTCGTTCCTGGCGCTGNTGGCGTTTCCGCTNGCCAGCCACAANGCGNTCGCCGTNACGATNGATGTNTTTCTGATCGGCATCAGCGTNGCNNTGGCNGCGATNCTNCAAACNCGNNTGATGGATGTGGCCGGNGATGCNCAGAACCTGGCCGCGGCGATGAATCANGTCGCCTTCAATGCNGCCAACGCGCTGGGNCCGCTGTGTGCCGGCATGGTGATCGCCTACGGCCACGGCGCNGAAACGGCNGGCTACGTGGGNGCNGNGCTNTCTCTGGCNGGGTTGGTGATGTGGGCCATCACCTGGGCNTTCGAGCGCCGCGGCNTACGNANGCGACCNCNGCGTANGCGATTGGTGTTTNTCCGCGCANGGCGCANCNTAGTCGCNCNACGNNTNNGNATAACCGAGCGNTCATGGANNANATCGTCTCGATNCAAAGCCACGTGGCNTATGGCTANGTCGGCAACCGGGCGGCCGTGTTTCCGCTGCAGCGTCTGGGCTANGACGTCACCGCGATCAACACCGTGCAGTTTTCCAANCACACCGGNTACGGNCNNTTCACGGGCGAGGTNTTNTCGCCCGAGCANGTGGCCGANGTGTTNGNCGGCATGGCCGANCTGACCGGNCTTGCGCGGNGTNCGNGCNCTNTTGACNGGCTATATGGGCGATCAGCGCAGCGGCGANGTNATGCTCGACGCNCTGNCACGTATNCGNCGGGCNNGNNCGGACGCNCTGTATTGCTGTGANCCNGTNATGGGCGATACCGGGCGCGGNTTCTTCGTGCGNGNNGGNATTCCCGAATGGATGCGCGAGCGCAGCGTGCCGGCGGCNGATATCGTCACGCCCAACCAGTTCGANCTGTCGTGGCTGGCCGGNNGCGAGATCGCCACACGCNCGGATGCGCTGGCCGCGGCTGCCGATCTGCGCGCATTGGGCCCGCGCGTGGTNCTGATGACNAGCATGGCCGTCGAAGACACGGCNGCGGATCGTATCGCCATGCTGGTCGATACCGCNCAGGGCAGCTGGCGNGTGTCCACGCCGCGNATCGANTTTGNGACAGCNCCCAACGGNGCNGGGGATTTCACCACGGCCGTGTTTCTGGCCGGCTGNCTGGNCGATGGCCTNNGNGANGANGGCCCGGCGCGNGCGCTGGCNCGCACNGCGNCGGCGGTCGAGATCCTGTTNGCGGCNACCCGNGANGCCNGCACGCGCGAGCTGGCNCTCATCCCGGCCCAGGACGAGATCACNGCNNCCNTGCGNGGGCCCGTGCCCGGNNCNTATTNAGATCGAGCGATTGCGCTAGACGGTANNCGGGCNGCTCANAGCGCNNGNGCNGNGCCGAGNCCGAAGCGCGCCANGGTCTCGNCGAGTGGCGCGCANNCNGCCGGNTCNCCNGTGGTNAGCGTNNTGCCGNNNGATGCGNNANCCGGCCANNGCTGNCCGGTGGTCAGNGCCTGNCAGCGNCGGGCGATGCCNTCNGCGCCGTNGANGAATCGNAGCNGCNGCGGGGCCGCNTCNNCCAGNGCATCGCNNACGAGCGGGAAATGCGTGCAGGCGAGCACGACCGTATCCAGCCGATCGCCGTCGGGTTGGGTCAGCAACGCGTTGATTGCGGCGAACGGGGCATCGGGATCGCCGGGCGCGCCGCGTAGCCGTGCCTCGGCATAATCAACCAGCGCAGGCGCCCCGTGACGCAGCACGATGCGATCGGCGGCGAAGGCCGCGGTCAGGCGATCGACATAGGCCTGGCGCACGGTGGCCGCCGTGCCCAGCACGCCGATCACGCCGGTCTGTGTTATCGCCGCGGCGGGCTTGATGGCCGGCACAGTGCCCACGATGGGGATCTGCAGCGCTTCTCGCACCGCGGCCAGTGCCACGGTGGAGGCGGTGTTGCAGGCCATGACGATCAAGCGCGGGCGATAGCGCTCGGCCAGGCGGCCCAGAAGCGCGGGCACGCGAGCCAGCAATGTAGCCTCGGCCTGCTGGCCATAGGGATAGGCCGCCCGGTCCATGGCATAGACCAGCGGTGCCCGTGGCAGCGCAGCGCGAATGCTCTGAAGTACCGACAGGCCGCCTACGCCGGAGTCGAACACGATGATCGGGGCATCGCGCTCGACGAGCCAGGCCTCGCAGGGGGCGGACATCGATACGGCATCAGACACGCTGTCTATTCTAGGGGGTGTCGCCGTTTCGTACGAGTCCGCGCCAGGCGCTCCATGAAATGGACCCTGGGCAACAGCGCGCGGCTCGTACGCAACGGCAACAGCCCGGGCGCCTGATATCAGCGGGCATGCTCGGGCAGGGGATAACGCCGGTCGGCCTTGCCGGCCTTGACCACCTGGCCGGGGGTGTCATGGCCGATGAGTGCGGGCAGAGTGGCGCTGGCGGCGATCAGCCCATCCAGATCACAGCCCGTGGCGATGCCCATGCATTCGAACATATGCACCAGATCCTCGGTACAGATATTGCCCGAGGCGCCCGGTGCATAGGGACAGCCGCCCAACCCGCCGAGCGCGGCATCAAAGCGGATCACCCCGACCTGCCAGGCAGCCAGCGCGTTGGCCAGGCCCATGCCGCGGGTATCGTGAGGGTGCAGGGTGAGTTGCAGCCCCGGGTGGCGTTCGCGTACCGCTTCACACAGCGCGGCGACCTGTAACGGATTGGCCATGCCGGTGGTGTCACAGAGCGTGACCCCGTCGATGCCCAGATCGGCGATGGCAGCCACGATGGCCAGCACACGCTCGGCGGCCACGGCGCCCTCGAACGGACAGCCGAACGCCGTGGAGATCGAGGCGTTCAGGCGCGTACGATCGCCGGCCATATCCACCATATCGGCAAAACGGGCCAGCGACTGGTCGGCGCTCATGCGCAGATTGGCGCGACCGTGTGCATCCGAGGCCGACATGACGAAGTTGAGCTCATCGGTGCCGACGGCCAGCGCGCGTTCCACGCCTTTTTCATTCGGAATGAGCGCGACGTAGTCGATGCCTGGGACGCGCGTGATGCCGTTCATCACCTCGCCGGCATCGGCCAGGTTGGGGATGGCCTTCGGCGAGGTGAACGAAGTGGCCTCGATTTTGGCCAGGCCGGTAGCCGAGAGCGCATCGATCAGCGCGATCTTGTCCGCGGTCGGGATCCAGGTCGGCTCGATCTGGAATCCGTCGCGGGCGGTGACATCGTTGATATAGACA
Source organism: Lysobacterales bacterium (assembly GCA_002715985.1). GTDB lineage: Bacteria > Pseudomonadota > Gammaproteobacteria > Nevskiales > Salinisphaeraceae > Salinisphaera. The sequence continues at coordinate 36,560 of PBAO01000019.1, read as the reverse complement.
CGGGATGCGCTCATGCGGGGTCTCCGGCGTCTTCGAGCAGGCCGCGCTCGGCCATCTGGTCCTGGGTGGCGCGATCGATACCCAGTTCGTCGAGCACGGCGCGGGTATGGGCGCCCAGCTGCGGGCCGCCGCCGCCGATGCGCCCCGGCGTGCGCGACAGGCGCGGCAGCACGCCCGGTACTTTCAGATCGCGGCCCTCCGGGGTCGTGATCTGCTGGATCATCTCGCGGGCCGCGTAGTGCGGGTCAACCACGATATCGGCGGCGTTGTACGGGTGGCCCGAGGGCACGCGGGCCTCTTCGAGTGCGGCCAGCACGTCCTCGCGTGTGTGATCGGCCGTCCACCGGCCAATGGCAGCATCAATCTCTGCGGCACGGGTGTTGCGCCCGTCGTTGTGGGCCAGCTCGGGGTCATCGCCCAGATCGTCGCGCCCGATGACGCGCATCAAGCGTTTGAAGATTGAGTCGCCGTTGCCGGCGATCAGCACCTCGCGCCCATCGCCGCAACGATAGGCGTTGGAGGGGGTAATGCCGGGCAGCGCCGAGCCGCCGGGCTCGCGGATCACGTCGGCTGCGTCGTACTCGGGAATTAGCGACTCCATCATCGCGAACACCGATTCATAAAGTGCGACGTCGATATACTGGCCCTGGCCCGAAGTCCGGCGCTCCTGTAATGCCAGCAGAGCGCCGATCACGCCGTAGAGTGCGGCCAGCGAATCGCCCAGTGAGACGCCAACGCGCACGGTCGATTCGCCCGGCTGGCCGGTGAGATAACGTATCCCGCCCATGGCCTCACCGATCACGCCGAAGCCCGGCCTATCACGATACGGCCCCGTCTGACCGTAGCCGGAGATACGCACCATAATGAGTTCGGGGTTGAGCTCGGCGAGTACGTCCCAGCCCAGGCCCCATTTCTCCAGCCGGCCGGGCGAGAAGTTCTCGATGACGATATCGGCCTCGGCGGCCAGGCGTTTGACAATATCTTGACCTTCGGCCGATTTCAGATCGAGTGCGACCGAGCGCTTGTTACGTGTCTGGACATGCCACCAAAGCGAAGTGCCGTCACGCATCACGCGCCAACGCCGCAGCGGATCCCCCGTGCCCACGGGCTCGATCTTGACGACATCGGCGCCGAACTCGCCAAACATCTTGGCCGCGAACGGCCCGGCGATCAGCTGGCCGAGTTCCAGTACTTTCAGCCCGGCCAAAGCCTGGGGCGCATCCTGCAAAATAGAACCGCTCATGACGAACTCGATGGAGGCGATATCTGCACGCTAAGACGCCGTGCAGCGTGTCGCAATCAATAAACCGACAAGACAGCGTTCGTCGTTTGGAAAGGCTTGGCGTTGGGTTCTTCAAGGCAATCCGCCGATGGACGCAGATGAACGCTGATGGCGGATGGGCGCCGAGGCGTAGCGGCTTTTGCGGGCGCCGTCGATTATCGGGGCCTAGTTCTTTCAGGCTATCCGCAGATTACGCAGATTGCGAACGCGCACGAGGTGCGATAGATGATGCGGGCGCTACGGCTTTTATCAGCTTCGTTCTTTAAGGCAATCCGCCGATGAACGCAGAAATACACAGATGGCGGATGGGCCCAGAGGCGTAGCGGCTTTTGCGGGCGCCGTCGTTTATCGGGGCCTGGTTCTTTCAGGGCTATCCGCAGATTTCACAGATTACGCAGATTGCGAACGCGCACGAGGGGCGATAGATGATGCGGGCGCTACGGCTTTATCGGCTTCGTTCTTTAAGGCAATCCGCCGATGGACGCAGAAATACACAGATGGCGGATGGGCCCCGAGGCGTAGGGCCTTTGCGGGCGCCTTTGTTTATCGGGGCCCGGTTCTTTGAAAGCGTGTGGTCAGGCTTTTAATAGCGAGATAGGCGCGACCGTGTCTTGCGACGGAGTCATCAATAAAGGTGGCGCCAACCATTCGTTGCCTCGCAAAACTCGTTCGCCATCCGCGTGCAGCGCGAATCAAACGAAGCTCGAAAAACCGATAGCGCCCCGTATCCGAAACGGCGCAAGGCCTATTCGCAATCTGCGAAATCTGCGGATAGCTTAAAGAACGAAGCCAACAAAGCGGTTGCGCCCCGTGCGTGTAACGCCTCGCGGCCAGTCCGCCAGTGGCGTTCATCGGCGGATAGTCTTGAACGAACCAAGCACAATTAACCGGCAGCGCCCCGAACCTGCAACGCCTCAAAACGCATTCGCAATCTGCGTAATCTGTGACATCTGCGGATAGCCCTAAAGAACAGCGCGCCAACACGCGGAGGCGCCGCGAACGCGTTGCGTCTCGTGACACACCCGCCATCTGCGCTCATCGGCGGATTGTCTTGAAGAACGAAGCCTAAGACCCAGCCGCACGCAAGTGAGCCACCATTTCGCGGGCCAGGACGGGCAGGGCGTCCATGTCGCGTACGGCGATGCGCAGGTCGCGCCAGGCCCAGTCGTCGGTCAGCGGGATACGCGCCAGGCCCAAGGCTTGGAGATGCCCGGTCACGGCGGCTTCGGGCAATACGCCGATGCCAAGACGAGACGCGATCATGCGGCAGATGCCCTCGAAGCTGCGCACCTGAATACGCATGCGCAGCCGCCGATCCACGGTTTCCGCGGCGGCGGCGATCAGCCGATGCAGCGAGGTGTCTTGTTGCAGGCCAACGAAATCCTCCTCGATGGCTTCGACGAGTGCGACCTCATCCAGTGCGGCCAGACGATGATCAGCCGGGGTGACCAGCACCAGCCGGTCGCTGCGCCAGTCGAAGGTGGTCAGCCCGTCGGCGGGAACGTGACCCGCGTAAACCCCGATATCGGTCAGGCCCTCGCGTACGGCGGCGATTACCTCGGTAGAAATCTTTTCTTCGAGATCGATCTTCACCTCCGGGTGGGCGCGCGCAAACGCAGCCAGCTCGGCGGGCAGAAACTCGATGATCGCCGAGGTATTGGCATGCAGGCGCACATGGCCACGGACCCCGCGGCTGTATTCGCTCAAATCCGCGCTCAAGCGTCCGGCGGCGTCGAGCAGGGTTCGTGCATGATGCAAGAGCGCGTCCCCGGCCGGCGTAAGGGCAACGCCGCGTGCCTGGCGATAGAGCAGTTTCGTGTCCAGGCTGGCCTCGAGATCGCTGATGCGCTTGCTCACTGCGGCAAGGGCGGTGTGCTCACGCTCGGCGGCGGCGGTCAGTGCGCCGGTATCGGCGATGGCCACGAACAGCCGCAGGGTAACGAAATCGATACGTTTCATACGGTGAGCCGTTGGGCGGTCGGCAAGGCAGCGTTTCGATGATGCCAGATTCCTGTGTCAGCGTTCGTGATCGACGAAGGCAGCCTTGGCCATCGTCTGATTGTCGCTGCGCCGCACAACTGGGCATGCTCGAGCAATAACAAAATCACGGCGCACGTTGACCGTGATATCCGGCGCGTCGGGCTCGATGCGTCTTGCGACAAGAGGAGTCGGTCATGAGTCGAAAGCCCGTGGGCAACGCGCCTCGGCGCGAGCCTATTCGTACGCGCTGGATCTGGGGCGTGTTCGCTGTTCTGTTCGTGTTGCTCAATCCCTGGTATTTCCCAGCGGGTTCAAGCCGCCTGGTTGGCGGCGTGCCGCTCTGGGCCTGGGTGATTCTCGCGGTATGCCTGGCGCTGTCACTGTTCCTGCATTTCGTGTGCGCGGTGTACTGGCAGACCGGGGACGAATCCGATGAATGATTCCGGCGTGGAACTGGCGTTTGCCGGGGCATCGGGCATTACGGTTCTGGTGGCCTATGGCCTGTTGATGCTGGGGGTTGGCGTGATCACGTGGCTGGCCAATCGCGGCCTGCACCAGAGCGTGGATGAATACTATCTGGGCGGGCGCGGCCTCGGCGTGATGGTGTTGTTCTTCACTTTTTTCGCCACGCAGTACTCGGGCAACACGGTGGTGGGTTATCCGCCGCAGGCCTATCGCGTGGGCTATGCCTATCTGGTGTCGATCCCGTTCTTCATCACCATCATTCTGGCCTATCTGGTCTTTGCCCCCCGGCTGTACACGCTGGGCCGGCGGTTGTCGCTGGTCACACCGGTGGACTGGATTCATCATCGCTTTCAGTCGCGGGCGCTGACGACCGTGGCCGCGATTCTCATGCTTTATGCGCTGGCCAATTATCTGCTCGAGCAGTTTGTGGCGATCGGCCAGGGCGTATCGGGTCTTACCGGCGGCACGATTCCCTACCAGGTCGGCGTGGTGTTTTTCATCGTGATCATGGTGGTCTACAGCTGGCTGGGCGGCATGCGTTCGGTGGCCTATACCGACACCATGCAAGGCATCGCACTCCTGTTCGGCGTGGTCATGTTGCTGGTTGGCTCGTTGATATATTTCGGCAGCCCCGGTGAGGCCGCCGCGATCATGGCTGCCAACACGCCAGAAAAACTTGCGCCACCCGACGGCCCGGGGCTGCTGCGCTGGCTGTCGTTGTTACTACTTGTAGGCGTGGGGGCTGCTGTCTATCCGCACGCCGTGCAACGTATCTTCTCGGCGCGCTCCGAGGCCACATTGAAGCGCTCGTTCATTCGCATGGCCTATATGCCGTTCGCCACGGCCGGGGTAGTCTTCGTGGTGGGCATAATCGGTATCGCAGCCTTTCCGGGCCTGGATACGGCCGGCTCCGAGCAGCTGGTGGGGCGTATGGCCAGTGCGCTGGCCAACCAGAGCGCTATTTTCTACTGGGCGATGGTGTTGTTGTTTGGCGGCGTGATCGCGGCGATCGTCTCCACTGCGGATTCGGTGTTGCTGACGTTCTGCTCGATCGTCTCGCACGATCTGTATGGGCGCTTCGTCAATCGCGATGCCGCCCAGTCGCGCCAGATCATGGTGGGCAAGCTGGTGGGGCTGGTGGCGGTCGTGGTGCTGGTGATCATCGCCTGGTATCCGCCGGCTACGCTGTATCAGATCTTTGTGCTCAAGTTCGAACTGCTGATTCAGGTGGCCCCGGCCCTGATGATCGGGCTGTACTGGGCGCGCATGAGTCGGCGCGCCACCTTGGCCGGCATGATCATCGGGGCAATCTTTGCCTCAGCGTTAACGCTGGCCGGCTTGCGCCCGCTTGGCCTGTTCAACGGTCTGTGGGGCTTGTTGCTCAACCTGGTGATCTGTGTCGGTGGCAGCCTGCTGTTACCGCCCGGTACGACCGAGCAGAACCGCGCACGCGAGCTGACGCACGTCTGATCGACGGCGTGGCATGCAACGACGCTGCGACCGGCGATTGCCCCGGTCGCAGCGTTACCGATCAACCATGGTGACCGGATGCCCGGCTATTCCGGGTACCAACTAATCGTCATGGCAAAGGTTTCGCGGTTGTGACAGCGATCATCCACCCGGAAACCGCGGCGCTGGAAATGACGCTTGATCTTGTCGAGATCCTCGGCGTCGATGTTCTCGCGCGATAAGAACGCCACCGTGTGTCCGCGATGTTTTTGTGAGGCATCGCGGATGGCTTCGTTAAGCGCGTCAACCGCCTCGGCCGGGCCTTCGCTGGCGGTCTGCATGTTATTACGGGCCTGTTCGGCATCGATCGTGTGGGTCTGCATGACGGACTCCTCTATCCGCATCGTTATCATCAGACGATGTCAAACATGGTGCGCCCGCCCACCGGCCTCCAACAATTAGCCAAAAGGGTTACGTCGTTTTCCGGATAGGGAGTCGCTGCTAATCAGCGCGCCTGCTCGGTCAGGCGTTCGTCGAGCATGGCCAGCACGGCGCGTTCTTCGGGCCCGGCCCATGCCTCGCGATCCAGTTGATCCTCGACCAGCTCGGCGAAATGACGCAGCGTGCGCCCGTCGAGATAGTGCGCGATGACCTGCGGATGGATATAGCTTTCGCGAGCGATAGCCGGTGTGTTGCCCAGCCGTTCGGCGACGCGTTTGACCGCATCCACAACGTTGTTTTTACGGCTGTTTTCCTCGTCGACCGGGCCAAGATCATCGAGTGCAAGAGCGGCCAGAGAGGTGCCGGCCCAGGTGCGGAAATCCTTGGCCGAGAATGTCTCGCCCATGACCTCGTGGATGTAGTCGTTCAGGTCGGCAGAATCGACATCCACTCGTCGACCGTTGTCGTCGTAATACTTGAAGATCTCGTAGCCGGGCAGCTCGTCGAGGTCGGCCACGATCTCGGCCAGACGCTGATCGGCGACCTCGCGATGCTGGGTCTGGCCGGACTTGCCCTGGTAATCGAAGATCAGGGTATCGCCGTCGACGCTCAGGTGCTTGGAGCGCATCGTGGTCAGGCCATAGGAGGCATTTTCGGCAGCGTATCGGGCCGAGCCGGGCCTGAAGTAGGCGGTGTCGATCAGACGTACCATGCAGGCAAGCACCTGCTCGCGACTATGGGCCTTGCGGCGCAGATGCTGGCCGGTAACACGACGCATATGTGGCAGGCGCCTGGCGAAATCCAGCAACCGATCAAACTTGGCTGCCTCGCGGGCCGAACGCCACGCCGGGTTGTAGACATACTGCTTGCGCCCGGCGCTGTCGCGGCCGCTGGCAAATACGCGTGCCTCGGTATCCAGCGTGATCTCCACGGACTCCCAGGCCGGCGGGATCACAAGGCTCTTGATCCATCGGCGCCACGGCTTGTTCGTCAAGGTCCGGCCGTTTTCATCGCGATAGGTATACCCCTGCCCCCAGGGTTTGCGATACACCTGACGAGGCAGGTCACGGCGGGCCGGCGGTTTTGCGTTGTCCTTGCTCATCGGGTCGACAATAGTTCGGGCACGCGGTTTCGGATGCAGCAGCTCAGTCGTTGTCGGACTCAGATGCGCCGCGCGACGGGTCATGGGCTGCAAATGCCCAACGGAACAGCACGATATAGCCGGCAAAAAAGCCGGCGGCCACATAGAACGGGGCAGCCAGATATCCTGCGCCGAAGAACACCCCGGCGATGACTGGCCCGGCGGCGCGCGGCAGCTGGATCGCCAGGCTGGAGGTGCTGGCCGCAGCTCCGCGCCGGTGCCCGCGAACCAGGCTCACGGTGAGTGCCTGGCGTGCGCCGGCCGTGCCGCGGTTAAGCGCCGAGCGCACAATATGGAGCACGGCAGCCAGCGCGAAACTCGGCATCAAGGGCAGGGCCAGAAGCATCAATAAACTGGCTCCGCGCATCCAGACCACGGCAGCGACCGTGCCGATACGGGCGACCAGCCGCGCGGCAGCGACCGAGGCGCCCGCGGTCACGAAATACCCGATGGCCATCACGACGCCGATATCGGCCGGCCCGCGATCAAAGCGCGCGGCAAACCAGTACGCCATAAGCGGGCCGACCAGCCCGATGCCGACGCCGTTGAGCGTGTTGATGCCAAACAGTTTCACCAGCAACCAGTTCTCGTCCCGCTGACGCGTATCGCCGGGCCGTGCGGGCTGCGCCGGCACCGGGTCGGGCCGGTCGTCGGCGGCCAGCAACAGCGCGATACAAATCAGCGAGCCAGCAAGCGTGAATACGAACAGCGGCCGATAGGCCAGCGCGCCGGGTAGCGTATCGCCCAGCCAGCTCGGTAATCCCGCCAGCAGTGCGCCCAGGCCCATGCCGGTGAAGCCGATCGCCATGTTCAGGCTATAGACCGGCCCGCGGGCCTGGCGCGGCAACGCTTGCGACAGCCAGGCCAGCTCTACGGGCGAAAATGGCCCGCTGCTGCCGTTCACGCCGCGCCCGAAGCCGCCGACCAGCGTGGCCACGATCAACCAGGCGGGCTGGGCGGTGGCCAGGGCGATGACCGCCGCGCCGGACTGGGCACATTCGAAGACGATGAGAAAGCGCTTGCGACCGAACCGATCCGAGGCCGGTCCGGAGACCATGACCAGAACCGCATCAATCAACAGGCCGGCGGTGAACAGCCCGCCGATGGCCACGGGCGACCAGCCAAGGGCTGCCAGATACAGCGCAAACGCCACGATCAGCGCGCCCTGGCCGATACTGCGCGCGGCCCGCGCGCTCAAGAGCAGTCGGGTATCGCGCGGCAGGCGCGAGAACGCTTGAATCATCGTCCGTGCCGGATTACGGCTGTGCTCATGCGGCGGTCGCGCCAGCCGGCACGATCACCTGACGGGCCCCGCAACTGGTAATGGCCTGCTTGCCGCGCGCCGTCATATCGCTGATGAACACGAATTGATCGCGCATATCGAATGGGTAGGCTCGGATCTTGTAGTGAGTGCCATAGGGAGTTTCCTTGAGCACGACGGTCACGGCGTGGTCATAGGACAGAAACGCGCTGGTCAGTGCGACGTCTGTGAGGGCCGCACGCAGAGCGACGGCATCGTGTTCGGGCGCGATATAGAATTCGGCCACGCATTGCAGCGTGCGCGCGCCGTCGTTGCCGTTGACGATATTGGATGTCCACAGCGTTTCGTGGGGCACGGTGACGACGTTGTCATCGGGCGTGTTCACCGTGACCGCTCGCAGACCCACATTGGTGACCTCGCCATAATCCTCGCCGAACCTGACCCAGTCTCCGGGGCGATAGGGCCGTTCGACGATCGCCACGATGCCGGCGATCAGACTCGAGACATAATCCTTGAAGGCAAAGCCGATCGCGACACTGGCCGCACCGGCGATGACGAGAAAGTTCTGGAACGTGACGTTGAACACGAGTGGCACGATCCAGCCAATCGCCACGGCCAGCAGGCCGAGCCGGGCCACCGGCACTGCCCCCAACAGAAACAGTCGTGCCCGGCTCGGCCCGCGCTCGGCCAGATAGGGCAGCATACGCCGGGCCAGAAATATCGTGGCCCATGTGCCGGCGACGATGAGCGCGATCTTGACGAAATTGATGTCGCCCAGACTGCGCATGAGCTGATCGGTCTGGGCGGCGGGGGATGTATCAGCCATGGGTCATACCGAGGCGATGGGAAAACCGGCCGCGCTGAGCGCGGCGCGAATCGAGGGATAGGCTGCCGGCGCACAGGTCAGTACGCGGTCATCGTCAGCCTCCACGATTCCGGCACTTATCAAGGCCGGCAACAGGCGTTGGGCGTGTGGCTCGGGCACTGTACGTGCCAGCAGGTTCTGTGGCAGCCGGCCGTGGATGAGCAGCGCCTGTAGTAAAAGCAGGGTGGGTGCATTATCGGTATCGGGCAGCAGGAACTCCTCCAGCGCAATCACCCAGAGCGTCTGATCGGCACTGGCGCGTTGACGGTCGCCGGTGTCGTCATTGGCGGCGCCGCTGGTTCCGTCATTGTCCTGCTCGGTCTCGGCGCGGCGTCGCAGGCTGCGCCGCCACAAACGCCAGGCGACCCATGGAATACCGCGGCTGTGTGCGGCCAGGTTTTCCAGCACGTCGTGTGGCTTGCCGTTGTCGTCGTCGGCCATGATGTCATCGCCACTTTCGGCATCACGAAATGCCACGGTTCCAGGCCCATCGTGCTCGGCGATCTGGCCCAGCCAATGTTTCAGCCGTGTGGCATCGAAGGCCTTGAAGATAATCGGGGTGGGCAGAATCGCATCCGCCTGCACGGCGCGCACGAGATACTGCCAGGCCCAGCTGTTACAGCCCACGACTGCCGGGCGTTTCAAGCGATCAAGCCGATCGAGAAGGGCGCGCACCAGGGCCAGGCCATGCAGATCCCGTACAAACCAGTCTTCGAGCGCCGCTACCACCAGCAGCCGATCGCTTTCCTCGATGAGGGGCAGATCGTGCGCGTTGGCGCCGATGATGTCGTCGCGGGCCGGTGGGGCCAGCACTTCATGCCCGCCTGCGCGTGCCCACGCCGTGATGACGTGGTTACGATCCCCCGGCGGCAGGACGATCAATTGATGCGACAGATCGCGATTCGGGTCGGCCGGCCAGTCGGCCAGCGTAGCCTCGAGCTCAGCGACCAACGGCCCACAGGCCGGCGGCGAGGCGATCTCATCCAGGCGTTCGAGGGTCGAACGACGCAGCCGATCGTTGGCAATCATCGGCTCGGCGGGCTTGCGTCGGATCATCTCACGCAGGCGCGTCCACCACGTGCTGAACGCATCGCGCGTTGGCATCGACGGCACCTCATAATCGGCCAGCGCGATGAACGCTGCCAATGCGTCATCGTCAATCGGATCGTCTGACTGCGAAGAAGCCATGCGCGGCTTTTTATCGAATTGGGCCACCGAGTATACCGATGCCGGGCCACTTGCAAGCCGGTCAGGACCTCGACACCGTCGATGGGCAGAAGCTTTTAAAAGGATAGCGAAATGGCTAGCGGTTGGGCCCAGGAAGGCGCTGTTCAGGAGCAGATCGACACGACGGTGAGCGACGCCGTCGCCGATGCGCGTGCGCAGCTCAGGCAAGCCGGACCGAGCCTGTCGTACTGTGCGGAATGCGACGAACCAATTCCGGAACGCCGACGCGAGCTGATTCCCGGCGTGCGTTTCTGTGTGTCCTGCCAGGCTGAAATTGACGCCAACGAACGCGGCCATGGCATGAATCGTCGCGCCAGCAAGGACAGTCTGCTGCGCTAGAGGCTGCGGGCGTTTCGTATGCGTCCGCGCCACGCGCTGTATGGACACGAGACAGCACCCGGCCCAACGGGTTGGCCCCGCAAGTCTACCGTACGGCGTTGCCGATCCCGGTCGTGGCAGGCCACGGCCGGCGGCTCGTTGCTCGTCCGGTCCCCGGCGTCGACGTCACGCTCGCACGACCATCAACACGCTCGGTGCAGGTGACCGATTTCACGCCATCTGCTAACATTTGCCGCGCGAACGTGAAGCCACGAACGCACCTCTGATTTTGTATATATGCTCCGTGGCCTTGCGCGCGTGCTGTGATGAACAAGCAGCACGCGCGCAAGGCCATGGGGCTATTTGTGTTGGAAAAAAGCATGCTCCAATTGATTCGAGAACACTGGTTCTCCAACGTGCGCGCCGACGTGTTGTCCGGCACTGTCGTGGCCCTGGCCCTGATTCCCGAGGCGGTGGCGTTTTCGATCATTGCCGGCGTGGATCCCAAGGTAGGGCTCTATGCCTCGTTCGCGATCTGTGTCGTCAACGCTTTCGTGGGCGGGCGTCCGGCCATGATCTCCGCGGCCACCGGGGCCATGGCGCTGGTGATGGTGACTCTGGTGGCCGAGCACGGTCTCGAGTATCTGTTTGCAACCACCGTGCTCACCGGCATCCTCCAGATCATCGCCGGCAGTTTGCGCCTGGCCAACTATATGCGGTTTGTCTCGCGCTCGGTGGTCACCGGGTTCGTCAACGCGCTGGCCATTCTGATCTTCATGGCCCAGCTTCCGGAGCTGACGAACGTCACCTGGGTGGTCTATGCCATGACTGCGGCCTCGCTGGCGATCATCTATCTGTTGCCGTATCTGCCAGTGATCGGACGTATCGTGCCGTCGCCACTGGTGGCTATCGTCGTTATGACGGGCATCTATATGTCGGGCAGTTTTGATATCAACACCGTGGGCGACATGGGCGATCTGCCCGACAGCCTGCCGGTACTGCTCTGGCCCGATGTCCCGCTGAATTGGGAAACGCTGTCGATCATCTTCCCGTACGCCTTGACGCTTGCCGTGGTGGGCCTGATGGAGTCGATGATGACAGCCACCATCGTCGACGATCTGACCGATACCGGCAGTAACAAGAACCAGGAATGTCGCGGTCAGGGCATCTCCAATATCTGTACCGGCTTCCTCGGCGGCATGGCTGGCTGCGGCATGATCGGCCAGAGCGTGATCAACGTGAAATCCGGTGGGCGCACGCGTCTGTCCTCGCTCGCTGCGGGCGTGGTCCTGCTGGTGATGGTGGTGTTCTTGTCGGACTGGGTGGGCCAGATTCCGATGGCTGCACTGGTGGCGGTGATGATCATGGTCTCGATCGGCACGTTCTCTTGGACATCGATTCGCGACATGCCCAAGCATCCGTTATCCACGAACATCGTCATGGTCAGCGTAGTGGGTATTGTGCTGGCTACCCATAACCTGGCCATCGGGGTGTTCGTGGGCGTGCTGCTTTCAGCGCTGTTCTTTGCCAACAAGGTCGGGCGGCTGTTGTATATCACCTCGCATCTTGTCGAGGGCGACCGCCGACGCGTGTATGAGGTGACCGGCCAGGTCTTCTTCGCATCGGCTACGACGTTCCGCCATCACTTCGATTTCCACGAGGCCTTGCCGGCGGTGACCATTGATGTGCATCGTGCCCACTTCTGGGATATTTCAGCGGTCGAGGCATTGGATCGCGTGGTCATGCGCTTGCGGCGCGACGGCACCGAAGTCGATGTCGTCGGCTTGAACGAGGCCAGTCGCACGCTGGTGGACAAGGTGGCCGTACACGACAAGCCGGACGCCGAGAAACTGCTCGAGGGGCATTGAAGATGAACCAGGACACCCAAGACACGACACGCCACGTCGCGGCCTGCATCGACGGCTCGGCCTATGCCGCCGCCGCCTGCGATGCGGCGGTCTGGGCGGCAGCCAAGTTGTCGAGCGCGCTGACCTTCGTGCATGTCATCAGCCGGCGCAAGCATGCCGCGGCTACGGATTATTCGGGTCAGATCGGTCTGGGCTCCCGCGAGCACCTGCTCGATGACCTGGCCGAGTTGGATGGTCAGCGGGCCCGGCTGGCCCGCGAGCGCGGTGCCGACTTGCTGGACGCGGCTCGCCAGCGCGCTCAGGCGGGCGGCGTGACTGAAAGCAGGCCGATCCAGCGCACCGGCGAACTCGTCGATGCGCTACAACATATCGAAGACCATGTCCGCCTGCTGGTCATTGGCAAGCGCGGCGACTCGGCCGGCGACGACAATCATCTGGGCTCCAATCTTGAGCGCGTGATCCGAGGCGTGGCCTGTCCAGTGTTGATTACATCCCAGACGTTCACCCCGCCCGAGCGCGTATTGATTGCCTACGACGGCAGCGCCACCGCGCGCAACCTGATCCAGCGGGCGGTGGCCACACCGCTGCTGGCCGGCATCGAAGCACATCTGGTCACGGTGGGCGATGACGACGCACAACAACGCGCCGACCTGGAGGCCGCGGCCGAGAGCCTGCGCAGGGCCGGGGCTGCCGAGGTACACACCGCGGTGTTATCGGGCGATGTCGAACCGGCGTTGCATGCGTATCAAAAAGAACAAGACTGCGATCTGATGGTCATGGGGGCCTATGGCCACACACGTATCCGGCACCTGCTGGTCGGCAGCACAACCACCGACATGATTCGGCGTGCCGAAGTGCCGGTGCTGATTACGCGTTAACCAGGCCCGGCTGACGAGAAAGACGACGATGCATGCGGCCGGGGAGGTCTGTGTAGCCCAAGCCCATCGCGGCGATCATCGCCCGGTGTTTGCAAGGGTGCCGGGGTCCGGCGGGGAATCGGTCCGGGATTGTCTGCGCCCGCCTGAGCTGTGGCCTGCATCGCATTCTGTACGTGTCACGGACGGTGAACGCATCATAGCCGATACATCATCGGCTGTTCGGCTGTGTGAAACCGCCAGCCCTACGCCGGTGAGTCCGGTACGCAAACCTGGTAGGCGGGTTCAGCAAAACAGCAGGTGAAAACGCTACTATTTCAGGCATTCAATCGAAGGCGGAACTTGTCATGGATGATCTGAAAGATCGTGTTGCCTTGGTTACCGGCGCGTCGCGTGGCATCGGCGCGGCAACGGCCGAGGCACTTGCCCGAGCCGGATGTAATGTTGCCATCGGCTACAACAACTCCCGCAAGGCCGCCGAAGAGGTCGCCGCACGGATACGTGAAACCGGTCGCCGGGCCGTACTCATTCCGGCCGATGTATCGGCCCATGCCGCCGCCGAAACGCTGGTCGGAACGGCCGAGGCCGAGCTGGGCGGGGTGGATATCCTGATCAACAACGCCGGCATCAACCCGGTTCACGGCATCGACGACCTGACGCTGGAAGCCTGGCAAACCACGTTGCAGACCAACCTCACCTCCTCATTCATGATCGCGCAGCGGGTCATCCCCGGCATGCGACGTCGTGGCTGGGGCCGGCTCGTGATGATGTCGTCAGTCGCGGCCCAGATCGGGGGCGTCATCGGCCCGCACTATGCCGCCAGCAAGGCCGGTCAACTGGGCCTGATGCGCAGCTATGCCGACCTGCTGGCCGGCACGGGCATTACCTCCAACGCCATCGCCCCGGCGCTGATCGAAACCGACATGATCAACGACAACCCCAACATCACGCCGGACCTGATCCCCATCGGCCGATTCGGCCGTGTCGACGAAGTCGCTTCGCTGGCAGTTCATCTAGCCAGCAATGGCTACATCACCGGGCAGACATTCAACGTCAATGGCGGCAAGGTCATGAGCTGATCGGTGCTAGAACACTGTGTAGCCGACGTGTCCCTAACTTCAGGGCGCTTGTCTCAGAGAGGTGGGCCGCTCGTAGAAGATGGATGCCTTGCCGCTGGCGAACCGTGACCTGTTACGCCACGCTTATCGGTCCGCGCCTTGCCTGACACGCCCGGCGCGGGTAATGCGACGTCATATCTTATGACGACCCGCTCTAACCACAGATTCTGTGGATAACCGCGTGAACAGGTCGCTGGCGACGCCGCGGTCAAAGGCTCTGTCTGGCTTGGTCATGTTTTGACCAGGCCGGTGCTTGGCCCGGTTGAACAGGCGATGCCGCATCAATCACGACCCAGGCGAATGTAATCGTTAGAATAACGGCCCGATTCGTTCACCGCCCGACTCCGAGACCTGCACTCATGCTTCGCACTGTCGTTAACGGTAAGATCCACCGCGCAACCGTCACGCAGGCCGATCTGCACTATGTCGGCTCTATCACCATCGACCGGCATCTCATGGATCGCGCGGACTTCGTTGAGGGTGAAAAAGTGCTCATCGTCGACGTGACCAACGGCGCGCGCCTGGAAACTTACGTCATTGAAGGCCAGCGCGGCAGCGGCGTCATCGGCATCAATGGGGCGGCAGCCCATCTGATCGATCCCGGCGATCTCGTGATCATAATGAGCTTCGTCGTCGTATCCGAAGACGAGCGACAGACCCACGGTGCCAACGTGGTGCATGTCGATGCGAATAATCACATTGTCGAGCAGTCCGAGGATCTGGCCGCGCCGGCCTGCGGTAGTGATGAGATCAGCGGACGTCTGACCTGACATGGCTCGCGATAACTAATGCGGTTGCCCGTGCGGTGTGCGCTCGATCATCATGCTCACAGCAGGCGGTCGGCCCAGACTGCGCGCCCGATGATATCGAGCGACGATACCTCGTTTGCCGGCACCTCGATCTCTCGATAGTGCTCGTTGCCGGAGTGCAGATAGACGTTGCCGCGGTGATCACGCTGGACCAGCATGAGGCTGAAACCGTGGCCGAGTTCTAATAAATAGTAACCACCGGCCTCGAGGCAGGTGCGTGTCGTGTCCACTACGACAAGGCGACCGTCCTCGATATAAATCGAACCGGTGTTCTTGGACACCCGATAGAGCCGCAGTGCATCGACCCGTGTAGCGAGCTGTTCGAGAAAACTGAGCTCGAACGCCAACGGCGGCGCTTCCATGTCGTCAGACGGGTTGATCATCGGTAGCGCGTGCCGGTCCGGGGCCGTCAAACCGTAGACCGCGGGTGACTCCGACACTTCATGCCCTGCGTGCGGCGTGGTGCCACGAGCAAACATTTCACCGGTGCCCGTGAGCAGCCAGTTCACGTTAACGCCCATTCCAATAAGCGTGTGCAACACGCGCCAGCTGGGTGAGCTGCGGCCTGTTTCGTAGTTCTGCCAGGTTCGCAGCCCGCCGCCTATCGACTCCCCGATTTCTTTCTGTGTTTGTCCGAGCACTTTTCTTAGTGCCTTGAAGCGTTTGGGCAGCTCTTGGTCGCTGTCGTCTTGCATATATAGTCATTCCAATTACTGCTGCAGCGAATAATCTGTCGCGGCCTTGCGCAAGACACCTTTTTTGGTACTCTGTATGCGCACCAACATTACTGTTTCTACATGAAGAGTCGCTCACCAGCGGAGTATTTTACCGCAGAGGACAGACATCCGGCAGACGTCAAGGCCGCGCTTGAAAAGTCGGGCTGGTCGTTGCGGCGTCTTTCCGTTCAGCACGGCTTCAGACCGGAATCATTGGCCAAGGCGCTGTATCACTCTTGGCCACGCGCTGAGCAGATCATTGCGATGGCTATCGGTGAACAGCCGGAGCAAATCTGGCCCAATCGCTATGGCAGGGACGGGGAATCTAGTCGACGTCTGTTAAAACAGGGTAAGCGTGCAAAAAAACGAGGTTAGACGTGATCAATCGGGGGGAATTCATGGCCAAGACTAAATGTCCGAACTGCAATAGCTACGGCCTGTCACTGGTGCGCCGCAGCGCGTTGCGACGGGTGTTGGGTTGGGACAACAAGCGACGCTGTATCGACTGTGGCACGGTCTTCACATTGAACGAGGCACGAAAACGCGCGATGAACAACGGGCAGGTGGCAAATTGAGAGCAGGCAACACGCTGCCGCGTCAGTCTGGCTCATGTACCTGTGAGAGCGTCGATGATCGCGGATCGTGACTTGGCGTATCGCTGATACGAACGGGCGCGCCCATTGACCAGGCCTGGTTAAACCGGCCATGGCCGATCGGGGCCTGGTCGAACAGGCCGACACGATCAGTATCGATATGATCTCGCACGACGTCGAGAAAGGATTGCATGCCGTCCGGCAGGGCACACCGATAAAACGCGCCCAGGACGACAGCGTTGACGCGTGAGAACCAGGGCGCTCTCACGATCTGGTGAAAGCAGCGTTCCAGGCGAAAGGCTGCCTCGCCGACATCTTCGAGTAACAGCGTGATCGGCCCGTCACCGGGCGGCGCTAGCAAGAGATCGGCGATGCTGGCCAGAACCGTCAGGTTGCCGCCCCAGATCGAAGCGTCTGTCGAGGGGTGTGGGCCGCCTTGATGAACCAGCGTTAGAGCATTGAAACCGCCGCGCAGTGCTGGCGCCAGACTCGCCAGCGAGCCCGCGAATGACTCCGCCTCATCAGCGCGCCATTCACGGAGAAGATCGACCGCCACTGGCCCGTGAATCGCCGGTTTGCCGCGTGCGGCAAACGCGCTTGCCAGCGCGGTGATATCCGAATGGCCGATCAGCGGTACATGGTGCGGAATAGCGTCCCAGTCGATACCGTCGATGAGATGCGCGCTACCGTAGCCGCCGCGCAGACACCACACAGCATCGATATCCGGCCGGGCAAAGGCCGCGTGCAGATCAGCCAGGCGCGCGGCCGCGGTGCCCGCGAGATAACGATGATGATCACGAATATGGTGGCCCGGTATCGCTTCAACCCCGGCATGGCCCAGCAGGCTCAACGCCGCGTCAATCCGGTCATCGCCAACCCCGCCCGCAGGGGCGATCAGGGCGACACGAATGCCGTTCAGCGTTTTCAACGCCTCTAGGACTGGCGCAGCGACGCCGGGTGTGTGACTAGAGTTCATGGATACACACGTGATCCCCAAGGCGCTCAGTGGCCATGTCTTTCAAGTGGGCATGATGGGTGAAAAACAGCACCTGGGTCTGGTGGGACAGCTCAGCCAGGGCATCCAGACCCGCCATAGCGCGTTCGTCATCGAAATTGATGAACAGGTCATCGGCGATCACCGGCAGGGGGGCGGCCCGGGTGAGATAATCCTCGATCGCGGCGATCCGTAGCGCCAAATAAAGCTGGTCGAGCGTGCCCTCGCTCATGGCGGTGGTCGGCAGATGCGCGCCGTCGGCCCGCACGCCGACGATGGCCAGTTCATCGTTGTCGTCGAATTCGCCGGCCAGATGCACGACCGAGCCGCCGGTCAGGCGCTGGATGAGTGTGCTGCTGCGGGCCAGCAGCGTGGCGTGCTTGTCCAGGGCATAACGCTGACCGGCCCACTTGAGCAGCAGAGCGGCCAGGCCAGAACGCAGATAGCGTTCGGCGGCACGCGTCATGTCGGCCAGTGCGGTCTGGCGCGCACCGGCGGCGATGACGGCGCGCTCATCGCCGCCGATGGCATCGAAGGCCGCATAAGCGGCGTTTCGCTCGTCACGCGCGGTGCCGATCCGTGTTTCCAGATCGGCCAGCTCGGTATCCAGCGTATCGACCTGCTCGGCCAGCGTGTCGGCGTCGCTGGCCTCGGCGGCGGCGATGAGCGTGTCCACCGCTTTATCGTCGCCTTGGCGGGCGATCGCTTGCCGGGCCTCGGCCTGTTCGCGCTCGGCCGCCCGGCGTCGATCGGCGCGTGTGATGATCTGATCCAGTGCCTCGAGATCGGCCGTGGCCGCCTGCGCGGCCAGTTCATCAAGCCGTGCCCGTGCCTGCTGGCGTGTCTTGGCCTGTGTCGCGGCGCGCTTTTCATCGGCTTCGCGATCGGCTTCTCGGGTGAGACGAATCTGGTGGGCACGCCGGGCCGCATCCAGAGCGTCGGCCACGCTGGCCGCCGTGTGCTCGGGGGTGTCTTCGGTATTGACGGCATGCCCCGTGGCGTTGATAACTCCGGCCAACGCGTCGGCGAAACGACGGCGCCGGTCGCGGATATCGGCTTGTTCGCGCTCGTTGACAGCCCGTCCGTGTGCATGCGCCTGGCCGGCAGCCAGCGCATCGAGGGGCGTATCGATCGTGTCGACCGCCAAGTCAGGATCGAGTGCCAGCCGTGCCATTGCGGCGCGCCAGTCGTCGCGCCAACGGGCCAGTTTTGTCTCGGCGTCTTGTTGGGCAGCCACGAGCTGGCGACGGCGGGAGAACTGCTGACCGGCGCTTGTGGTCACACGCTCGATCGCCTCATCGCGCCGCTGTTCGGCCGCGATTACACGACGGGCGCGTTCGACCAGCGCGGCCAGCGACGTATCTTTCAGGGATGTCTCGTCAACGCCGAGCGCGGTGAGATGGGCTCGCCCGGCGGCGTGTTCACAGGCGGTGGTCTGCTCGAGGGCCGCCGCCCGGGACAGGGCATCATCGCGGGTCGCGTGTGCATCGAGGATTTGTTGGCGCTCGGCCAGCCACGCACGCATCGTCGCCGGTGTGCCGGGGACGAGTTCGGCGTCTGCCCAGGCGTGCTCCCAGGCCGCCTCGTGGTCGGCCTGGGTCTGTTCGCTGGCCGTTAGACGGGCGTGAGCCTGTGCCAACGCCTGTTCGCGCTCGGCGAGATGTCGCGCGCTCTGGGCATCCGCCGCGATGGCTGTCGCCGCGTCAAAACGCGCATCGGCCAGGGTGTCGGCTTCGTCGGTCAAACGCGCCACGGCTGCCACCGGATCGCGTCGTGCAGCCGGGTCGAGATCGGCCTCGTCGTCGAATAGATCGGCCCCGCGGCCTTCGATATAGCGGCGCTGCACGAGCCGCCAGGCGGCATCACGGTGTGCACGCAGCGCGACCAGCGTTTGGCGGTCGGGCAGTTGAGTATCGGCCCGACGCCGGGCCAGGGCGTCGCGCTCACGGGTGACGTCGTCGGTTAATTGGGCCACATGGTCGGCGTGGCGTTGGCAGGCCTGGCGGGCCGTGGTCAGGTCGCGCTCGGCGGCCTCGACGCTCGCGCGATCGGGTGGCCGCATGGCGGCCAGCGCTTCGACATTGGCCACGCTCGGCACCAGCTCGGCCAGCCGCCGGCTGATATCGCGGTCCTGGGCCGCGGCCGTTTCGTGTGCGCGCTGGGCCTCGAGCTCGAGATCGCCGTTGCGGGTTGCCGCTGCCTGCCAGGCCGCCAGCGCGGCGGTATCCCGTGAACGACCAAGCCGCTCGGCCTCGCGCCGGGTCGCGGTTTCTTCTTCGGCCAGGCGGGCCAGATCGTCGGCGGCGTGTGTCTGGCGCTGCGCCAGCGCGCCGTATTGTCCGGCCAGACGACGCACGGCATCGATCGCGGCCGGTTCGGGCCAATGCTCGGGTGCGATAACGCCGGCAGCGGCCAGGCGCTCACGCTCGGCTTCCAGGTCGGCTGTCAGCGCGTCGTTAGCACGGGCCAGCTCGGCTTCACGCTCGCGGTCTTCGGCGATTTGTGCGCGCCGGCCGGCCAGCCGGTCGATCGTTTCGGCCTGCGCCCGCAAGGCCGGCGCGTCGGTTAGCCCGGCCAACTCCTCGTCGATGGCCGCGATTCGCTGATTGATATCGGCCTCGGCGGCCTCGGCGCTATGAATGGCTGCACGGGCGGTATCGAACGTCTCGCGCGCCTCGGCGGCCATGACCGGCGTATCGGCCAGCTCGGCCAGCTCGTCACTGAGTTCGCGATAGCGACGCACCGGCGGTGCCACGCGACGGATACGCTCGATCTCGCGATACTGGCGCTGTAAATCGGCCCGGCGCGTGGTGAGTTCGTCGTAGTGGGCCTGGGCTGCGGCCAGGGCGTCGCGTTGGCGTTGCCAATCGCCCACGGTGACCGCGTGCTCGCGTATCTCGGCCTCTGCGGCGGCAAGCCGATCGGCGGCCTGATAATAAGCCCGGTGTTTCGAGCGATTGGGCGACCACAGGGCATCGGCCTCGGCGGCCAGTGCCGTGCGGGCCGCGGCGACGTCCGCCAGGCCCGAGCCGGCAGCGATCAGTGCGGTGTCGGCACCCGTATCGGCGGCGGCCAGCTGCCGGCCACCGGCTCGTAGTGCGGCATGGTCAAGGCTGAACATACGGGTGAAAAATGCGTCGTCCACGCCGGCCAGCTCGCGGGCCAGGCTGGCTTCGCGTTCGGCGTCGGCCTGGCCGGCGCTATCGAGCACCGTGTTCTTGTTGCCTTTCTTGCGCACGGCTTCGATGGTCTCGTCGCCGGTATCCAGTCGCGCGCCAATGCGCAGATCCCTGTAGTTGTGAATGAAGGCCGCGCGCTCGGCGCGCAGCGGAAAACCGAACAGAAAATGCGCAACCGCGTTGCGCGCCGTCGATTTACCGGCCTCGTTCGCGCCGTGGATGAGATGCAGATCGGTGTGGCCCGGCGCCAGTTCCAGGCGGCGATCGGTGAAGTGCCCGTAGGCAAGCAGTTGCAGCTCGGCAAACCTCATGTGTTACCCGGCGCCTGTGACAATCGAGCCAGCAGATAGCGGCTGGCACCGCGCACGAGCGTGGCCGTGTCGCCTTCGATGGCCGCAGCCAGCAGCGCATCGTCCACGTCGGCCCGAATATCGTGTGGCAGACGCTCGATCAGTGGCCTGATATCGGCTGCGACCATGGCACGAACGTCATCGTCATCGGCGGCCGACTCGAGTAGGCGAGCCAGCTCGCCCAGGGCGTCCTCGCGCTCGGCCTGGTCGCCGGAATGCGCGGCCGGCTGGCAGGCCAGGCGCACGGTCTCGACATAGATGTCAGCGGTGCTTGTCGCCGCCGCGCTCGTGCGTGCCTCGGCCAGTAGGCGGTCGGGGTCGGCGATCAGGGTCTCATGCAGAGCGGTCTGTCCGGTCAGCCGCAGACGAATCGCCAACAGGCGCCCGTCGGCCTCAGCCGCTTCGGCGGCCAACGCCTGGCGCATGGCGGCCAGCACGTCATTGAAGTCCTCGGCCGGACTGATATCGACATCAGCGATGGCCCACCGGGCGACATCACAGTGGATAGGTGTCATATCGACCACGCGGCCTTCTTCGACAACCACCTCAAACGCCTGCTTGGCGCCGGTCTCACGCACCGAGCGGCCTTGAAGATTGCCGCAGAACACCACATGGGGCTCGCGTGCCAACACCTCGGCGCCGTGAACATGGCCCAGCGCCCAGTAGTCGTAGCCCTTGGCCGTGAGTTCGGCAAGCGTGCAGGGGGCATAGTTGGCGTGTCCGTCGTGCCCGCCGAGTGCGGTATGCAGCAATCCGATATTGAAACAGCCGTCCTTCGGTGGCGGATAGCCGGGCACAAGGTTATCGGTGACCGCGCGCTCGGCATAACTTGTGCCGTGCAGAGCCACATCCAGCCCGGCGACGGTCTTTGTTTCTGCAGTTTCGGCGGAAAAGACGTGCACGTTATCGGGCAGTTTCAATGCCCGCGTCATATGGTTCTGGGCGTCGTGGTTGCCGTGGATGAGGTAGACCGGGATACCGGCGGTGGCCAGGCGCTGCATCTGGGCGACGAAGAACACGCCGGTCTGGTAATCGCGCCAGTCGCCGTCGTAGAGATCGCCTGCGATGAGCAGAAAATCCACGTCGCGTTCGATCGCAGCGTCGACAAGATGCGTCAGCGCCTCACGGGTGGCCAGGCGCAGTCGGCGTGCGATGTCGGGCACGTCATCGGACAACCCGCGCATGGGGCTGTCGAGATGAATATCGGCGCTGTGGATGAAACGACAGGTGGCCAAGGCGTTCCGGCGGTCGTCGACAGGAGGCATTTAGTCTAAGCGTGTCGGGGGCGTGATAAAACGATGGCCGCCGCACGCGTTGCACATACGCATCAGTCCGCGATAATTCACGGCACTAACCCGGGCGAAAGGATACGACATGACAGACGAACACGAACTGCGCTATATCTGCGAATTGGCGGGCGACGAGATCATCCTGGAGGCCCGCAGCGCGCAAGAGGCCGCCGAGCGCGCGGTCAATCGCCATGCGGCGGTGCACGGTAACGGCACCTACACCGTCACCGTGTCCGAGGCCACCGACTATGATCTGCCGTTGATCGCCGGCGACGACTATGTGGTGACGATATGAGTCTGCCGGCTCGTCGAGGGGCCGCGGCTGGCCTTGTCATGGTCGCACTGCTGTCGGGCTGCGTGATCGATACCACCACTCCCGAAAGTGATCTGAACGCAGACGGCGCTGATGCGCTTGAACAAAGCCCGGATGCAGGCACGCCCGAGGCGCGCCTATCGGCCGCGTTGGCGCTCATCTATGCGGACTCGCCCTATGCCGGCCAGCTGTCTTACAAGTCGGCGTTCGTGGATCTGAACGACGACGCACAGACCGACGCCGTAGCTTATGTTCAGGGCCCGAACGGCTGTGCCGAGGGCTGTGATCTATTCGTGTTCCAGGGCCAGGACAAGCGGTTTTCTGCGCTCAACCGGCTGCCACTGGCCAAGCCACCGCTGACCCGCGCCGACAGCGATTCGGGCTGGGCTGATCTGGTCACACAAGCCGTGGCCCCCTCGGGACAGTCAAGCAACGCACAACGACTGGTTTTTGGCGGTAATGCCTACCAGCCGGCAGAAAGCACGGCTAAGACAGGCCAATCACAGGCGCTCATCGAGAATATGGATAGCGCCCAGCCGGTACCGGCCCCGAACACCGCGGATTGACAAGCGCACGCACATCGCTGGGGTTCGTGCTCGTCGACGGCTTCTCCATGATGGCTTTTGTCGCGGCGACCGAGCCGCTGCGTATCGCCAACCGGCTGTTGGGCGGCGCGGCCTACGCGTGGACCGTGATCAGCGAAGACGGCGCGGCGGTCACGGCCTCCAACGGCATGCGCGTGCTGCCCGATGCCGATATGCGCACGATCACGCATCTGCCCTGGCTGGCTGTGTGCAGCGGTTTTCGCTTCGAGGCCGGGCCCAGCACCGCGCTGCGGCGTTGGCTGGTCGCGCTGGACCGGGCTGGGGCGGTGCTGGGCGGCATCGATACCGGTTGTTTCTCGCTGGCCGCGGCCGGCCTGCTCGATGGCCGCGTCGTCACGCTGCATTGGGAAAGCCTGCCCGTATTTCGTGAACGCTTTGCCCAGGTCACGGCCGTGGAATCGCTCTATGAATTGGATGCGCGCCGATTTTCGTGTGCCGGAGGCATGGCGGCGACCGACATGATGCTGGCCGATATCGCCACGCGCCACGGCGGCCCGCTGGCCACTCGGGTCGCCGAGCAGCTCATTCATGATCGGGCGCGGGTCATGGCCGGCGGCCAGCGGCGCTCGCTCGTCGAACGCCTGGGTAGCCATGACCCGGTACTGGTACGGGCCGTGGCCCTGATGGAATCGCATATCGAAGCCCCGTTATCGTTGACGGCCATCGCACAGCAAATCGGCCGCTCGCCGCGCCGCGTACAGGCGGTCTTTGCTCATCACCTCGGCTGCTCGCCCGGGGCCTGGTATCGAAAGATACGGCTCGAACAGGCCCACGCGCTGATCAGCGCCAGCGAACGCTCGATCACGGATATCGCGATGGCCTGTGGGTTCGTCTCGGTCGCGGTGTTTTCACGTGCGTTCAAGCGCCAGTTCGCGATCGCCCCGAGCGCGCTGCGTGGGGCCCGAAAATAAACTGCGCGCCAGGAAGGCAAATATCACGCAGACTTGTGCAAAGCGCGTAGATTGAGCGGTGTTTCCTGTTTTGGCCGCGACGAATCATATGCATATCTTTGATAATCCGCTGGGCGCGGGGCCGCTGTATTTCGACAATCTGGCAACCGCTCAGGGCACGCCCGTGGCTTACGATCCACAGGCCCGGGCCTTCATCCCGACCCCGCCGTTCTGTGCCAATCGCGAGCGGATCGGCTGTAACTGGATCGCCCCTGAAGAAGGCGCATTCTGTCGCGCTTGTGCCATGACGGCGCTGGCGCCCGATCCGTCGCTCGACAACGCGATTTCCGACTGGGCGGCCACCGAACTGGCCAAGCGCTGGGTCATCGACAACCTCGGGCGCTGGCAGTGGTTTCGCCCGGAAGATCCCGGCACGCGCCCGACTTTTCATATGCTGGCCGAGGCCAACGACGAGCCGGCGCCGATGGGCCACGGCGGCGGCGTGGTCACCATCAGCGTTTCCGAGGCGGATCCGGTGGTGCGCACCAAGCGCCGCCAGGCCCTGGGTGAGCCGTATCGGACCATGATCGGTCATATGCGCCACGAGATCGCGCATATGCTCTGGTGGCGTCTGGCCCTGCGCCAGGATTTTCTCGATGCGTTTCGCGATGTCTTCGGCGATGAGCGCGACGACTACGTCGAGGCGTTGGGCCGTCATTATCAAAACGGCCCACCGGCAGACTGGGCGAGCCGGTTCATCTCCACCTATGCCTCGGCGCACCCGCACGAAGACTGGGCCGAAACCGCCTCACACCTGTTGCATCTCACCGATATCACCGACAGCTTCGTCGCCTCCGGGCTCAGCTCGCCGCATCTGCCGCACGCGCAGTGGAACCCCTATGCCGAGGTGGATACCGCGCGCTTGATCCGCGTGGGCGCGGCGATTGCGGCCGGCATCAATCACGTGAACCGGTCGATGGGGCATGCCGATCTTTATCCGTTCATGTTGTCCGAGCCGGTGAATCGGAAACTCGCATTCGTGCATGAATGGTTGCGCCGCGGCGCCCAGGGATGGTGACGATTCGGCGTGTTCGCGCGGCAGGCGCGGCGCCGAGAGCGCTCGAGGCCCGGGTCAGCTGCTTGTTGCTCGACGATCGCTGGCGTAACACGCGTACGGGCTAGTCCTCAGCCGTGTCCGAGCTCGACAACGCCTTCAATTCATACAACATTGAAAGAGCCTCCCGCGGCGACAACGCATCACAGTCGAGCGCGCTCAAGCGCTCTCGTAATACGTCGGGCTCGGGCTCGGCCGGCTCGGGCGCCGGCGAGGGCGCTTCGAACAGCCCGAGTTGCGGGCTGGTGGTTTCTGGGGCGGCTTGTTCCAGCTCGGCCAGGTGTTTCTTGGCCGCGCGCACGACTTTCTTGGGCACGCCGGCCAGCTCGGCGACCTGCAGGCCAAAGCTGCGCGAGGCCGGGCCGGGGCGGATGGCGTGCAGGAAGACGAGTTTCTGCTCGCCGCCGCTGGCGTAGTCGGCCACTTCGAAATGGGCGTTGTTGCTGGCCGGCCAGTCGGCGGCCAGGCGTGTGAGCTCGAAGTAGTGGGTGGCAAACAGGGTATAGGCCCGATTGTGCTCGGCCAGGCGTTCGGCCACGGCGCGGGCCAGGGCCAGGCCGTCGTAGGTGGAGGTGCCGCGCCCGATCTCATCCAGCAGCACCAGCGAGCGCTCGGTCGCGTGATGCAGGATCTGGGCGGTTTCGCTCATCTCGACCATGAAGGTCGATTGGCCGGCCGATAGATCATCGCCCGCGCCGATACGCGTGAAAACCCGATCCAGCGGGCCGATAACCGCGGCCTGAGCCGGCACAAACGAGCCGATATGGGCCATCAGGACGATCAGCGCGGTCTGGCGCATATAGGTGGACTTGCCGCCCATGTTGGGCCCGGTGATCAGCCACAGCCGCGTGTCGTCATCCAGGGTGGTGTCGTTGGCCACGAAAGGGGTGTCGGAGAACCGCTCGACCACGGGATGGCGCCCACCGGTGATCCTGATGCCGGGTGTCTCGGTCAGCTCAGGGGCCACCCAGCCATAGTCGACAGCGCAGCGCGCCAGCCCGGCCAGTACGTCCAGCCGGGCCAGCCCGTCGGCGATCGATTGCAGGCGCGACAAGTGCGTGGCCAGCTCGGCCACCAGGTCGGCGTAGAGCTGTTTTTCACGGGCCAGGGCTCGCTCGCGCGCCGAGAGCACCTTGTCCTCGAAGGATTTCAGCTCGGGCGTGATATAGCGCTCGACGGCCTTGAGCGTCTGACGGCGCTGATAGTCCAGCGGGGCTTTTTCCGAGTGCGCGCGGCCCATCTCGATGTAGTAGCCGTGCACCCGGTTATAGCCCACCTTGAGTGTCTCGACCCCGGTGCGCACCCGCTCGCGTTTTTCCAGATCGGCCAGATAGCCGTTGGCGTTGGCCGAAAGCTCGCGCAGCTCGTCCAGCGTGTCGTCGTAGCCGGTGGCGATCACGCCGCCGTCGCGCACGACAACCGGCGGGGCGGCCACGATGGCACGTGCCAGTAATCCGGCCAGATCCGAGGCCGGGTCGAGCGCGGTATCGATACCGGCCAGCAGGGGGGCATCGAGCCTGGCTAGTTCGGCCTTGATGCCGGGTAGGCCGGCCAGCGCCGCGGCCAGGCCGGAAAGATCGCGCGGGCGGGCCGAGCCCAGCGCGATACGCGTGGCGATACGCTCGACATCGACCATGCTGCGCAGCTTGTCGGCAATCGGCTCGTAGGCGCCGCCGGCCAGCGTTTCGATAGCCTGATGGCGATGACGCAGGGTGTTGAAATCTCGCGTGGGCTCGGCCAGCCAGCGGCGCAGCGCGCGCGCGCCCATGGACGTGGCACAGCGATCCAGCAGGCCTACAACACTGTGGCGTGCATCCCCCGTGGCGCTACGCTCGATCTCCAGGTTGCGCCGTGTGGCGGCGTCCAGAATCAGCGTGTCGGTGATGGCATAGGTACGCATCGAGGCGATATGCGCCAGGGCGGCGTGCTGCGTGGCCTCGACGTAATCGACGAGCGCGCCGGCGGCCGCGATCGCGCGCGGCATATCGCCACAGCCAAAGCCATCGAGCTGGGCCACGCCGAAGAACTGGGTCAGCTTGCGCCGGGCCGAGATGGCATCGAACAGCCAGGCCGGGCGCTCGGTGCGTGCCGTGTCGCCGGCCTCGAACACCAGCGGGCTGTCATCGGCCACCAGAATCTCGCGCGGGGCCAGGCGCGCCAGCTCGCTGTGCAGGGCAGCCTCATCGGCAACTTCGGTGACCGCCAGATCGCCCCGGGCCAGCTCAAGGGTGGCGATACCGATGGCGCGTTTGGCCGGGGCCACGGCCACGATGAAATTCGCCCGGCGCGCGTCCATCAGCGCATCGTCGGTGACCGTGCCCGGTGTGACTACGCGCACGACCTGGCGCTTGACCGGGCCCTTGGTGGCCCCGGGGGCCTCCATCTGTTCACAGATGGCCACCGATTCACCGCGGGCGATCAGACGTGCCAGATACGATTCGGCCGAGTGATAAGGCACGCCGGCCATCGGAATCCGCTCGCCGCCCGATTCGCCGCGCGCGGTGAGGGTGATGTCCAGGATATCGGCCGCGCGCTCGGCGTCTTCGAAGAACAACTCATAGAAATCGCCCATGCGATAGAACATGAGCATGTCGGGATAGCCGTCCTTGATGGCGAGGTATTGCCGCATCATCGGGGTGTGATGGGCATGACGTGCCGGCGGGGCGGTCTCGTGCATGGGCAGGGCTCGGCTGGGTCGGGGGTCACGGCCAAAGCGGCCGCACGCGATTGTACGTATTTTGAGCGCGCGCTGAGGTTTCACGGCGCCGCGGCGCTGGCATACTTCGGATCATGATCAGCGATACGTTACCCGCCACCGACCGCCCCGATCTGGACACGCTGGTGGCCGAGCTTGCCGCGGCCATGACCGCGCGTCGCCAGAGCCTGGTGTCGGCAGAATCCTGTACCGGCGGCCTCATTGCCGGCGCGTGTACCGGTATCGCCGGCAGTTCGGCCTGGTTCGAGCGCGGTTACGTCACTTATTCCAATGCCGCCAAGCATGAGGATCTGCGGGTGGATCACCACCTGATCAGCGCGCACGGGGCGGTCAGCGCCCCGGTCGTGGGGGCGATGACGCAGGGCGCGCTCACCCTGTCCGGTGCGAACTGGGCGGTGGCTGTTTCCGGTGTGGCCGGGCCCGGTGGCGGCAGCGACGATAAACCGGTGGGCACGGTCTTCATCGGCTGGCAGCAGGCCGGGGCGAGGCCGGACATCGAGCATCTGATGCTGGCCGGCGATCGGCGTGCGGTGCGCGAGCAGACGGTGATTCATGCGCTTGTGGGGCTGAAGCAGCGTGTCGAGCGGATCTAGCCATGAGCGCGCGCCTGTTCTTCGCTCTCGTGCCGCCGACCGAGCTGGCCGACGACATCGTGCCGCGCGCGGCACGGCTTGGCCTGGGCGGGCGGCTGGAGACGCCGTCGCGGCTGCATCTGACGCTGGCTTTTCACGGCGTCTGTGATCGTCAGGCTGTTCAGCAGCTCATGGCACGCGGGCAGGCCGTGCGCGGTTCAGCGTTTACGCTCTGCATCGACCGTGTTGGCGGTTTTCGCCGGGCACGCAGTGTATGGTTCGGCCCCGAGCGCGCGCCGCAACGTTTACACGATCTGGCCGGCGAATTCGCCCCGGACGGGGTTGATCCCACGTCTTTCACACCGCATATCACAGTGATCCGCGATTGCGCGCCGCCGACACCGCGCCCCCTGTTCCCGCCGCTGATCTGGCACGTTAGCCACGTGGCTCTGATCGAGAGCGGCCGACAGGGCGCGCCCGGCGCTTATCGCCAGCTTGCACGCTGGCGTTTGCCCGACGCCCCCGGCGCCTGACAACGCCCAACATGACAATCACAGGCCGTATCATCGAGCATGAGTAAAAAGACAACACGCGCGCCGGCGCGCCAGACGACGGGGAGTAACTCCATGGATGAAGACCGCAAGAAAGCACTCGCTGCTGCCCTGGGCCAGATTGAACGCCAGTTCGGCAAGGGCTCGGTCATGCGCATGGGCGATGTCGACAACTCCAACGTGGCTTCGATTTCCAGCGGCTCGTTGACCCTGGATATCGCGCTGGGCGTGGGCGGTTATCCGCGGGGTCGTGTGGTTGAAATCTATGGCCCGGAATCCTCGGGCAAGACCACGCTCACCCTGCAGGCGATCGCCGAGACCCAGAAGGCCGGCGGCACCGCGGCGTTCATCGACGCCGAGCACGCGCTGGACCCCAGCTATGCCGAAGCGCTGGGCGTGGATATCGAGAACCTGCTGATCTCCCAGCCGGATACCGGCGAGCAGGCGCTGGAAATCGCCGACATGCTCGTGCGCTCGGCGGCGGTGGATATCGTGGTCATCGACTCCGTGGCCGCCTTGACGCCCAAGGCCGAAATCGAAGGCGAAATGGGCGATTCCCACGTCGGCCTGCAGGCGCGTTTGATGAGTCAGGCGCTACGGAAGCTGACCTCGAACATCAAGCGCACCGGCACCACGGTGATGTTCATCAACCAGATCCGTATGAAGATCGGCGTGATGTTCGGCTCGCCCGAGACCACGACCGGCGGCAACGCGCTGAAGTTCTATTCCTCTGTACGCCTGGATATCCGCCGCATCGGCTCGATCAAGAAAGGCGACGAAGTGATCGGCAACGAGACACGCGTCAAAGTGGTCAAGAACAAGATGGCGCCGCCGTTCCGCAAGGCCGAGTTCGAAATCCTCTACGGCGAGGGCAGCTCGCGCGAAGGCGAGATCATCGACCTGGGTGTTGCCAACAACATGGTCGAAAAAGCCGGCTCCTGGTATTCCTACAACGGTGATCGCATCGGCCAGGGCAAGGACAACGCCCGCAAGTTCCTGAAGGAAAACCCCGAGATCGCCCAGGGCATCGAAGCCAAGCTGCGCGAGCTGCTGCTGCCCAAGAAAAAGAAGAAAGGCGAAGAAGCGGCCGAACCCGCCGAAGATAGCGCCACCGCCGAAGCCGGCGATGCCGATCTGCTCTCTGGCGATGCACCGGATGACAAGAGCGGCAAGTGATGCTCATCCGCAAATGAACGCGAATTAACGCGAATGAAAAGAAAGCCAATCCGCCGATGAACGCCGATAGCCGCAGATGAAAAAGATAAGAACGACAGATAGGTGAGTGGGAAACGTCCTAGGGCGTGTCGTCATAAGATATGACGTCGCATTGCTCGCGCCGGGCGTGTCAGGCAAGGCGCGGGCCGCCGAGCGTGGCCCGTCACGGTCAAGGTCCGTAACGCGGCATGGCGCGTCCGGCGCGAGCAACCCGAATGGGCCGGTGGCCAAGCCCCGGCAATCCTTCGTTATCGCCCGTTTACGTGGAATAACCACGCTGCACGCGCGATGCCTTGCCTTGCCGCGGCTTGGCCGCCGGTGCGCCGCCTTATCTTATGACGACACGCCCTACACACCACCCGTACCGTTTTGTCTTATCCGTCTTCAATCTGTGTTTAATCGGCGTCCATCGGCGGATAACCGCCTGTATTCATTCGCGTTTATTGGCGTTCATTCGCAGACAGCTTTTTCATGAGTGATGACGACAACATACAGGCCGAGCGTCTGGCGATTCGCAAGCGGGCGATGGATCTGCTGGCGCGTCGCGAGCATGCGTACAAAGAGCTTGTCACCAAGCTGGCCAAGCATGAGCACGCCCGGGACGAGATCGAGATCGTGCTCGATGGTCTTGTCGATGACGATCTGCTCTCTGACGTGCGTTTTGCCGAGGCCAGCGTGGCCAGCAAGGCCCGGCGCGGCGTCGGCCCGGTACGCATACGCGCCGAGCTGATGCAGGCCGGCGTCACCGAGTCGGTGATCGATACCGCGCTAGCCGATTCCGAGGCGGATTGGGTCGCTATAGCCGGCGCGGCCCGCGAAAAACGTTTTGGCCCGGACTGGCCCGAGGATTTTCCGACCAAGGCCAAGCAGATGCGGTTTCTGCAACGTCGCGGTTTTGACGGCGACCAGCTGGCCGCGGTGTTCGACTAGCTTCGAACGCAGACGCGTGTCATGCCATGATCGAGACACCGTTTGGCTGATCTTCGCACCCATGAAAGTCACCGCTGAAATCTGTGTCATCCCGCTGGGCGTGGGCCTGTCGGTGTCGCGCTATATCGCGGCCTGCCAGCCGATCCTTGAGGCCTGGCATTTGAAGCCGCAGCTGCATGCCTACGGCACCAACGTCGAGGGCGAGTGGGATGATGTCTTTGCCGCGTTCAAGGAATGCCACCAGACGATCCATGATCTCGGCGCGCCGCGTGTGCACACCACGATCAAGGTGGGCAGCCGCACCGATCGCACCCAGACCAACGACGACAAGATAGCCGCAGTGCATGGCTCATCCACATAGGCTTATGGCCCGTCTCTGCTAAACTTGCCGGCTGTTTGGCCAGTGCCCGGGAGCGTGTCCCTCATGATGTCCACCAACGCCGTTCGAGCGCGTTTCATCGATTATTTCAAGGCCAACGCGCATCGGTTCGTGGCGTCATCCAGCCTCGTGCCGGCGGCCGATCCGACGCTGTTGTTCACCAATGCCGGCATGGTGCCGTTCAAGGATGTGTTCCTCGGCCGTGACCCGCGTGATTACTCGCGCGCCGTGTCGGCCCAGCGCTGTGTACGCGCCGGCGGCAAGCATAACGATCTGGAAAACGTGGGCTACACGGCCCGCCACCACACGTTTTTCGAGATGCTGGGTAATTTCTCTTTCGGTGATTACTTCAAGCGCGAGGCCATCAACTTTGCCTGGGGTTTTCTGACCGAGGAGCTGGGGCTGTCCAAGGACAAGCTCTGGGTCACGGTCTATGAAGAAGACGCCGAGGCCGAGGCAATCTGGAAAGACGAGATCGGTATCCCGGAAGAACGCCTGGCGCGCATCGGTGCCAAGGACAACTTCTGGCAGATGGGCGATACCGGGCCGTGTGGTCCGTGCTCCGAGATCTTCTACGACCACGGCGCGCACATCTGGGGCGGGCCGCCCGGCACGCCGGAAGAAGACGGCGATCGTTTCGTCGAGATCTGGAACCTGGTGTTCATGCAGTACGACCGCCAGCCGGACGGCGAAATGGTCGATCTGCCCAAGCCCTCGATCGATACCGGCATGGGCCTGGAACGTATCGCGGCCGTCATGCAGGGCACGCACGACAACTACGGCATCGACGTATTCCAGACGCTGATGGCCGCTGCGGCCCGCGCCGTGGGCATCACGGGTACGCCCGCCGAGGCCCAGCTGCCGTCGCTGAAAGTCGTGGCCGATCATATCCGCGCCACGGCGTTTCTCATCGCCGACGGCGTCATGCCTTCCAACGAGGGCCGGGGGTATGTCCTGCGTCGGATCATGCGCCGGGCCATTCGTCACGGTTACAAGTTGGGCGCACAGGGGGCCTTCTTCCACGAACTGGTCGCACCGCTCAACGAGCTGATGGGCGAGGCCTATCCCGAACTGGCCGAGGCCTACCCGCAGATCGAGCGCGTGGTGGCCCAGGAAGAACAGCGGTTTTCCGAAACGCTGACCGCGGGCATGAAGATTCTCGAGGACGCCATCGCGGCCATGTCGGGTACGGAGATTCCCGGCGAAACGGTCTTCAAGCTCTACGACACCTACGGTTTCCCCGTCGATCTGACCAACGACGTGGCGCGCGAGCGTGAGTTGACGATCGACGATGCCGGCTTCGAACGCGAGATGACCGCCCAGCGCGAGCGCGCCCGAGCGGCCAGCCAGTTCGGCGCGGATTATCACGCCCGGCTGGACGACGTGGGCAAGGCCACCGATTTCGTGGGGTATGACCAGATACACGCGGCTGCCCGCGTGGTGTCCCTCCTGGTGGAAGGCCAGCCGGTGGATGCCATCGAGGCCGGGGCCGCCGGCGTGCTCGTGCTCGATACCACACCGTTCTACGGCGAATCGGGCGGCCAGGTCGGTGATACCGGCCAGATCGCCGGCGACGAATTCACGTTCACCGTCACCGATACCCAGAAACAGAGCGGCGTGTTCCTGCACTTCGGCCACGTCGATTCGGGCACGGCAACGGCCGGCGTGGCGGTCAACGCCGAGGTCGATATCGCGCGTCGCCACGATATCGAGCTTAACCACACGGCCACCCATCTGTTGCATGCCGCCCTGCGCGAGACTCTGGGCAGCCATGTTCGCCAGAAGGGCTCGATGGTCGCCCCTGATCGGCTGCGCTTTGATTTCTCGCACTTCGAGGCGGTCACGCCGGAACAGCTGGCGACCATCGAAGCCCAGGTCAACGACAAGATCCGCGCCAATATCGAGGGCCAGATCTATGAGCGGTCCTACGATGGGGCCGTGGCCGAAGGAGCGATGGCGTTCTTTGGCGAGAAATACGGCTCCACCGTGCGCGTGGTGCGTTTCGGCGACTACTCGGTCGAGCTGTGTGGCGGCACGCACGCGCCGGCCACGGGCGCGCTGGGTTTTGTGAAAATCACTGATGAGCGCGGCGTTTCGGCCGGTAATCGACGGCTCGAGGCCGTGACCGGCTCGCATGCGCTGGCTTATATTCAAGAGGTCATCGATCGTCAGACACGCCTGGCCGCGCGCTTCAAGACCGCCCCCGTGGAGATCGAGGACAAGCTCGACCGATTGTTTGAACGCGTCTCGGGCCTGGAAAAACAGCTCGAGGCCGCCAATCAGAAACTGGCCGCCAGCCAGGGCGCGGATCTGGCCAGTGAAGCTCAGGCCATCGGCGATGCCCATCTCGTGGTCCGTCGCATGGACGGCGCCGATCGCAAGACGCTTCGTGACACCGTGGACGCGCTCAAGAACAAGCTCGACGGGGCCATTGTGGTGTTAGGCGCGGCCGAGGACGGCAAGGTTGCCCTGATCGCCGGCGTCGCCAAGAGCGTGTCGGACAAGACGCCGGCCGGCGAGCTGGTCAATCACGTGGCCTCACAGGTCGGCGGCAAGGGCGGCGGGCGGCCGGACATGGCCCAGGCCGGCGGCAGCCAGCCCGAGAATCTGGACGCCGCACTCGAAAGCGTGGCTGCCTGGGTGAGCGAGCGTCTGGCATAGTCTGGTATCGGTAATCGGATGAACTCTCGCTCGTCTCGGGCGACATCAGGACAAGGAAACACGAATCCATGGCATTGATTGTCCAGAAATACGGCGGCTCCTCCGTCGGCTCGGTCGACAAGATCAAGAAGATCGCCGAGAAGATCAAAGGCTATCGAGACGCCGGCGACCAGGTCGTTGTGGTCGTCTCGGCCATGGGCGGCGAGACCGATCGCCTGACCGAGCTGGCCGGCGAGCTCTCCGGCAAGCCCGTGGCGCGAGAGATGGATGTGCTGCTGTCGACCGGGGAGCAGGTCACTATCGCGCTGCTGTCGATGGCGCTGCAGCATATCGGCTGCCAGGCGCGCTCGTTCACCGGCTGGCAGGTGCCGATCGTCTCCGACGATTTCCACTCCAGAGCCCGGATCGAGGAAATCGAGGGCAACAACCTGCGCGCGGCGCTCGACGACGGTCAGGTTGCGGTCGTCGCCGGCTTCCAGGGCATCACCAGCGATGGCTCGATCTCCACGCTGGGCCGTGGCGGCTCGGATACCACGGCGGTCGCGCTGGCCGCTGCACTGAACGCAGACGAATGCCAGATTTATACCGACGTCGACGGCGTCTATACGACCGATCCGCGCGTGGTGCCCAATGCCCGCCGGCTTGAAAAGATCACCTTTGAAGAAATGCTCGAGATGGCCAGTCTCGGCTCGAAAGTGCTGCAGATCCGTGCGGTGGAATTCGCCGGCAAATACGGCGTGCCGCTGCGTGTGCTCTCCACCTTCGAGGAAGGCCCCGGCACCCTGATCACCCTGGAGGAATACGTGGAAGAACCGATCATTTCCGGCATCGCCTTCACCAAGGACGAGTCGCAGCTCACCGTACTGGGCGTACCCGACCGGCCCGGCATCGCTTACGCGGTACTGGGGCCCATCGGCGAGGCCAATATCGAAGTCGACATGATCCTGCAGAACGTCTCGGGCGATTCGTCCAGCGACTACACGCTTACCGACTTCACCTTTACCGTGCACAAGCGCGATTACGAAGCGGCCAAGGAAATGCTCGAGAAGGTGGCCCCGGAAATCGGCGCGCGCGACGTCTCCGGTGTGCCGGATGTCTGCAAGGTCTCGCTGGTGGGGGTTGGCATGCGCTCGCACGCCAACGTGGCCGCGCGCATGTTCAAGGTGCTGGCTGACGAAAACGTCAATATCCGCATGATCTCCACCACCGAGATCAAGATCTCGATCGTGGTCGAGAACAAATACCTGGAGCTGGCCGTGCGCGCGCTGCACGACGAGTTCGATCTCGACGAAGAGCCGAAGAAGGTCGAGTCCGAGCTGACACCGACCGAAGAGCAGTAAGAGCGCGCCGGATCCGTAGCCGAGACGCCGTGTGTCGTCGGCTGCGGGGCCGCCAGGCCTGTCGTGGCGGGATGAATCGAAAGATATTGGAAAAATCGAACGAAAAGACTTGTGTCACAACGGTTTCAGGGCTATTATTCGCGCTCTTGATTGATCGCGGACGCACACGAAAGCCCCGCCGATTTGATAGTCGCTTTGTTCGACCAATCGATGCAAAGGGCTGGGTTTGGCCTTTCGCGTTGAATCAGGCGAAGATTGTCAGTATCGGAGAGGTGGCCGAGTGGTCGAAGGCGCTCCCCTGCTAAGGGAGTAAGGGGTTTATAGCCTCTTCGAGGGTTCGAATCCCTCCCTCTCCGCCAGACAATCAAAACGAGCAATGCGCCCGTAGCTCAGCTGGATAGAGCGTGCGGCTACGAACCGCAAGGTCGGGAGTTCGAATCTCTCCGGGCGCACCATACTAAAGAAGGCCCTCCTGATTCAGGTGGGCCTTTTTTATTGTCTGACAACTCATTTCGAACTCGCGACCCATAAACAATCGTTCGACGGCTGCGCGGAGCGCAGACGAACGCTACGGCGCAGCCGTACCGGCCCCGAAGGGGTGAGCCGGCGTAGCCGGCGAATAATCTCTCTGGGCGCACCATACTAAGAAAGACCCTCCTGATTCAGGTGGCCTTTTTTATTGTCTGACACCTCAGTTCGAACTCCCGACCCATAAACAATCGTTCGGCGGCTGCGCGGAGCGCAGACAAGCCGTACCGGCCTAGAAGAAATAACCCGGTGCAATCTCGCCTGAGCATCCCGCGTCGGCGGTGCTGCATGTTCGAGCCGTGCGATGGGCTATCGCGATCCGCTTGTGTTACCGGACGAAAACGCGCATCGATA
This sequence comes from Lysobacterales bacterium, assembly GCA_002715985.1. GTDB lineage: Bacteria > Pseudomonadota > Gammaproteobacteria > Nevskiales > Salinisphaeraceae > Salinisphaera. The sequence goes on along the minus strand of PBAO01000019.1, from coordinate 172 downwards.
TGGCCGCTCATGTCCGGCCGTCTGTCTTCACGGTTTCGGGCCGCCCATGGCGGCGGTCATCGCATCGCCCTGTGGGACACCCTGAACCACCTGGACATCGCCGCTGTCGTCGCGATAGACGATGGTCGGCGTCGCGGAAAACCCCAGCGATTGCATCAGCTGGTTGTTGGCC
>PBAO01000018.1 GCA_002715985.1 Lysobacterales bacterium | reverse complement strand
CTTGGCCAGTTCGGTGTCCAGGGCCTTGATCTTTTTCGTCAGCCGCGCCATTTCCTCTTCGGCTTTCTTGATCTGGTTCTTGAGCGGTTTCTCGGCCGCGCGCTGTTCGGCCGAGCTTCTGCGCGCTGTCTTGCTGTCGCTGACCCGGGGTTTGGCTGTCTCCTTGCCTTCCTTGGCCGCGTTCTGGCGCGACAGCCATTTGGCATAGTCATCCAGATCGCCGTCGAAGGGTTCCAGCGCACCGTCGGCCACGCGCCAGAGCTGGTCACAGGTGGCATCGATCAGGTGACGATCATGGGCGATCATCACCACCGCGCCGGTGTAACCGGCCAACGCGGTCTCCAGGGCGTGGCGCATGTCCAGATCGAGATGGTTGGTCGGCTCGTCCAGCAGCAGCAGGTTGGGCTTTTCGTGCACGACCAGGGCCAGTGCCAGGCGCGCCTTTTCACCGCCGGAGAACGGAGCGATGGGTTCCAGGGCCTTGTCGCCGCGGAAATCGAAGCCGCCGAGGAAGTCCCGGATATGCTGCTCACTGGCGTTGGGGGCCTGGCGCTGCAGATGCTGGGCCGCACTGGCGGTGTCGTCTAGCACTTCGAGCTGGTGCTGGGCGAAATAGCCGATCTTCAGGTATTTGTCCGGCTGGGCCTCCCCGGCCATGGGAGCCAGTTCGCCGGCCAGCAGCTTCATCACCGTGGACTTGCCGGCCCCGTTGCGACCCAGAATGGCCAGTCGATCGCCGGGTACGAGCCGTAGCTTGATATCCCCGACCAACGGATTACCGTCGTAACCGATATCCACGTCGTCGATACGCAGCAGGGTTTCCGGCAGCCGATCGGGCTTCAAGAACTGGAAGGAAAACGGGGTGTCCCAGTGCGCGGCCTCGACTTTCTCCATCCGCTCCATCTGCTTGAGCTTGGACTGGGCCTGACGCGCCTTGGTGGCCTGGGCACGGAAACGATCGACGAAGCCCTGTAGCTGGGCCAGCTTCTTCTGCTGGTTTTCGTAGGCTGCCTGTTGCTGGGCCTTGGCCTCGGCACGCATCAGCTCGAAGGTGGAATAGTTGCCGGTGTACAGCGTGGCTCCGCCGTGCTCCAGATGCAGCGTGTGGGTGACCAGGGCATCCAGAAAATCCCGGTCATGGGAGATGACCACGAGGGTGGCCGGATGGGCCGCCAGGTATTCCTGTAGCCAGAACACCGCATCCATATCCAGATGGTTGGTCGGCTCATCGAGCAAGAGCAGATCACAGCGATGCATCAGGGCGGCGGCCAGGTTCAGGCGCATGCGCCAGCCGCCCGAGAAATCATCGATCGGTGCGTCGTGCGCGCTGGGGGCAAAGCCCAGGCCGTGCAGCAAGCGCGCCGCCCGGGCGCGTGCTGCATAGCCGTCGATCTCGGCCAGGCGGCCGTGCAATTCGGCCATGGCGTTGCCGTCGCCCTCGGCCTCGGCCGTGGCCAGTCTGGCTTCGACGCCGCGCAGCTCGCTATCGCCGTCCAGCACGTACTCGATGGCGGGCTGGCTGCCGGCGGGGGCATGCTGGCGTACGGTGGCGATATCCAGATGCGTGGGAATCTCGATATCGCCGGCATCCGGCGTCAGCTCGCCGAGCATCATCGAAAGCAACGAGGACTTGCCCGTGCCGTTGGCTCCGACGATGCCGACCCGCTGGCCGGCCTGAATCCGCAGATCCACGTCTTCGAGCAGCTTGCGCGGCCCGCGACGCAGGGTGAGGTGTTTGAACGCGATCATGGCGCTATTGTAAAGCAAGCGAGAATGAAAAAAGGCGAGCCGTGGCTCGCCTTGTCTATGCCGTTCTCTGTCTGGCTTCAGCCCTGGGGCTTGTTGCCACCGCCGCCGGAGCGCCGGCCGCCGCGGCGGTTGCCGCGCTTGGGCCGCGCGTGGCCGGCCTCGTTGGCGGCGCCGTCACCGGGCGGGCGTCGGCGCCCGCGGTTGCCGGAGTTGTTCCCGGACTTGTCGCCGCCGCCAGACTGATTCCCGCCGCCGCCGCGGCGTGACGGTTTGTTGCCCCCGCGGCCCCCGCGATTGCCGGGTTTCGGCTGGGGCTCGTTCTTGGCGGCTTCGGCGTCACGCGCGGCTGCGGCCTTGATGATCTCGGGATCCATGCCCTCGACTTCCATGCGCTCGACGCTCTGGTCGATGAGCTTCTCGATGGCTTTGAGATAGCTGCGCTCGTCCTTGGCCACCAGTGAGATGGCTTCACCGGCCGCGCCGGCACGCCCGGTGCGCCCGATGCGATGGACATAGTCCTCGGCGACGTTGGGCAGCTCGTAGTTGACGACGTGCGGCAGGCCGTCGATATCGATACCGCGGGCGGCGATATCGGTGGCGACGAGCGCGGTCACGGTGCCGTCCTTGAAGCCGGACAGGGCCTTGGTGCGCGCATTCTGCGATTTGTTGCCGTGCAGGGCGGCCGCGGTGATGCCGTCGGTTTCCAGCTGTTTAACCAGGCGGTTGGCGCCGTGTTTGGTGCGGGTGAACACGAGCACCTGGCTCCAGTCGCCGCTGCGGATCAGGTGCGACAGCACCGCGCGTTTGGCGGATTTTTCCACCAGAACGGCGCGGTGGCTGACGCGTTCGGCCGTAGCGTTGCGCGGGGCGACATCGATTTCCACCGGATCGGTGAGCAGCGAGCCGGCCAGCTTGCGGATTTCCTTGGAGAAGGTGGCTGAAAAAAGCAGCGTCTGGCGCGATTTGGGCAGGTATTTCAGCACGCGCTTGATATCGTGGATGAAGCCCATGTCCAACATGCGATCAGCTTCGTCGAGCACCAGCGTGGTCAAGTCCGACAGATCAAGACGGCCTTCATCGAGATGATCGATCAGCCGGCCCGGCGTGGCGACCACGATATCCACGCCACGCTTGAAGGCCGAAATCTGGGGCTGATAGCCCACACCGCCGAAGACTACGGTGTGCTTGAGCTTGGTATCGCCGGCATAGGTGGCCACCGACTCGGCGACCTGGGCAGCCAGTTCACGTGTCGGGGCCAGCACGAGTACGCGTGGTTTTTTCTGATGGCTGGTGCCCAGGCGTTCCAGAATCGGCAGTACGAAGGCCGCGGTCTTGCCGGTGCCGGTCTGGGCCGCGCCCAGTACGTCAGCGCCTTCGATGATCGGCGGAATGGCCTGTGATTGAATCGGGGTCGGCTGGGTATAGCCGGCGTTCTCGATGGTCGCCAAGAGATGCGGCGACAGGCCGAGGCTGTCGAATGACATAAGTGTCCTGATCGGTCCTGATCGATGGAAGGGCCGAGCGGGTCACATGAACGGGATGTCATGGGGTCGGCCGAGAGTGAATCGACCGCGAACCGCGATCGACGCCCGATTATAGCAGGGCATGCCGATCGGCACGCGGCTATGGCAGGCTAGCGGTTTACCGCCATCCCGATAATCGCCCATGGCCGACGCATTTGCCGCTCTTCGTATTGCCGTGCTTACCGTGTCGGATACACGCGACAGCCGATCGGACACATCCGGCGCTGCGCTCGTGGCGCGCCTGGAAGACGCCGGCCATGTGTTACACGACAAGCGGATCTGTCGCGACGATATCCACGAGCTGCGAGCGATCGTCTCGCGCTGGATCGCCGACGAGGCGCCGGATGTGGTGATCACCACCGGCGGTACGGGTCTGACCGGGCGCGATGTGACACCGCAGGCGCTCTCGATTCTTTTCGATCGCGAGATCGAGGGCTTCGGCGAGATGTTTCGCTATCTTTCGTATGAAACGATCGGTACGTCCACGCTGCAATCGCGGGCGATCGCGGGTGTGGCCAAGGCCACGTTCATCTTCTGTCTGCCGGGCTCCTCCGGCGCAGTGGTCGATGCCTGGGACAAGCTGATCGCCGCGCAGATCGATGCCCGGACCCGGCCCTGCAATTTACACGACCTGTTGCCGCGTCTGACCGAGCGTTGATCAACGTAGTGAAAAATCCACGAAAACCTGCCACGTATTGATGTGTCACTCGCCAGTGCATTGATTAAGCAGGGTGATACGCCTAAAGGTGTATGCGACATTCATATTAAAATCGCTAATCTGTGCCCGCTTTAATCGCCAGATAAGGGGGCACTGATATGACATCCGTGGTATGTCGACTCGTCGGGTCGGCCACGTTGGGTATGACGATCGCAACAGCCTATGTACCGGCAAGCCTGGCTGCAGACGGTCCGACCAACGAAGAACTGGCGCAATTGGTCCAGCAGCAGGCCGATCAGATCGCCCAGCTCAAGAAACGTCTGGATGCGGTGGAGGCAGAGCGCCCCGAGCGGGCCAAGCCCCGCTCCGATCGCCGACTGGCCGATTCGCGTGTGCGCTCGGCAGACACTCCGGGCCGCGTGAAGCCGGTCGACGAGGTCTCCCGGCAGGATCAGATCCAGCCGGGCGCTCAGGAGGCCACGGCCCCCGGCCTGGCCAATCAGGCACCCTCGACCGATCGCGTGGCCGCGCTGGAAGAGAAGGTCAGGGCCATGCAGAACAGCGGCGTCAAGGTCGACTGGTCATCCGGTGCGCCGGAGTTCACGAGCCCCGACGGCCAGTTCGTGTTCGGTATCGGCGGGCGTATCCAGTACGACGGCTCGACGACCGATGGCTCCCGGTTTACCGGCCACAATAGCGATCTCAACTCGCGCAATATCTCGGGTAGCGAGTTCCGTCGTGTGCGCCTCGACGTCGAGGGCCAGCTGACCGATCCGATACTCTACAAGCTCGAAGTGGAGCTCGCCGGCGGCTCGATCGGGCTGCGTGATACCTATCTGGCCACCCAGAAACGCTTCGAGCTCGGCCAGGGGGTGATCTATCTCGGCAAGAAATTCGCGGACTCGGGCCTGGACGGTCGTACCTCGTCGAAGTGGACCTGGTTCACCGATCGCAACGTCGTCGCCAACGATATCGACAGCGTGCCCGGGTCCTATAACGTCGGGCTGACGGGCGTGTTCTACGGCAACCACGACGATCATATCTCGTTCGCCGTGAGCAAGGGCTCGTCCAACGAAAGCCAAGTCGCCTCCAACAATCTGCTCGTGCGTTCTCGTGCGCACTGGAACCCGGTCCACACCGACAACGCGATCGTGCATCTGGGGGCCAACGGCTATTACAAGGATTTCGACGGCGAACGCGAGCCGCGCTTCACCGATCGGGCCGTGATCGCCGGTGCGTTCAACGACAATCTGCGTGTGGTGGGTCCTTTCGTGGATGCCGAGGACAGCACCTCGTGGGGCCTGGAGCTGGCCGGGCTGTACGGGCCGTTCGCCGCCGGTGCGGAATACGGCTCGATGGACGTGAACTCGCGCAGCAGCGGAGATGCCCGTCTCGAGGCTTATTCCGGCCAGATCGGCTGGACGGTGATCGGCGAGAAATTCGGCTACTCGACCAAGCAGGGGGTATGGACGCTGCCGCCGATCGAGCATCCCGTGACCGATGGCGGGGCGGGCGTCTGGCAACTGGTCGCACGCTACGGTGCCATCAGCTCCTCGCATGACCGATTCGGCGGGGGCGACGGCCACGGCGCGACGTTCGGCATCGACTGGTATCTCAACCGCTTCGCCCGACTGATCGTCGCCGACACGATCTGGCAGACCGATAACCAGCGTTCGAACTTCGGCGATCCGGCCAATGGCTACTACGGCCACGATGACGGCAACACCGTGAACGCACGCGCTCAGGTGGTCTTCTAGCGCGTTGCGGGCACACGCCGCGACATCCGGTCGTTACGCCGAACAGGCGGATCGGATATCGCGGCCCTCGGACCGCGCGCTCGCGGTATTCGTCAGGCCCATGCCCGTTCGTCTGCGCCACACGAAAAAGCCCTCGACGCCGAAACGCCGAGGGCTTGTCGATTCGTGCGCTGCGAGAGCGATCAGCTCTTGTTGTACGCCTCGATCGATTTCTGGATTTCGGCCTTGGCCTTCTCGGCGCCTTCCCAGCCGGAAATCTTGGACCACTTGCCTTTTTCGTGGTCTTTATAATGCTCGAAGAAGTGGGCGATCTTGTTCTTCAAGCGCTCGTCGACGTCGTCCAGATCCCGCACGGCCTTGTAATAGTCCGTGGCGACCTTGTCCTTGGGCACGGCCAGGATCTTGGCGTCCAGGCCGGATTCGTCCTCGGTGCCCAGCACGGCCACGGGACGGCATTCGATGACCGAGCCGGCCACGATCGGCTCGGGGGTGAGAACCAGTACGTCGACCGGATCACCGTCGTCGTACAGCGTCTTGGGCACGAACCCGTAGTTGGCCGGGTAGTGCATGGCGACGTTCATGAAACGATCGACCATCAGACAATTGCTGTCCTTGTCGACCTCGTACTTGACCGACGATGCGCCTTCGACGATCTCGATGATGACGGTGATTTCCTCGGGTGCCTTATCGCCCGGGGTCAGTGCTTCATAGCCCATGAGCTGTCCTTTTGTGCATGAATGTAAAAACAGGTGTCGAGTGTCTCAAACCTTGAAAGTGGTGCCGAGTTTTTTCGCCACCGGCGCCAGTTTGAGCCGGGCATAGTCCGGCAGGCCGTCGATATACGGCGGATAGCTCTCCCCGGCGATCAGCGGCTTGAGATAGCGCCTTGCGGCATCGGTGATATGAAAGCCGTCTTCGCTGATGAAGTTGCGCGGCATGAATTTCTCGACGTTGGCCACGTCCGCCAGCGGCGCCTCGCCGATCGTCCATTCATAGGGCGTGTCGCTTGTGCGCTCGATCGTGACCATCACGCCGGATTTGCCCGCCACGGCGTACTCGACCGCAGCCCGGCCGACGGCATAGGCCTGCTCGACGTCCGTGGCCGAGGCGATATGCCGAGCCGCGCGCATCAGATAATCGGCGATCGCATAGTGATATTTGTAGCCCAGCTCGTTCTTGATCAGATCGGCCAGGGTGGGGGCGACACCGCCGAGCTGGACGTGGCCGAAGGCATCGATATCGCGGTCGTCGCGATCGTTGGCGACCTCCACACCCTCCGAGGCCACGATGGTGCAGAACCCGTGGGCCTTGACGGTGGCATCGACCTTGGCCAGAAACTTGGCCCGATCGAACTCGATTTCGGGAAACAGCAGGATATGCGGGGCATCGCCCTCGGTCTCGGCGGCCAGGCCGCCGGCCGCGGCCGTCCAGCCGGCGTGCCGGCCCATCACTTCGAGAATGAAGACCTTGGTCGAGGTCTTGCACATGCTGTGCAGATCAAAGCCGGCCTCGCGGATCGACACGGCCGTGTACTTGGCCACGCTGCCGAAGCCCGGCGAGCAGTCGGTGTGCGGCAGGTCGTTATCCATGGTCTTGGGGATATGGATCGCCTGGATCGGGTAGCCCATCTCGTCGGACAGATGGCTGATCTTTTCGCAGGTATCGGCCGAGTCGCCGCCACCGTTGTAGAAGAAATAACCGATATCGTGGGCCTTGAAGACCTCGATCAGCCGCTCGTACTGGGCCCGGTTTTCTTCCAGGCTCTTGAGCTTGTAGCGGGCCGAACCAAAGGCCCCGGCCGGGGTATGGCGTAGCGCCGCGATGGCTTCGTCGGTTTCTGCAGAGGTATCGATCAGATCTTCGGTCAGGGCCCCCACGATGCCGTCACGCCCGGCATACACGGTGCCGATGGTGTCGTGATGCTGTCGTGCGGCCTCGATGACGCCGGCGGCCGATGCGTTGATCACGGCGGTCACGCCACCGCTTTGAGCATAGAACGCGTTCTTCTTCGTCATCGAGTCTTCCCCTTGCCGAGTGGTTGTACTTTGTCGAGCCGGCAATGGCTGGCCGGCCGGTGACGGGTCGATCAGGGGCCAGAGCATACGCGAGCGCTTCTGGCGCCGACAATTGACTTGCCGCAGGCACACCGCTAAGTTGCTGGGTCGGTCGGTGACGGGCAGGCAGGCTTGTGCGCAGATGACCGCAAAAATGTTTTATACCAAGGTCTTTTGGCGGAGATGACATGCTGAAAATCGTGCTGCTGGGCGCGCCCGGNTCGGGCAAGGGAACACAGAGTGCCAAGCTCGTAGAGCGCTACGGCGTGCCCCAGGTTTCGACCGGTGATCTGCTGCGAAACGCGGTGGCCGAACAGACCGAGCTGGGCAAGAAGGCCAAGGCGGCCATGGACGCCGGCGAGCTCGTCTCCGACGATATCGTCGTGGGCATGATGCGCGAGCGCCTGACCCAGGCCGATACCGAGAATGGTTTCATCCTGGATGGCTTTCCACGAAGCGCGGCTCAGGCCGAAGCACTCGACGAACTGCTCGCCGAGCTCGATCGCCCGCTCCAGGCCGTGGTGCATCTGCAGGTCGATAACGAAGAGATCGTGGGCCGGCTGATGGCCCGCGGGCGCTCCGACGATAACGAAGACACGATCCGCAATCGTCTGTCGGTATTCGCCGAGCAGACCGCCCCGCTTGCCGAGTACTATCGCAAGCAGGGCCTGCTCAAGGAGGTTTACGGCATGGGCGAGGTCGATGAGATCTTCGCGCGTATCGAGGCCGCACTCAAAGACGTCTGAGTTCGCGTGGCAGGCAGATCAGAGCCCGGTGCGCATTGGTGCGACCGGGCTTTTTTTGGCTTATGACGACGCGCCCTGGTGGGCCTCGATAGCAGCCAGCACGTCGCGGCCGGCGATCTCCGCTCGCCAGCCGGTGAGCAGGCGTGTATCCCGTCGGCCGGCGACCAGGCGGGCGATCTCGGCGCGGCTGCCCAGCGTGGCCGCGGGCAGCTCGGCCGCCTGTGCGGCTTGCTCCAGAGCCTGCATGCCGTGCTTGATGAGGCGCTTGGTGGCGTTGTCCGGCGGGCCGGCATCCGGGTCGAGCACGGTTGCCGGGGCCGCCTTGCCGCGGCTGATGGCGGCCAGCAGCTCATCGGTATGACGGGCCAGCATCTTGTCGGACAACTCGACCGTGTCGGCCAGGGTGATATCGTCGGTCGGGGCCTGTTCGGCCAGCGTTATCAGCGCCGTATCGCTCAAAATCCAGCGCCTGGGCCGATCGGCCTCGACGGCCACGCGCTCGCGCCAGGCCGCCAGCTCGGCCAGTATCTGCTGAGTACCGGCCGGCAGATGGAACCAACCTTTCACCCGTCGCCAGGCTGTTTCCGGCGCCGGCGCAAAGCGGGCGGGATCGGTCATGCGGGCCGTGTCGTCCATCACCCAGCCCAGGCGATCACGTGCGCCCAGAGCCGCGACCAGTCGCGGATAGGCCACGGCCAGATAACGCACGTCGTCGGCGGCGTAATCGATCGCGCCGGCAGGCAGCGGACGCCGACTCCAGTCGGTGCGGGTATGGGCCTTGGATAACGAGACATCCAGCAAGGCCGCGATCATGCGGGCATAGCCCATCTGATCGTCCAGGCCGACAAGCGGGGCGGCCAGCTGGGTATCGAACAAGGGCGCAGGCATGACGCCGAGGGTATGCAGCAGGACTTCCAGATCCTGCTCGGCCGAATGAAAGACCTTGATGGTCTCGGCATCGACCAGCAGCCGGACGAGCGCGGAAAGATCCTCGATCGCCAGTACGTCGATGACGCCGCATATCTCGGTGTCGGCAATCTGAACCAGGCAGAGCTTCGGGTAATAGGTCTTTTCCCGCAGAAACTCGGTGTCGATCGCGACCCAGGCTCGATGCGCCACGGCATCGATGAAGGTCACCAGCTCGGCCGTGGTGGTTATCGTTGTCGCTTGGGCCGGTGGCTCGGGTATCATCGGGTTCGCCAACTCGCGCTTGGACTGCATAGGACGCGCCTTGAACATAGGAATTGTCCGCCGACTCATCGATCTGGTGCTTTTCCGCTGCGGTCCACAGGACCTGCCGGGCAACCAGTCGACGCTGATCGCGACGGCCGTGGCTTATTGTATCGCTCAATTCGCCCAGATCGCTCTGCTGGGGGCGCCGACGGCTGCATTCGTGCAGGCGATCCTGGCGACCATCCTGCTCGGCCTGTATGCCGCGACGGTACTGCGTATTCGCAAACTGTCGAATCGGCTTCATCAGACCGGTACAGCGCTGTTCGGCACGGGAACCTTGATCACCCTGGCCATGCTGCCGGCGACCTGGGCCTTGTTGCCGTATCTGGAAAGCATTGCCCAGGCCCAGCGCGCCAGTGATATCACCCTCAACTCACCGCTGGCTGCACTGGCCTACGTGATCATCGGTCTCTGGGGCCTGGCGGTCTATAGCCATATCTATCGTCATGCGCTGGATGTATCGATCGCGCTGGCGGTCGGTGTGACCATCGGCTTCGAAGCGCTCGTACTCTTGGTGTTCTCGGTTCTGGGGTGAGCGTCTCGTCGCGCGCGGCTTTCGGCGCGGGCCACGACAGGCTGAATTTCCAGCGGCGCGATGGCGTCGTTTTCTCAAGGAGTGCTGATGCACGTTCATATTCTGGGCATCGGCGGCACGTTCATGGCCGGTGTGGCCATGCTGGCCCGGGCAGCCGGTCATCGCGTGACCGGATCGGATGCCAATGTCTATCCGCCGATGAGCACACAGCTGGCCGAGGCCGGTATTGCGGTCTGCCAGGGGTATGATCCCGCCGATCTCTTGCCGCACCCGGACCAGGTGATCATCGGCAACGCCATGAGCCGGGGCAACGCCTGCGTGGAATATGTCCTCGATGCGGGCCTGGCCTATGTTTCGGGCCCGCAGTGGCTGGCCGAGAACGTGCTCGCCGGGCGTCATGTGATCGCCGTGGCCGGCACACACGGCAAGACCACGACCACGAGCATGATCGCCCACGTGTTGACCCACGCCGGGCGCCGTCCCGGGTTTCTGATCGGCGGTATCGCCCAGGATCTGGGGGTGTCGGCTGCGCTCGGTGATCCCGACGAGGTCTTCGTCGTCGAAGCCGACGAATACGACACTGCGTTTTTCGACAAGCGCTCGAAATTCGTTCATTACCGCCCACGTACGCTGGTGTTGAACAACCTCGAATTCGATCACGCCGATATCTTTGATGATCTGGCCGCTATTCAGCGCCAGTTCCATCACCTGATCCGTACCGTGCCCGCGGCCGGGCAGCTGGTGGTCAACGCGGCGGAGCCGGCACTGGCCGACGTGCTGGCCCAGGGATGCTGGACACCGGTCATCGAGTTCAACAGCGCGTCCGGCTGGCACAGCGAGCAGGCCAGCGCCGACGGCCAGCGGTGGATGCTGGCCCGCGGGCGCCAGGCGCTTGGCGAGCTGACGTGGCGACAGCGCGGGGCGCATAACATCGCCAACGCCTGTGCCGCGCTGGCCGCCCTCGATGCGCTCGGGGTGGCGCCGGACGAGGGGCTGGCCGCGCTATCGGTCTTTCACGGCGTCAAGCGACGCCTGGAGCTTCGAGGGACACCGGGCGGTATCGCGGTCTTTGACGATTTCGCTCATCATCCGACGGCGATCGCGGCCACGCTTGAGGGGTTGGCCGGTGCTGCCACCGGCCAGCTGGTCGCGGTTTTCGAACCGCGTTCGAACACCATGCGCGCCGGGGTACATGCCGCCACGCTGGCGGCCAGCTTTGTATCCGCCGATCGCGTGTTCGTCTATGCCGACGGGCTGGACTGGTCGCCGGAAACCGTGTTTGCCGAGCACGCAGCAGGCGTGGCCAGTGCCAGCGATATCGATACGCTCATCGAGGATATCGCCGCAGTCGTCCAGGCCGGCGATACGATCGTGATCATGAGCAACGGCGGCTTCGGCGGTATCCATGAACGTCTCATCTCGCGCCTTGATCCGGCTTCGTGAGGAGGAAAAAAAAGGCCGCTTTCGCGGCCTCGGATCGCTGATTCAGCGATAGTCAAAGAGCTGTTTCAGCAGCTTTTCTATTGTCAGATCCGTTGAGCCGAACCGGCGACGCCAAGGCACGAGGGGGGACCGGGAGACGCCGGCTCGATCAACGAAACGTCTGGCGATCTTGTGGATCGCTTCTTGCATTCGCCTTGATCGGGCCATGTTGCCGAGGCACGAGGGGGGACCGAAGCTTCATGGCCCGACCAGACGAAACCGGGACCGAACACACAGCAGCTGCGGCGCGGTCGTGAACGGCGGGGTGCCCCTGTCGCAAACCCAGTGGCCCCGTCTTTCTATTGCTTTCAGAGCTTGAAAGCAAACGGCGTGCCAACTTTAAATTATTTATAAATCAATGACTTGCGCCGAATAGCGCCGGGCGTCGTCGTTGTCGCTTTGCTGAGTGCGGCGCGCCTGCGACGAAACGTTGCCTGACGGCGACACCTCGTGGCCGATTTTCGTTAAATGCCTGATGCGCCTTGGAGGTCACCTGTTGCCTATCGGCGACAGATGGGCGGGCCGGCCGCTGGCTGTGTCGTTGATCGACTACAGCGAGCCGGTGTCCGGCTTGTAGCGACCGGCTTCCACGCCGTGTTTCGACAACAGCTTGTAGAACTCGGTGCGATTGCGCTCGGCCAGACGGGCAGCGCGCGAGACGTTGCCCTGAGTCAAACGCAACAAGTGGATCAGATAATCGCGCACGAACTCGTCACGCGCCTCGGCCAGGGGCCGAACCAACGTGGGGCTGGCGTGGTCGTCGCTGTGTTGCGCCAGGGCCTTGTCCACGGTCTGTCGATTGATCACCGGTCCGCGCGATAGCGCCACGTTGTGTTCGACCAGGTTGGACAGCTGGCGGATATTGCCGGGCCAGCCATAGGCCACCAGGCGTTCCATGGCGTCGGGTGAATAGACCTTGGGCTTGGTGTGATCGACGGCAGCCAACCGCTCGAGGAAATGTCGAGCCAGCGGGGCGATGTCCTCGGGGCGCTGGGCCAGCGGCGGCAGGGCCAGGGTGACGACCGCCAGGCGATAGTACAGATCCTGGCGAAAACGGCCCTCGGCGATCGCGGTGTCGAGCTGGCGATGGGTGGCCGAAAGCACGCGTACGTCGATGGGAACCGCCTGACTGGCCCCCACGGGTTGGACTTCGCGTTCCTGAAGCACGCGCAGCAGCTTGACCTGTAACGACATCGGCATGTCGCCGATCTCGTCCAGCAGGATCGTGCCGCCACGCGCGGTGCGTAACAGGCCGGGCTTGTCGGTCTTGGCGTCGGTAAAAGCACCTTTTTCATGCCCGAATAGCTCGGATTCCAGCAAGGACTCCGCCAGGGCGCCGCAGTTGATGGCCACGAACGGCCCGCCGGCCCGAGGGCTGGCTTCATGAATCACACGCGCCATGACTTCCTTGCCGGTGCCGGAGTCGCCGGTGATCAACACGCTGGACTGCGTGGCTGCCACGAGCCGAGCCTCTTCCAGGCGCTCGATCATGAGTGGCGAACGAGTGATCAGGCGTTTCTGCCATATTCGGCGCCAGCCGCCACGCGTTGTGCCGCCCTGTGCCAGCGCCTGGTCCACACGCGCCAGCAGCTCGGTCTTGTCGATGGGTTTGGCGAGAAAATCGAGTGCCCCGGCCTGTGTGGCCGCCACGGCTTCAGGGATGGTGCCGTGTGCGGTGATGAGAATCACCGGTAGGTCGGCATGCTCGGCGCATAGACGCCTCAGCAGGCCCATGCCGTCGATCCCGGCCATGCGCAGATCGGTGATCACGCATTCGACAGGTTGCTCGTGGGCGACGATCAGCGCGGCCTGCGCATTATCGACATCGGTGACGGTATGGCCCGCGCTCTCCAGGCGAAGTGTCAGCAGTCGGCGCAGGCTCGGATCATCGTCGACGAGCAGAATATGGCCGGTGCGCGGGCTCGACGTCATCGCCCGGCGCCGTTGTTTTCGATCTGGCTCTCGATATCCGAAAGCGCGGATATCTTGGCCCGGGCCGCGGCCAGTGCCCGTTCCAGTTCGGCGACCCGTGCGCGTGCGTTCGATGATGTCGGCGATGCGTTGCCGCGGCCTGTCGTTCGGCCGGCGATGCGATCCATGTGATGAGCCTGGTCGATCAGAAAACGACGGCTGATCCGGTCCCAGTCGTTGGGTGTCGCGGCCAGTGCCTTGCGCGCATAGCGCGCGGCTTCGTCGGGGGTGTAGAGACGCTGGCGAGGTGTGCCCAGGGCGATCGACAGCCGGGCATAGGTGGCTGCCGTCGGATGGGCCCGCGCCGCGCGGCGCATCTGGCGCACGGCTCTCTGACGAACGTCCTGCGACGACCGATTCAGCATATCGCTGTATTCCAGCAAGCCGGCCACCGGTGAAACACACGAGCGGGCGGGGCGATCGATGGCCGGGGAACCGGTCGACGGTCGATGGACACAGCCGGCGGCCATCAGCGCGGTGATCACGGTCACGAGATTAACCAGCGCGGTCTGTCGGATGCGGAAGATGGACATGAAAGACACTTGAGTGGACAGATTGGGCCATGACCTCGGCATACCCGCCATGGGCTTCGGCGCACTCGCGAACCACGGACAAACCGATGCCGGTCCCGGCGACATGCGCGCGGCCGGCCGCGGGGCGTTCGCCACGCTCAAACGCCTGGAAGATGCGGTCACGATCGGCTTCGGGTACGCCGGCGCCTTCATCAATCACGTATAGATCCAGCCCGTTGTCATCGTGCTCCAGCGTCAGGCGAATATCGCTGTCGTCGGGCGCGTACTTGAATGCATTGGTCAGGAGATTGTCGACAATCAATTGCATGCGATCGATATCGAGAGCGAACGTGACACGTTCGGCGGGTGCGTGCACGGTCAGGCCGCGTGCCTGCTGAACCAGACGATGCCGCCTGACCTGGGCCGCGATCAAGTCCGAGACATCGCACTCGGCGATATCCAGACGCACCTGGGTCTGCTGCCAGCGGGCGAAATTCAGCAGATTATCGATCAGGCTGGTCAGCTCCCGGGTATTGGCATCAACCAGTTGTGCAACCTCGGCCTGCGAGGGGCTCAAGTCTCCCAGCGAGCCGTCCACCAGAAGTGCCGACCCTTCGCGGATGGAGGCCAGCGGCGTTTTCAACTCGTGCGACATATGCCGTAGAAACTGCTGTTTCTGTGTTTCATGATCGATCAGCCGTGCGCGCATCCAGCCCAGACGCTCACCGATGCGGTCGAACTCGGCCACCGGCGCGCCGATTTCGATCGGCGAGTGCATATCGCCTTCGCCCAGGCTGCGGATCGCGGCGACGATCTCGCGCATGGGCCGGGTGATCAGAACCGTCATGAAGACAGCCAGGGCAATCACGATCGGCACGAGCGCGCATAGACAAACCAGCATCACGTGGCGAGCGGTCAGCGCGGTCGTGCGCAGTGCGGTCAAGCGCTCGCGCACGAAACGCCGCCCGCTTGTGGCGAGATCCTCGACGACCGCGCGGCTGGTAGCCAGCCCCTCGATGACTCGATCGACATCGCCCGGATCGTCGCGCAGATGTGACGTCATGGCCCGCGTATGACGGGCCAGCGCGGCGAGGCGACGATCCGACAGGCCCCTGATATCAAGCGCTGCCAGGTCATTCAGGGTCGCGGTCACGGCCTCGGCCTGCCTGGCAAAGCGATCGATCAGGCTCGGATCGCCCAGCACGCGATACTGACGCGCGCTGCGTTCCATATCCACCACAAGCGAGCCCAGATGACGAGACTGGCGTGTAACGGCCACGCCTTGAATCACCAGGCGCTCGCTTTGTTGATACAGGCTGTCGACATAAAACAGCCCGGTGCCGATCGCCACGATCAGGGGCAGGGCCACGAGAGCAAAGGCGGCCAGTACCAAGCCGATGATCGAACGTGGTCGAAAGCGACCGCGGCGTACGCGAGCGATATCCGCTGGAGGTTGCATGAGCGCATCATAACCGGCCGGCGGGCGGATTGCGCCGCAGGCCCCGGCCCGTTATTTTGGCCTGCTTTCCCGAACGAGCCGCCTGCGTATGGCCACCGATACCGAACTGACCGCGGCCTGGCGTGATCTGCCCGATCACGACACGCTCGAGGCCTCGATCCGTGACATGCTCGGGCAAGCCAAACGCCTGGGCGCAGACGCTGCCGAAGCCAGCCTGAGCGCAACCCGTGCGCTGTCGGTCTCGGTGCGCGACGGCAAGCGCGAGGCACTGGACTTCGAAGGCGATCGCACGGCCTCGATCACGGTCTATCGGGCCGCCGACGGCGGGCAGGCCAGCGGCTCGGCCTCGACCACGGATCTCTCCAGCGCCGGTCTGACCCGGGCACTGGAATCGGCCTGCACGATTGCCCGTTTCACTGAGGCCGATCCCTATGCCGGGCTGGCCGATGCTGATCTCATGGCCGGTGATTGGCCGGATATGGGCCTGGACAACCCCTGGCCGATCACCGCGGCCGAAGCCGAGACCATGGCCGGCGAGATCGAACAGGCCGCCTTGGGCCACGATGACCGAATCAGCCAGACCGAGGGGGCGACCGTGGCCACACAGGACGCGATTTCCGCCTACGCCAACAGCCACGGTTTCATCGGTATCGAACAGGCCAGCCGACACGTGCTGTCGTGCAGCGCGATCGCGCGCGGCGCCGATGGCGGCATGCAGCGCGAGATCGCGTTTTCCCAGGCACGCCGGGCACAGGATCTCGAAGCCGGCGCCACGATCGGGCGTCTGGCCAGTCAGCGCGCCGTCGACCGGCTGGGCGCGCGCTCGGCCACCACCGGCACCCATAGCGTGGTGTTCACGCCGCGCGTGGCGCGAGGGCTGTGGGGCCATCTGCTGGGAGCGATCTCGGGCGGGCCGCTCTATCGCGATGCCAGTTTTCTCAAGGATGCGGTCGATACCCAGATCGCCCACCCCGCGTTGACGATCACCCAGCACCCTCATCGACGTCACGGTCTGGCCAGTGCCGGCTTCGACGGCGACGGCGTGGCCACGCGTGATCGCACGCTGGTCGCTGATGGCATCCTGCGGGGGTATGTGCTCTCGGCCTATTCCGCGCGCCGGCTGGGCCTGCCCCCCACGGGCAATGCCGGCGGCGTGTTCAATATCGATGTCGCACCGGGGGCCGACACGTTTGAAGCGCTGGTGGCCGACATGGGCACGGGCCTGGTCGTGACCGAACTTATGGGCCAGGGCGTCAACCTCGTCAACGGTGACTACTCGCGCGGGGCCGCCGGCTGGTGGGTCGAAAACGGCCAGCTGGCCTATCCGGTCGAAAACGCCACCATCGCCGGTAATCTGGCCGATATGTATCGCGCCCTCACCTTGGGTAGCGATGTCGACCGTACCGCAGCACTGGCCACGCCCAGCGTGCGTATCGAGGGCATGACCGTGGCCGGCTAGGCCAGAGCCCCGTCTCGTGCAGGGCGATCAGTGCATGAGGAACAGGGTGCCCAGGCCCAGAAAGGCCGCGAAGCCGACGACGTCGGTGAAGGTCGTCAGCACGACCGAGCCGGCCAGCGCCGGGTCGATCCCCATCTTCTTCATCGCCAACGGGATGGCCACGCCGGTAATCGCGGCGTTGAGCTGGTTGAGAACGAGGGCGGCGGCCATGATCAGGCCGAGTGTGATGTTGCCAAACCATACGAGGGCGATGCCGCCGACCACGACGCCCCACAGGATGCCGTTGATCAGAGCCACGGCCAGTTCCTTGGCCAACAGCGCGCGGGCGTTGGCAAAGCCGATCTGGCCCAGCGACAGGCCGCGGATCATCAGGGTCAGTGTCTGTGAGCCGCCTATGCCGCCCATGCTGGCCACGATGGGCATCAACACCGCCAGAGCGACGACCTGGGACAGGGCCTCGGAGAACAGACCCACGACCTGAGAGGCCAGAAACGCGGTGGCCAGATTGGCCCCGAGCCACACCGCACGGCGTCGTGCGCTGCGCGGTATCGGGGCGAAGACATCCTCTTCCTCGTCCAGGCCGGCCAGGCTCATGATGCTGTGCTCGGCCTCGTCGCGAATCACGTCGACCACGTCATCGATGGTGATGCGGCCCAGCAGGATGCCTTCAGCGTTGACCACCGGGGCCGAGATCAGATCGAGATCCTGAAACCGCTTGGCCACCTGGGCCGCGGGCATATCCACGGCCAGGGCATCGATATCGGTATCCATGATCTCGGAGACGTCGCGCTCGGGATCCAGGGTCACCAGCTTGGACAGGGGCAGCATGCCCAGATAACGCCCATAACGGCTGATCACGAACAACGCCTCGGTGTCTTCGGGCAGGCTGGCGCGCTGCTTGAGATAGCGCGAGACGACATCCAGCGACACGTCGGGGCGAACCGTGACCGTGTCGTTGTTCATCAGACCGCCGGCCGAGGCCGGGTCGTACGACAGAACGACCTTGAGGCGTTCCCGGTTCTCGATATCCATCGCCCGCAGCATTTCGCGGGTGACCTGTTCGGGCAGATCCTCGATCAGATCGGCCAGGTCATCGATGGCCAGGCCTTCGGTGGCAGCCAGCAGCGTGTCGTGCTCCAGCGCGTCGATCAGCTCGGCGCGTACCTCGTCATTGACGTGGAGCAGCGTTTCGCCGTGATCGGCCTCGGGCACGAGGTTCCAGACCACCTCGCGCTTGTCGCGCGGGATCGATTCCAGCAGCAGCGCGGTTTCGGCCGGATGCATCGAGGCCAGCATCGGCTTCAGGCGACGCATTCGGCCCGAGGCCACGGCCGAATCGAGCTTTTCCAATCGCTGTTCGAGGGATTCTTGATCGGTCATGCGCGTTCTCGCTGGCCGGGGCCGGGCCCGGGGGAGTTATCGTATCGTTCGACGACCAAGATGCCACGTTGTGACACGGGCCGGCGGCTCGTCCGGCCGACATCACAACACAGCCGAAAGGCGATCGCGGCTTGAAGCCTACGCCCGAACGGCTGAATTCACGCCGCGATCTCGCGGCCCAGGGCGTCGAGCGCCTCGCGGTAGGCCGCGACATCGGTCAGCGCCAGAATCTCGCTGGCCCGCTGGCGCAGGCGGGCCACATCGGCCCCCATCACGGCGCGTTTGACCTCGAGCACGCTGGCCGGGTGCATCGAGAACTCGGTCAGCCCCAGGCCGAGCAATAGCGCGGTATAGCGTTTGTCGGAAGCCATCTCGCCACACATCGAGACACTGATGCCGGCGGCCTTGCCGGCCTCGATGGTCATACGGATCAGCGTGAGCACCGCCGGGTGGAGCGGATCGTAGAGATAGTTGATCTCGTCGTCGATCCGGTCGATGGCCAGGGTGTACTGGATCAGGTCGTTGGTGCCCAGCGAGAAGAAATCGCAATAGCGTGCCAGCGTGGGCGCCGCCAGGGCCGCGGCCGGCACCTCGATCATGGCCCCCACGGCCAGATTCTCGTCGAAAGGAAGGTTCTCGCGCTTCAACTCCTTGCCCACCTCGTCGATGAGGTGGCGGGCCTGGCGCATCTCGCCCACGGTGGAGATCATGGGCAGCATGATGCGCATGGGGCCTTCGGCCGAGGCCCGCAGCAGCGCCCGCAGCTGGGTTCGGAACAGGCCGGTTTCCTTGAGACACAGACGTATCGCGCGCAGGCCGAGCGCGGGGTTGGTCGCGATCTTGCTGGTACGGCCCAGCTGCTTGTCGGCGCCGGCATCCAGGGTACGGATCGTGATCGGCCCGTCCACGGCGGCCAGAACCTGTCGATAAGCCTCGAGCTGCTCTTCCTCGCTGGGGGATTCCTCGCGATTCATGAACAGAAACTCGGTGCGATAAAGGCCGACCCCTTCGGCGCCGACCTGGCCGGCTTCTTCGGTATCGGTGGGCAGCTCGACGTTGGCCAGCATCGTCACATGCACGCCGTCGGCCGAGACCGCCGGCTCGTCCTTCAGTACCGCCAGCATGCGTTGATAGCGTGCGTTGGCGGCCTGGCGATGCCGGAAGAAGGCCAGCGCCCCCTCGTCCGGCGTGGCCAGCAGATGCCCGGCCTCGCCGTCGATGATCAGCGTTTCGTCATCGGCCAGGATGCGACGTACGCCGCGTACCCCCACGAGTGCCGGGATACGCAGGCTGCGTGCCAGAATCGCGGTATGCGACAGCGGGCCGCCGTGTTCGGTCACGAAACCGGCAATGCCCTGTTGGTGCAAGAGAATGATATCGGCCGGGGCGAGTTCATCGGCCACCACGATCGGCGGCGGCGTATCTGCGTCAGGATCGGCCGGTCGGACAGGCTGTTCCTGATTGAGCAGCACCCGTTGCAGGCGGGCGGTCACGTGCACGATGTCGTCGCGCCGGGTGCGCAGATAACTGTCGTCCATCTGATCGAAGACATCGATCAGTTCCTCGGACTGCAGCTTGAGCGCCCATTCGGCGTTGCACAGATCGTCAGTGATCCGAGCAGCAACGGTATCGATCAGGGCTGCATCGTCCATCATCAAAAGATGAGTTTCGATGAAGGCACCGATCTCCGAGGGCGCATTGGCCGGAATCTGCTCGCGCACCGAGGCCAACTGTTCGCGCCCGTCGCGCGCGGCCTGCTTGAAGCGGGCGATCTCGGTTTCGACGTCCTGGGCCTCGATCCGGTATTCCGGAATATCCAGATCCGTGCCGTGCATGCGATGACACGCGCCGATGGCCACACCGCGCGAGATCCCGATTCCCGATAGCCAGAGACTCATGATTGACCTATTGCGATTCGCCGAAGCGATCCGCCACCAGATCGGCGATACCGTCCAGGGCCTCCTCGGCATCCGGGCCTTCGGCGGTGACCGCGATCTGACTGCCGCGGGCCGCGGCCAGCATCATCACGCCCATGATCGACTTGCCGGAGACCTCGCGCCCGTCCTTGACCACGGTGATCCGTGATTCGTAGCGCGAGGCGACGGTCACGAACTTGCTGGCCGCCCGTGCATGCAGGCCAAGCTTGTTGACGATAGGCAGATCACGCGTGGGCATAGGTGGTTCCTTGTATTCGAGACGGCGATCAGATCGGCGGCGTCAAGCGTGCGGTGCTGCGGCTGCCGGCCTCGGCGGCCAGGGTGGCCAGGGTGGCCAGATCCCTGTTGTGGTAATTGTAAACCCGCAAGAGCATGGCCAGACCGAGGCCGGCCACGATCTCGATATCACGGCGGTCTCCGACCGCGCGCAGAACACTATTACACGGCGAGGCGCCGGCGACATCGACCAGCACCAGCGTGCCGGCCTGGGCCGACGGCTCGGCCAGGGCGCTCACGATCTCGCAGCCGCCGTCCTCGCGATCGTTGTCGAAATCAATGGCAACGGTCGAGAGCGTTGGCGGGCCGAGAATCGTCTGGGCCGCCGCGGCCAGCGCCGAGGCCAGTGGGGCGTGGGCAACCAGTAGCAGACGCGGCGTCATATCTCGTTGTGGCGAACCAGGACATGATCGTTATCCGCGCGCAGACACGCCGCCACCGCCTCGGCCAGATAGACCGAGCGATGCTTGCCGCCGGTACAGCCGATCGCCACGGTGATGTAGGTTCGGTCCTGGGCGGCGAAATCCGGCAGCCAGCGGGTGAGAAACCCGGCGATATGATCACGCATCTCCGGCAGTGCCGGATGGGCGTCGAGATGATCGATGACAGGTTGATCCAGGCCGGTCAGCGCGCGCAGCTCGGGCACCCAGTGCGGGTTGGGCAGACAGCGCACGTCGAAGACGAAATCGACCGCCGGCGGCAGGCCATACTTGAAACCGAACGACTGCACCAGAATGGCCAATTCGCCGGCCACGCGGCCCTCGACCTCGTTGCGCACCAGATCGCGCAGCTGATGAATATTGAGCCGGCTGGTATCGATCGAGACATCGGCTTTTTCGGCGATTGGCCGGGTCAGCGCGATATCCGCGGCCACCGCATCCACGAGCGTGCGGTTGTCGCTGGTCAGCGGATGCCGGCGCCGTGTCTCGGAGTAGCGCCGCAGAATCGTTTTTTCGTCGGCGTGAAGATAGAGCACGTGCAGATCGATGCCGGCGGCGCGCAGGCTGTCGATCCGCTCGGCGAAGTGGGCGATTTCTTTTTCACGTGCCCGTGCATCGACGCCCACGGCCAGACGATCGAAATCCAGGCCCTGGCGATGCAATGTCTCGGCCGAGACCTCGCCGAGCAGGCCCAGCGGCAGGTTATCGATGCAGTAATAGCCCAGATCCTCGAGCATGTTGAGTGCTACGGACTTGCCGGCGCCGGCCAGCCCGCTCACCACGGTCAGTCGCATTCGTTTCTCCCGATCGCCTGAGCCTGGCGAGCAGCGAACTGCTCGTCGGAGTGTTGACCCTGCATGCGCAGCAGGTGATCGCGGGCCGCTGCCTCGACCAGCACCGACAGATTATGCCCGACGGCCACGGGCAGACAGATCTCGGGAATCCGGGTATCCAGGATATCGCGGGTCGTGCGGGCCCCGGTCAGCCGATCCGGCTCCAGCGGCACCTCGGCGTCGGGGCGCACCAGCCGGATGATCAGGCCGAGCTGCTTGCGGCGCTTGATCGCGGCTTCGCCGAACATGGCCCGAATATTGAGAATGCCCAGACCACGCACTTCCAGGAAATCCTGGAGCAGCGGCGGGCTGCCGCCGTTGAGATCGTCCGGGCCGAGCAGCACGAACTCGGGCGCGTCGTCGGCAACCAGACGATGCCCTCGATTGATCAGCTCCAGGGCCAGCTCGGACTTGCCCACGCCCGGATCGCCGATCAACAACAGCCCGATCGAGAGCACTTCGAGAAACACGCCGTGCAGGGTGATCTGACGCGCCAGGCTTTCGCCGAGGAAGTGCCGTAGCCGATACGCGACCCGATGGCCGCTCGCCGCGGTTGTGAACACCGCGATATCGGCGCGGCGCAGGGCCTCGTGCAGGCCAGGGTCGAGCTGGCAATTGTCGGCGAGAATCACCAGTTTGGTACGCGCCGTGGACAGCTGCTCGCTGACATGGGCGGCCAGATCCGGCGACAGCCCGGCCAGGTAGGCGATCTCGGGCTCGCCGACGATCTGGGCCTGGGGCGGATGGATGAAGTTGAGATAGCCGACCGTCGGCACGCGCCAGCCGCGGTGTTCGGTCGGGCCGATGGTCTGGCCCGCGCCGATATCCGGATCCGGCCAGGCGAGCGCCAGCGAGGCCGCCAGCTGTTCGTAGACGGTCTCGATGGCGACCCGTCGTTCGCTGGCATGGGTTTCAGCACTCTGGGCCACGTGCTCGGACAGGTCCTCGTGCATCAGCCGACCACGACGTCGTTTGCCAACAGGGTGCGATAAAGTGCGGCGTCATCGTCGGCATCGCGCAGCTCGATGATCACCGGCTCGTTGGAGAATAGCTCGGCCAGAGCGCGCAGCAGTTTCAGGTGCTCGTCGGTAGCGGCCTCGGGCACCAGCATGCCGAAGATCAGATCCACCGGCATGTTGTCGCTGGCCTGGAAATCCACGCCCTGGGGCAGACGGATGAACGCGCCGATACAATCATCGGTGCCTTTCATGCGGGCATGCGGCAGGGCCACGCCGTCGCCAACGGCCGTGCTGCCCAGTTTTTCACGCCCGATCAGGCCGTTGAAGACATCGGCCGCGGTCAGATACGGGGTGCCCTCGGCCAGGATTTCGGCCAGCTGTTCGAGCGCACGCTTCTTGGATTGGACATCCGGCACGCGACGCACGCGCTCCGGGGCCACGATATCGGCGATGGTCATGCAGGGCAGCCCGCGCACGCCGGACGAGACAAACCGAAAAGACTGTTCATGCGGCACCGGTATCAATTGGCGAATAAGGCCGGCCGGATCAGACGGATCCGGCCGGCAGGTGGCGATTATCGACAGACCGGCCCGGGCGACGGGCCGCGCCGGGCACTGGCTAGTCGGTGCTCATGTCGATATGGCGTGCCTCACGGTTGTGATGATCGCAGGCTTTTTCCTTGTGCTTGACGGTCTGCCGGTCGAGCTTGTCCACCATGGCATCGATCGCGGCATACATATCGT
Source organism: Lysobacterales bacterium (assembly GCA_002715985.1). Classification (GTDB taxonomy): domain Bacteria; phylum Pseudomonadota; class Gammaproteobacteria; order Nevskiales; family Salinisphaeraceae; genus Salinisphaera. The sequence goes on along the minus strand of PBAO01000018.1, from coordinate 16,740 downwards.
CCTTGGTCGCCTCGGCATGCAGCGTGGCCCCACGGATCTGCATGGTGGCTTCGGCCTTGTGACGCAGCTTATCCACTTCCAGAACGACCTCGGCATCCAGCACGTGATCGAAATGGCGCTCAATGCGCTCCATTTTCGAGCCGACGTAGTCTCGCAGGGCATGGGTCATATCCAGATGATGACCAGAGACATTGAGGTTCATTGCGTGCTCCTTGGCAGCAGTGGGTAAACGCTGCGACCGGTGCGAGCTGCAAGACCCGCGCCGGTCGGATCCGAATCTATGTCTTTCTGCGTCGTTCATGCGAGGGCGCGATCGATAGCGCCTCGCGATACTTGGCCACGGTACGCCGGGCGACACGGATGCCGTTGTCCAGCAGCCGCTCGGCGAGCTTGCTGTCGGAAAGCGGCTTGTCCGCGGCTTCGCCGGCCACCATGCGCTTGATCATGGCCTGAATCGCCNTGGCCGAGGCGCTGCCGCCGTCNGTGGTCGATACATGNCTGGANAAGAAATACTTGAGCTCGAACACNCCGCGCGGCGTCTGCATGTANTTGTTNGCCGTCGCCCGGGAGACGGTCGATTCATGTATGTCCAGCCGTTCGGCGACATCGCGCAGCACCAGCGGTTTCATGGCCTCGTCTCCATATTCCAGAAAACCCCGCTGGGCTTCAACTATGGCGTGGGCGACCTCGAGCAGGGTGTCGTTGCGCGACTTGAGACTGTTGAGAAAGAACCGGGCCTCCTGCAGATGCGAGCGCAGCGTGCTCTGATCGGCCGACTTGTCGGCGCGCTTGATCAACGACAGGTAATGGGCGTTGATACGCAGCTTCGGCGCGATCTCCGGGTTCAGCGCCACCTGCCAGCCGGCTGCACTACGCGTGACGTGGACCTCGGGCACGATGTAGTCGGCGGCCTGGGCCGAAAAGGCATCGCCGGGATAGGGCGTGAGCGAACGCACCACGCGCAGGGCGTTCGCCAGAGCATCATCGTCCACGCCCAGTCGGCGCGCCAGGGCCGCGTGATCGCCTTGGGCAAGCGTGGCCAGACAGTCGTCGCTGAGCAGGCGGCCGGCCAGGGCATGACCGGGATGAGTCGGATCCAGGCCGGCCCATTGAATCTGCAGGCACTCGCCGAGCGAGCGCGCGGCCACACCCGGTGGGTCAAAGGCTTGGATCGTGGTCAGAACGGCCTCGATGTCGCCGTGTGCCAGCGTGGTGTCACGCGCGATGGTGAGGGCCAGTTCGTGCCAATCGTCGATCAGGCCGTTGCCGTCGATGGCATCGATGATGATCTCGGCGGCGGCCCGCTCGGCGGGTGAAAAACAGGCCATGTCGGCCTGCCAGAGCAGGTGCGTGGCCAGATCCGGAGTGCTCGACAGGTTGGCCTGGCGATACGCCCAGTAGTCCTCGTCGTCACCGGCCGGCGCACTGCTGGCCGGCGCGGGCGCGCTGGCGTAGATATCGTTCCAGTCGGCATCCACGGGCAGGTTTTCCGGGATATCGGCGCTGTCGCCGCCCGAGGTATCGGGCGGCTCGGCCTGGCGCGTCCTGGCATCGACTTCCTGCGTGCCGTCGTCGGCCTCGAGCATGACGTTGGTTTCCAGCGCCTCCTGAATCTCGGTCTTCAGATCGAGCGTGGACAGCTGCAGCATGCGGATGGCCTGCTGCAGGGCCGGCGTCATGGTCAGCGTCTGGCCGAGATTCAGGCCCAGTGACTGTTTCATGCTCATCGCACCCGGGCATCGCCTGGGCAGGCACAGGCCTTGCGAACGCCCCTCATAGCCGGAAGTCCTCGCCCAGATACACGTCGCGGACCTTTTGGTCGGACAGGATCTTGTCGCCTGCGCCTTCGGCGATGACCTCGCCGTCGGCCAGGATATAGGCCCGATCACAGATCGACAGCGTTTCGCGCACGTTGTGATCGGTGATCANCACGCCGATGCCGCGATTCTGCAGGTGNCGGATGATCGCGCGGATATCGCCGATCGAGATCGGGTCGATCCCGGCAAAGGGCTCGTCCAGCAGCATGAAGGTGGGCTCGGCCGCCAGGGCACGGGCGATCTCGACCCGGCGCCGCTCGCCGCCCGACAACGACAGGCCGGTCGAATCCGCGATATGCCCGATCGACAGCTCGTCGAGCAGCTTGGTGAGCTCGGATTGAATATCGGCCCTGGACAGGCCGGGCCGAACCTGCAGGATCGCGCGGATGTTATCGGCGACGGTGAGTTTGCGAAACACCGAGGCTTCCTGCGGCAGATAGCCGATTCCGAGCCGGGCGCGTCGATGCATGGGAAGGCCCACGAGATCGGTCTCGCCCAGCCGGATCTGNCCGGCATCCGGGGCCACCAGGCCCACGATCATGTANAACGAGGTGGTCTTGCCNGCGCCGTTGGGCCCCAGCAGGCCCACGACNTCACCGCGGGCNACGCGNAGATCCACCCCGGCGACNACTTCGCGGGCCTTGAAACGCTTGCGCAGGCCCGTGGCCACNANNTCGGCGTNNTCNTCNGCNCGGGTNGCNCGGGCCTGGCGTTCGGCTTTGGAATCNGCCATNACGAGCCNGCCTCGNCGGCGCTGTCGGGCTGNATCGTGATGCGNACCCGGCCATCGTTNTNGGCNCCGGCGCCGCCACTGCCCTGGGCCTGGGTCTGGCCGGTGTCCAGATNGCGCGTGATCACCGGCGAGNTGATCGTNTCNCCCCCGGCACGGTTGAGCANNGCGTCGCCGCGCAGGGTNAGCNNGGCGTTGGCATTGGTGTANTCGAGCTGGTCGGCGTGACCGGTGATNCGCTCGGGGCTCGTGCTGTCNGGCTGCTTGTCGATATGNGCGGGGTTGCCGGTCANTACNGCNTTGANGTTNCCNCGGTCATTGANNCGGGTGATCACCAGCCGGGNNCCGGTCAGCGTCAGCCCGCCGCGGGTGAGATGCACGTTGCCCGTGTAGGTCGANACCCCNGTTTTCTGGGCGAAATCCGCGNTGTTGGATTCGATCTGGATCGGCAGGTTCGAACNNCCCTGNGCNGCNGCGGCCANCGAGACACCGGCCAGCAGCCCGGCNNCGCCGAGGCGCGACAGNCAGGTCANAGCGAAGAGTGTTACGGCGCATAGCGGGCCTGTACGTTGCTTANNAGATAGATCGTGTCGCTGGNCAGATCGGCNCGCATGCCGTCGCCTTCGANCTGTTCGCCCGGCNGGCGCGCCNNNACNTGGGCATCGGAGTCGATCTGATNCTGNTCGGGCCGGANCCAGGCGTGNTCGGTGGTGACATGNACGACCTCGCCGTTGTCCTGTTCGTGGGTGGCCACGATGCCGTCATAGAGATAGATATCGTGGGCGCCNGGNGGCATGCGCGCGCGCTNGGCNTCGATATTCCANGGGGCNGCCAGNTNGNGCACGTAGTGCACGGTTATATCCTGCAGNCGCGCGGCCTCGTNGGGGAAATGAAGNGCCTGANCGGTNTGGGCCCGGTAGGNCAGNGCGCCGNTCTTGTCCAGCTGNTAGAGCGTGGCGTCTTCGAGATANTAGTCGCTGTTGTCNGGCGTGGTNACGACATCNCGCNCCGGNTCGGNANCNCNACGCTGGNCNCCGAGCCAGCGCCCGANCCCGATGATGACGANGAGNGCCNCNACNAGCGCNATCGCATAGCGCCACATGGCTCAGNNNCGNCCGGCCGCGCGGGCGCCNATCAANAGTTCNCAGGCCTCGCGNACGGCNCCNGCGCCGCCNGGGGCCGCNCTGATCCAGTCNGCNGCTCGGCGCAGCTCGACCACGGCNTCGGCNACNGCCAGTAAAAGCCCGGGCCCGCCGGNCAGGCTGTCCGCCAGGGCCAGNTCGGGCAGNTCATCGCCCATCACGGCGATATCGCGTGGGGCCAGGCCCAGNTCATCNCGGATNTNGGCCAGNGCGCCGGCCTTGTCNTCNCAGGCCAGATGGACNCGCTCGATGCCCAGTTCNGCCATNCGACGGGCCACGGCCTCGGAGGGCCGGCCGCTGATNACNGCNATCNCGATACCGGCNGCCTGCAGGCGTTTCAGGCCCAGGCCGTCGCGTACATGCANGGTCTTGATCTCGCCGCCGTGNGCGTCGAGATANAGCCGGCCNTCGGTCATCACGCCNTCGACATCAAAGACCGCAAGACGGATGGCAGCCGCTCGGCTCTGAATATCGTGGGCGCCGTTGTCGCTATCGAGAAAGGTCATAGCACACCGGCCCGCAAAAGATCCTGCATGTTCAGTGCGCCCACCGGGCGATGTGCGTCATCGACCACAATCAGCCCGCCGCCGCCGATACGATGTGTCTCGAGCACATGCACGGCTTCGGCGGCCAGTATGTCGGCGGTGACGGTCTTGGGCGATAGAGTCATGTGATCCGCGATGACGGCCTGTTTGATATCGATATCACGATCGAGCGTACGCCGCAGATCGCCGTCGGTGAATACACCCAGCAGGGCGCCGTCGCTGTCCACGACGCCTGTCATGCCCAGGCCCTTGGCCGTCATCTCCAGAAGCGCGGCCCGCAGGCCGGCGTCGTGGGGCACCAGCGGCAGGGCATCGCCGGTGTGCATCAGATCGGCCACGGTCAGCAACAGCCGCCGGCCCAGCGAGCCGCCGGGATGGCTGCGCGCGAAATCCTCGACCGTGAACTCGCGTGCCTCGAGCAGGGCGATCGCCAGGGCATCGCCCATGACCAGTGTGGCGGTGGTCGAGGCCGTGGGGGCCAGCTCGAGCGGGCAGGCTTCCCGGCTGACCGAAACATCCAGGTGCACCTCGGCGTGGCGGGCCAGCGTCGAGTCCGGGCGCCCGGTCAAGGCGATGATCGGCGTGCCGATCCGGGCCAGCGGGGCCAGCAGCGTCAACACCTCGGCGGTCTCGCCCGAATAAGACAGGGCAATGATCACGTCACTGGCGGTGATCATGCCCAGATCGCCGTGGCTGGCCTCGCCGGGGTGCACGAAAAACGCGGGGGTGCCGGTCGAGGCCAGCGTGGCCGCGATCTTGTTGCCCACATGCCCGGATTTGCCCATGCCGGTGACGATGACGCGCCCGGTGCAGCCCAGAAGCGTGCGGGTCGCACCGGCGAAGGTGTCGTCGATGCGATCCGCCAGGGCGGCCGCTGCCGCGGCCTCGATGCCGATCACGCGTCGGCCGGTGGCCATGAGAGTCGCAGTGTCCATGACGCGTCAGTCTATCGCAGCTGGCCGGGCTCGCGTGCAACATCGATGCCATCATGGGGCCGGCCAAACCGGGCACGGCCGGACCGTGACGGGCGGATCGCTGGGAGCGGCGGGGCACGAGGCGTATACTTCGCCGCCTTGCCCGATCATCGAGCCTTGCATGACGGAACCGGCGATCTCTTTCAGAAACGTCCAGAAACGCTATGCCACCACGCATGCGTTGAAAGGCGTTTCATTCGATATCAAGCGCGGCGAATACTTCGGCCTGCTGGGCCCCAACGGCGCCGGCAAGTCCACGCTGATCTCGATCACCGCCGGCCTGGCGCAGGCCAGTGGCGGCAGCGTGGCGGTGCTGGGTCATGATGTCGTGACCGACTATCGTGCTGCCCGTCGTGCCCTGGGCGTCGTGCCGCAGGAGTTGGTCTATGACCCGTTCTTCTCGGTACGCGAGATGCTGCGCCTGCAGGCCGGGTATCAAGGCTGCGGCAAGGAGGTCTGGCCCTGGATCGACGAGCTGCTGGAGCGTCTGGAGCTCGAGGACAAGGGCGCGAACTCGATTCGACAGCTGTCCGGCGGCATGAAGCGGCGCGTGCTGATCGCCCAGGCGCTGGTGCACAAGCCCGAAGTGGTGATTCTGGATGAGCCGACCGCCGGCGTGGACGTGGAGCTGCGACGCACACTGTGGAAGTTCACCCGGGATCTGAACGCGGCCGGCCATACCATCGTATTGACCACGCACTATCTCGAAGAGGCCGAGGAGCTGTGTGATCGTATCGGTATCCTCAACCACGGCGAGTTGCAGGTGCTCGAGGACAAACAGGCCCTGCTGGGGCGCCATCCTTATCGCTTCCTGTCGCTCGAGCTGTCGGCCCAAGGGGAAACACAGGCCTTGCCCGACCACGTCGAGCGTCTGGTCGAGGCTCGCCGCGGTGACACGCTGGATCTGAAGCTGCGCCAGGGCGAGGACTTCATCGGCGAAGTGATCGAGGGCGTACGAGGAGCCGGCTATCGCATCGTGGATGTACATACCCGCGAGCCGTCGCTGGAAAACATCTTCGTCGAGCTGACGATGGATAAAGACGAGCACCCCGACAACAAGGTGACGGCATGAACTGGCGCGGTTGTTACACGCTCTTCGTCAAGGAGATCCGGCGTTTCTACAGCGTGATTCTGCAGACCGTGGGCGCGCCGGTGGTCACTGCGCTGCTGTATATGCTGGTGTTCGGTCAGGTGCTTCAGGGCCAGACCATCGAAGGCGTGCGCGCAGTGGAGTTTCTGGTGCCCGGGCTGATGATGATGTCGATCATCCAGAACTCGTTCGCCAATACCTCGTCATCGATCACGCAGTCCAAGATCATGGGTAACCTGGTCTTTCTGTTGATGTCGCCGCTGTCGGCGTTCGAGATCTATCTGGCCTATATCGCGGCCTCGCTGGTGCGTGCGGTGCTGGTGGCGGTCGTGCTCTATCTGGTGACCCAGTTCTTCGTGAGCGTGCCGATCCACGAGCCGTTTCTGATGCTGGTGATGCTGATTCTTTCCGGGGGCACGCTGGCCGTGATGGGGCTGATCGCCGGTATCCTGGCCAACAAGTTCGATCATCTGGCGGCGTTTCAGAACTTTTTCATTCTGCCCATGAGCTTTCTCTCGGGCGTGTTCTATTCGATCCAGAATCTGCCGCCGTTCTGGCAGCAGCTGTCTTATTTCAACCCGTTCTTCTACATGATCGACGGGTTTCGCCACGGCTTTTTCGGTGTCGGCGACGCCAACCCGCTGATCAGCCTGATCGTGGCCGCGATCTTCTTCGTGGCCGTGTCGGCCGTGGCCATCACCATGCTCTCGCGCGGCTACAAGATCCGCGGTTGATCGCGTAGCATCCCGCGTCAGTTTTTAGAAGGAACACGTCATGTACAGCCCAGACGCAATTCGCGAACTCATCGAAACCGGCTTGCCGGACGCCAGTGTCGAGGTGATGGGCGACGACGGCACCCACTTCGCGGCGCGCGTGATCAGCGCCAGCTTCGAAGGCAAGGGCATCGTCGAACAGCACCGTATGGTCTATGCCACGCTCGGGGATCGCATGGGCGGCGAGATCCACGCGCTGTCGCTCAAGACGATGACGCCCGAACAGGCCAGCCGGGCCGGCCTGGCCTCGTAACCGGAATACGACATGGATCTGTTGCGTATCCAGGGCGGTGGCCCGCTTGTTGGCACCGTTCGAGCCAGCGGGGCAAAGAACGCCACGTTGCCGATCATGACGGCGGCACTGCTCATCGACGAGCCGCTGTTCGTGGAGAACGTGCCGCATCTCGAGGACGTGACCACCACCAACGTGCTGCTGGCGCATATGGGGGTATCGGTCACGGTGGGCGATTACATGGTCATCGAAGCCGATGCCTCGACCATCACCCGCTGTGTGGCGCCGTATGATCTGGTCAAGACCATGCGGGCCTCGATCCTCGTGTTGGGCCCGCTGTTGGCCAAGCGCGGCGAAGCCGAGGTGTCCTTGCCCGGGGGCTGTGCCATTGGCGCCCGGCCGGTGGATATCCATCTGCGTGGCCTGGAAGCCATGGGGGCCGAGATCCGCGTCGAGAACGGCTATGTCAAGGCACGCTGCAGCCGCTTGCAGGGCGCGCATATCGCCATGGACATGGTCACGGTCACCGGCACCGAGAACCTGATGATGGCGGCCACGCTGGCCGACGGCGTCACGATTCTGGAAAACGCGGCCCGCGAGCCCGAGATCGTCGACCTGGCCAACTGTCTGACCGCCATGGGCGCAGAAATCGAGGGCGCGGGCACATCGACCATCAAGATCCGTGGCAAGAAAGCCCTGCACGGGGCCACGCATCGCGTGGTGCCCGATCGGATCGAGACCGGCACTTATCTGGTGGCCGGTGCGGCCAGCCGGGGCAAGGTTACGGTCACGCACACCGAACCCGCGCTCATCGATGTGGTGCTGGCCAAGCTGGAAGCGGCCGGTGCGACGGTCGCCCAGGGCAACGACTGGGTCAGCGTGGACATGAAGGGCCGGCGCCCGACATCGATCGATGTGCGTACTGCCCCGCATCCGGGCTTTCCCACGGATATGCAGGCCCAGTTCTGTGTCCTGAACGCCGTGGCCGACGGCGTCGGCATGGTCACCGAAACCGTGTTCGAGAATCGGTTCATGCATGTCTCCGAACTCGAACGCATGGGCGCGCGTATCCGCCAGGAAGGCCACACCGTACGGGTCACCGGCGTGGAAAAGCTCACCGGCGCGCCGGTTATGGCCACCGATCTGCGCGCCTCGGCCAGCCTGGTCATTGCCGGGCTGATCGCCGACGGCGTGACCGAGGTCCGGCGGATCTATCACATCGATCGCGGCTATGAGTGCATCGAGGAAAAGATGGCCCAGCTCGGCGGTATCATCCAGCGTGTACCGGACAAGGCGCCGGTCACCGCGAGTGAGCTCACCCCATGAATCAAAGCCCTGATACGTTGACGCTGGCCCTGTCCAAGGGCCGTATTCTGGAGGCCACGCTGCCCCTGCTGGCCTCGGCCGGCATCACGCTGGAAGATGATCCCGAGACTTCGCGCAAGCTGGTTTTCGAGACCAACAAGCCCGGTCTGCGTCTGCTGGTGATTCGGGCCTCGGACGTGCCCACGTTCGTGTCCTACGGCGCCGCCGATATCGGCGTGGCCGGCAAGGATGTACTCATCGAGCACGGCGGGGCGGATCTCTATGAGCCGGTGGATCTTGGCATCGCCAAGTGCCGGCTCATGACCGCCGGCCTGCCGGGCGCCATGGACGCCGCCAAGCATCGGCCGCTGCGCGTGGCCACCAAGTATGTCGAGACCACGCGGGCGCACTTTGCTCGTATCGGGCGACAGGTCGAGATCATCAAGCTCTATGGCTCGATGGAACTGGCCCCGATCGTGGGCCTGGCCGATGTCATCGTGGATCTGGTGGATACGGGCAACACGCTCTATGCCAACGGGCTGGAGCCGTTCGATCTGATCGAGGACATCAGCGCGCGCCTGGTGGTCAACAAGGCGGCCCAGAAGATGAAGCATGCCCGGATCGGCGAACTGGTATCGCTGTTCGGCCGGAACGAGGCCACGTGATGCAGCGAATCAGTACCACCGACGCCGATTTTCAGGCGATCTTCGAGCGTCTGATCGATCGTGATGCGCCGGGCCTGGCTGAAATCGATACCCGCGTGGGCCAGATCATTGCCGATGTGCGCCAGCGCGGCGACGCGGCCGTTCTGGAATACACCCGCACACTCGATCGCCGACCCGAGGCCGATCAGGCCGCGCTCGAAGTCCCCCGGGCCGATATGCAGGCCGCTCTGGACGGGCTGGCCGCCGAGGACCGCGCTGCACTGGAAGCCGCGGCCGAGCGGATCGCCGACTATGCCCGCTCGCAGAAGCTGGCCGATCATTCGTATGAGGATGCCCACGGCAACCGTCTGGGCCAGGTGGTGCGCCCGATCGAGCGCGCGGGGGTCTATGCACCCGGCGGCAAGGCCGCTTATCCATCGAGCGTGCTGATGAACACGGTGCCGGCAAAAGTGGCCGGCGTGTCCGAGATCGTCATGGTCTCGCCTACGCCGGAGGGTCTGCGCAATCCCTGGGTGCTGGCAGCGGCCGCGGTGGCCGGGGTCGATCGGCTGTTTACCATCGGCGGGGCCCAGGCGGTGGCCGCGCTGGCCTACGGCACCGAATCCATTCCCGAGGTGGACAAGATCGTGGGCCCGGGCAATGCCTATGTGGCTTCGGCCAAGCGACAGGTCTTTGGCCGGGTCGGCATCGAATCCGTGGCCGGGCCGTCCGAGGTGTTGATCATCGCCGACGGCTCCGGCGATCCGGAATGGACCGCGCTGGATCTGTTCGCCCAGGCCGAGCACGACGAAATGGCCCGGGCCATGGTCGTCTCGCCCGACGCGGACTTTCTGGATCGGGTCGCCGCTGCAGTCGAGACGATGATCGAGACACAGCCGCGGGCCGATATCATCCGTGCCGCGCTGTCCGGCCAGGGCGCACTGATTACGGCCCGCGACATGGCCGAATGCATCGCCCTGTCCAATCGAATCGCCCCCGAGCATCTCGAGCTTGCCGTCGATGCGCCCTGGGCACTGGTCGAGGATATCGTGCACGCAGGGGCCATATTCTGTGGCCATCGTACGCCGGAGGCTTTCGGCGATTACTGTGCCGGGCCGAACCATGTCCTGCCCACCGGGCGTACGGCACGTTTTTCGTCGGCGCTGGGTGTCTACGATTTCCAGAAACGTATCTCCGTGGTCGAGGCCAGCGCGAACGGCGCGGCCCATCTGGCACCCATCGCTTCGCGTCTGGCACGCGGCGAAGGCCTGTTCGCGCATGCAGCGTCGGCCGAGGCTCGGGCGAATAAGCGCTGAAGCACGTCCGCGGGTGAAGCCAGACATCCACGGTCGATTTCATGGGGTCAAGGCGCCGGTTTTCGCAATCGTGTCATCCGGCGCGGGCGACGACGCATACCGTGTGGTATCGACGAGCCAATCGGTGTCATCTGCGGATCGTCCTGCGGGCTGTATTTACTGGCGTTCGATGGTGGAGATCCAAAAAAGGCGCTCTCGAGCCACAGCCGACGCATTCAGGCTGCGTGCTATAGTCGATCATCGTTCGGCGCGCGATGTTTGCGTCGCGTTATGGGAAATCGTCTATGGCCAATCGCCGCGCATCCATCACGCTCTACAGCCGCCCGGCCTGTGTGCACAGCCATCGCGTTCGTCTGGTGATGGAGGAAAAAGGGGTCACCAACTATGACATCGTCGAGCTGCGCGAGGGCGAGGAAAGCGAAGACCTGCTTGATCTGAACCCCTACAACACCGTGCCCACGCTGGTCGAGCGCGAGCTGGTGGTCTGCGACCCGCGCATCATCATCGAATATGTCGATGAGCGTTATCCGCATCCGCCGCTGATGCCGGTCGATCCGGTAATGCGCGCTCAGTATCGCCTGGCGATCTATCGCATGGAAAGCGATCTGTATCCGTTGTTCGACGATCTGGAATCCACGCCGGCCGTGGCCAAGAAGGCGCGTGCCCGCATGACCGAACTGCTCACCACGCTGGCCGCGGATTTCGCGCCGAAAAAATGGATCGGCGAAGAGTTTTCGCTGTTGGATTGCACGCTCGCGCCCATACTCTGGAGACTGGAGCATTACCAAGTGAAGCTGGGCGAGCGTCACGGCGAACGACTCGAGAAATACGCCGCGCGTCTGTTCGCGCGCGATGCGTTCAAGCGGAGTCTGTCCGCGATCGAAGCCGAGATGCGCCCGTCGCTTGCCACGCACTGATTCAACGCATTCGAGGCAATCTCATGGCCGACGAGCAGAAACTCACCTCGCGCCGCCCGTATCTCATTCGTGCCCTGTACGACTGGGTGCTGGATAACGACCTGACGCCGCATCTTCTGGTGGCCGCTGACGCGCCGGGCGTGGATGTGCCACGCCAGTTCGTCACCGAGGACGGCAAGATCACGGTCAACGTCGCCCCGAGTGCGGTGCGCGCGCTGGCCCTGGAAAACGACATCATCCGCTTCTCGGCGCGTTTTTCCGGAGCCAATTACAACGTTGTTGTGCCGCCCGGCGCGGTATTGGCTCTGTATGCGCGTGAAAACGGCGAGGGCATGCTCTTCGGTGAGGTCGAGGAGACCGAGGATGTGGCTATTGCCGACAGCGAAAGCAGTGATGATGCTGCCCTCGAGGAGAGCGCCGAAGAAGCCGCCAAGAAAAAACGCTCTCATCTGAAGGTCGTCAAATAGCGATGCACCGGTTTGCGGACAGCGCGACGCGATCTGTCCGCAAACAAGCTTACGGCCAGGCGCCGGAGTGCTCGCCGACTGGTGCAAGTCAGGCCGCGAATGAACATCCGAAGATGTCCGCGTAACGGCACGCTTGTCGCGGCGCAATTGGCGGATTGCAGCGTGGCTGCTAAGAGCGATCGGCGCCAGTCAGCGCCGGTCGGCTGTGTGCGGCGGGTCAGTCCGTCGAGGCGATCCGGTCCTCGATCAGCCGACAGATACAGTGGATGAACAGCAGATGGATCTCCTGTATCCGGGCCGTGACCGGATCGGCAACCCGCAGCTCGATGTCCTCGGGCCCGAGTAGAGTGGCCATCGCGCCGCCGTCGCGGCCGGTCAGTGCGAGAATCGTCATGTCGCGCGATCGGGCCGCTCGTATGGCCTCGATCACACTGGCCGACTGGCCGCTCGTCGAGATGGCCATGAGTATGTCCCCCCGGCGCCCGAACGCCTCGACCTGACGCGAGAACACCGCCGAATAGCCGGCGTCGTTGGCGATCGCGGTCAGGGTCGATGATTCCGAGACGAGCCCCATGGCGGGCAGGGCGCGCCGGTTGCGCTCGAAGCGGTTGACCAGTTCGGAGGCGAAGTGCTGGGCGTCGCCGGCCGATCCGCCGTTGCCGCAGGCCAGTACGTGGCCACCGGTGTCACAGCAGGCCAGGATCCGGTCGGCGGCGGCCACCAGCCCGGCCTGATTGGCCGCCAGCGCGTTTTCGTTGGCCTGGCGGGATTGGGCGAACAGATCGGCGATGAGCGCCAGGCGCGGGTCGGTGTCATTCGGCATAGAAGGCATTCTCGATCCAGTCGATCTCGTCGTTGGCATCCACGCCGACAACATCGAAACGTATCGGCTGGCTGGCCAGGCGCGGGCGCTCGGCCAGCAGGTGACGCGTGGCCAGGATCACGCGGCGCTGTTTGTCAGGAGTCACGCTGGCGGCGGCCGTGCCGTAGTCGGCGCGTGAGCGATAGCGCACTTCGATGACGATTACGCTGTCCGGGCCCTGGTAGACCCGATCCAGTTCACCGCCGCGGACCTGGTAGTTGGCCGTGATCAGGCGCCAGCCGCGCTTGCGTGCCAGCGCGTCCACCCGTGCCTCGGCTGCATCGCCGAGGCGTTGACGTCGCGTGCGCCCGATCACTCGCTCTGTGTCGCGCTGCCGCCGGTCTGAGTGGGCGCCTCACGCATGCGGTAATCGCTGCCACGGGCCGACGAGCGCGACGAGCGCAAGGCCTGCACCTCGGCAGTCGAGGGCAGGGACAGTGTCTGTGGCCGGCCGTTACGGAACACGGCCCAGCCCAAGTAGCGCGTGATATGGCCATTGCTGCGCGGGGCCAGCACACCGGTCATGCCTTCGAGCGGCTCGTCCGCGTTCAGCTCGCCCTTGGCCAGCCGGCGGGCCAATACCCAGGCATCCATGCCCATGGCGAACAGGCGTCCGTAGGCGGTCGCGCTGCTGCCGTAGGTGCTGGCGGCCTGCTCGCGCAGCCGGGCTATGGTGCCGCCGTTGCCCAGCAGCCAGGGCATGTCCACGAAATTGACGCCGTTGAGATCGATATCGCTTTCCGGATCCGGTTGGCCGGAGTAGGCATGCGAGGTGGTGACCATCGGCAGGTCGCCGGCGTGATAGTACTTGAGTTGGCTGCGAATCAGGCGGGCCTGAGTGGGTTGTCCGGCCACGAAGATGAAATCGGCGTTGGCCTGATTGCCGCGGCCCAGCACGGCCTGGATCGCCTGGCTGTGGTCGTGGGTATCGCTGTCATAGCTGCGATAGTCGATGAGCCGGCCGCCCTGGGCATCGAGCGTATCGCGGAAACCATCGAGCACACGATCGCCCCATTCACCCTGGGGCACCAGAGCGAGGGCGTTGCGATCCCCTTCATCAACTGCATGCCGGGCCGCCGAGGCAGCCTCGTCGGCCGGATCCAGGCCGAACTGATAGAAGCCGCCCCGACGCACCGGCTCGTTGATCGTGTTCAGCGCGATCGTCGGCATGGGCAGCTGCTGGCGTGCCATGGCCGCGACCTTGTCTTTGTCCAGCGGGCCGACAAGGATGCCAATGCCGTCGTTTTCGGCGCGCTGGGCCAGGGCCGGAGCGCTCAGATGACTCGAGTCATAGGAGATCGGGCTCGGCAGGCCGCCGCTGTTGTTGCGATAGGCAAAAGTGAAGCCATCCCGAATCGCCCGGGCGGCATTCTTGAAGGGGCCGCTGACCGGCAACGCCAGCGCAACCTGATTGCTGCTGGGCTTGACCGGGCCACTGCCGGCGGTGGTCAAACCGCCACGTGCGACCGGCTGTACGGCCATGGTGCTTTGATAATCGAACTGATCAGCCAGAACAAAGCGATTGGCCGGGTGGCCGGGATAGTTCTGCTGCCACTCGGCCAGGGCCTCGTCGCGCTGGCTGCGACTGGAAAACACGCGCTGGCCGATATCGGCCAAGGCCAGCCAGCCACGGACGGTGTCGTTGGCCTGGGCGGCATCCGTGCTGTCCGGACCGATACCCAGGCCAATGGCGTCGGCCGCTGCCTCGTATATACGATTGTCGTTGGCTTGTACCGCCGTCTGGCGATCGAGCCAGGCGCCTCGCTGGACGAGGGCTGCGATACCGTCGACGGGTTGATTGGCCGAAAACTGGAGCTGCGCGCGTTTTTCCCATACACGCTCGGCCACGGCGGGGGCCGTGTTCCTGGCCGGCGGCGGCAGGTTGGCCAGTGCCCTGCCGGGCGCCAGGTCCGCGATCGCGATTTCACGCTGTGCCAGGTTGTAGCGGGCATGATCGACCGGTCCGAGCGTCGACGGGTCCAGGCTGGCCAGCATCTGACGCGCGGTCTGTACGTCACCGGCCTGGGCGGCGGCCAGGCCAGCTTCGAGTCGATACATCCGCTGGGTATCTGCACTCGTGGCCCGGCCTGCGGCTTCGGCATAGCGCGAGGCCGCCTCGGCGTAATCCCCCTGATCGGCGGCACGCTGCGCGGCCTCGGCCGGTGACAGTCGCGCATCGGCTCGGCCCGCCCCCGGGCCGGCGTACTGGCTGGCACAGCCGGCGACAAACAGCATCAGCAGGCCGATACAAAAAACCCCGGCGCGTGTGCCGGCGCAACCACTCAATCGGATCATCATGATCAAACTCCCGAAGATGTGGCCTGGCAGATCGCCCCCGTCTGGGCCACTATGCGCGCATCATAGCAGCGCCATCGTATTGTCGTGCCCGCTGTCGACATGTGCCTGTTCGACTGCGGTTCAGCGCGGCCGCGATGCCGATCCTTTCTGCGAGTCTTCTATGAATCAAGCATTGCCCCCCGGGATTCTCTGGATCGTGGCCACGCCTATCGGCAATCTGGGGGATCTGTCGACGCGCGGCGCGGCGATCCTGAGTCAGGTGGATCTGATCGCTGCCGAAGACACGCGGCATACCCGGCGCCTGCTGGATCATCTGGGGATTGCCACGCGCACGTTGTCGTTGCACGAGCACAACGAGGACGCCCGCGCTGAAGGATTGATCGCGCGTCTGCGTGCGGGGGAGTCGATCGCGCTGGTTAGCGATGCAGGCACGCCGCTGATCAGTGACCCCGGCTATCGCCTGGTATCGCACGTTCGTGCGGCCGGGCTCGATGTACAGACCGTGCCCGGTGCCTCGGCGGTGATCGCTGCATTGTCGATCTCCGGCCTGCCCACGGATCGATTCGTATTCGAAGGGTTTCTGCCGACCAAGCCCGGCGCGCGCCGCAAGCGCCTCGAGGCACTGGCCGATGAGCCGCGCACGCTGGTCTGCTACGAGTCATCGCATCGTATTGCCGCCTGTGCGACCGATCTGGGCGCCGTGCTTGGCGAGCGCGCCGTCACGCTGGCACGCGAGTTGACCAAACGCCATGAACAAAGCGTGTGTCTGAAAGCCTGCGACCTGGCGCCGTGGCTGGCCGACGACCCCAACCGAATGCGCGGCGAGTTCGTGCTCGTCATCGCCGGGGCGCCGGCACGCGACAGGCCGGGCGGCGCGGTCTCGCTGGATACGGTGCTGAAAGAGCTCGTGCCGGCACTGGGCACCAAGAAAGCATCCACCATTGCGGCTCGTCTGACCGGTACGCCAAAGAAAAGCGCCTATGCCGCGGCCCTGGCGATGGCAGGCGACGATCGCTGACAAGCAGCTGCGTGATCGGGCCGGCCGATGTTTCATGCGCATCCGGGGGCGCGCCGTGACTTCGACCATGGATGCCAGAGCGGCCCTGGTTCGCATCACTCGTCATGCCGGGCGTTCGGCCAGGCGCGCTGTGATTCCGAGGTCTCGCTCATTGCTGTGCGCTGTGGCTGCAGAGCCCGGCCACCGGTGAGGTTTGCGCGTGGCGGGCCACGACATGCCGACTTGTGCCTTGCCGACTCCAGAGCGGGCTCGCGTGAAACGCCAACAGGCCCTAGACTGCGCGCCGAGAGTCGGCCATGTCGTCGCGGCACCACGGGTGGTGTCGAGGAAAGTCCGGGCTCCATAGGGCAGAACGCCAGGTAACCCCTGGGAGGCGCGAGCCTACGGAAAGTGCAACAGAGAGCAGACCGCCCACGGCTCGTCGCAGACACCGTGGGTAAGGGTGAAAGGGTGCGGTAAGAGCGCACCGCGCCACCGGCAACGGTGAGCGGCACGGTAAACCCCGTTCGGAGCAAGACCAAATAGGAGGACGACGTGCGGCCCGCATAGTCCTCGGGTAGGTCGCATGAGGTGCACGGCGACGTGCATCCCAGATGAATGACGACACACG
>PBAO01000017.1 GCA_002715985.1 Lysobacterales bacterium | reverse complement strand
GGATATGGCCATCGAGCAACGACAGCCTGCGCCTGGCTTGATTCACCACACCGATCAAGGCCAAACCTATATCGCCGCATCGTATCGGAGACGACTCGCCGATCACGACATGATCTCGAGCATGTCTCGAAAAGGCGATTGTTGGGATAACGCCGTTGCCGAAAGTTTCTTTGCAACACTCAAGTTCGAGCTGATGGATCGCAAGCCGTTCGGGTCGAGAAGATCGGCCCGAGCAGGAATCTTCGAATACATCGAAGTCTTTTATAACCGCCAGCGCCTGCACCAGACCCTAGGCTATCGAACACCGCTGGAAGTTGAGGAGGCGTCACAATCTGACGCTTAATTTACCTGTCCGTGATAGCTGGACCAGCTCAGTCTGTCCCTTGTTGCTCATTCTGCTATTCAATATCGGCCTGATTTGTGGGGAATTCTCAGGGTCTGCCCCCTATTGCGCGCGATTCACAACTAGATGATTGCACCGACTATTACAGAGATCAGCGCAACCAAACAGGCGAACGAGAGAGACAGTGGCACCTTATCGCGCCAAAAAGTGAATTGCTTTTGTTCATCGATCCATTCGATCTGGTGCTGCCAGAAGAACTTATAGTGGGCATACCAGTCGCTGAATAGGATTTGCTTCGACTGGTTCGAGCTAGCCACCTCATCTTGGAGGTCACTCAAGCATTGGCGATAGGTGGCCAGATCTTCGTTATCGACGGTTGCCTGCACGTCCCGGTAAAGGTCTCTCAGCCGATAAAACAAAACTGTTAGCCGCTCTCCCTCTTCACCGTAGGCGGCCTTGTCGTATTCGTACGGCGTGACATAGAGGCTCGCGATGCCAAGCAACACAAGGGCCGCAGCCACCCACTTGCTGTTCAGCGGGTCATAGATGAGCGCAAAGACGCCGACAGCGAGCGATATGAAACCGATAAGGCCGGGAGCTTTCTGCACAATATCGTGCGTGGCAAAATTCTTCTTCGCTCCGATCCCAACATTATAACCCGTCTCAGCGATGCCGCGGAGAAGCCCCTCTTTAGTCATCGTAGTCTTCTTGACTTGCGCTAATGGGCACGTGAATGCGATCGGTCGCCACAACCACATCATTAACAAGGGCGTAGCATTCAACTACATGGTCACCCTTGAACTTCGTGTGCTCGACCGTCGATTTGGCACCCTCATCAGCGACGATTTGCCCACGTATGCAATTCCGGTTGGTTGCTTCCTGCCCCCGGTTAAGCACCTTCCAGAACAGACTGTAAGGACCAGCGATATCCGTCTCAACCACTGAGAAGGTAAGTTTCTTGCTAGGCATCAAAAGGATACGACTGTTCAGCATCTCCCTAAGTGACGCGGGTCGAAAACCGCTCTGTTCCACCTGACAGTCGATGCAGATATTATTCCGGATGTCGATGGTGGCGAACACCTCGTCGGGAAACTCTTCCGTCATGCGAACAACGCGGCCCGCGCGATCCGCGAGCGCTGCCTTCTGCGTCTTCTCGGCGGCGGGAAACGACCGGCCATATACGGCGCGCCACTTGTCATTCTGATTATTGTTTCCCTCTGCCTCAATGGCCTTCAGACATTGCTCGTGGGTCTTCTTCGCCTTGCGCTGAAAGTTCTTCTTTACTTTTACGCGCTGGCCGCTGCCCAGCGCGGCGAAATAGTCCTGCTTAGGCAACTCTTTGAGGTAGGCGAAAAAATCGCGACTCATGTAGTCGTAGTAGAGATAGCTCCTCTCGTCATAGTCGCTGCATGATTTAAGGAAGTTGTGAACCAGTGTGTCGATTAAGAGCCCGCCGATCCCGACGCCATGCTTGTTTTTCCAAGCGCGTGCCATCTTACAAAGCCGTCGAAAATTCTTGTTCTTCTGAGTGTCGAACTCAGACATCGCCCAAATTTCTTCCCGCGGCCTGGTGATTTTCCAGGTGCCACCGTTGTACGTATCCGGGTACGCGAAGCTGCCGTCTTCCTGTTCAAATACGGGCTGCGCTTCTATCCGGAAATTTGAATAGAGCACCTGTACAACTAGCCTGTCTATCTTGACAGTGGTACTCGGATATCGAGCACGAATGGCGGCGGCGGCATCGGAAAGCAATTTCGATTGTCCACCGTCCTTATATTTACCCCATTTGCCCTTTGGCATGATGTAGAGCATGTCGAGATCCGAGATGCCCTTGATGGCGGTATAACGTCCATATGAGCCGACTTGCAGCGTATTTGCGGTTTTGGATTCAGTGTCGCGAAATGTTTTGTTGAGCGCGCTGGTAATCTCACCATACCGATCCGAAATCGTTTGAGCGTTGTCGACTGCAAGATTGCCGAGAAACTGCTTGAATGTTTCCGCGATACTCAAGGCCTCACCCCGCTCGCTCTTTCCAAAAATACAGGAATACCAATTCGGCTATCCAAAGAAAGTTTATTTATCTTGAATCGCTTAATCAGAAGGCAAAATTGCGCGACTAAGCCCCAAAATATAAAGCGGGCCGAAGCCCGCTTTTGAATTATCAAATCAATCCCAGCTCAACGCCCCACCCGACTGATACTCAATCACCCGAGTCTCAAAGAAGTTCTTCTCCTTGTTGAGATCCATCATCTCGCTCATCCACGGGAACGGGTTTTCTGCGCCCGGGTAGAGCTCGGCCAGGCCGATCTGGCTGCAGCGGCGGTTGGCGATGAATTTCATGTATTCGTCGAACATGCCGGCGTTCAGGCCGAGCACGCCACGCGGCATGGTGTCGTGGGCGGATTCGATTTCGAGGTGCATGGCCTCGTCGATCTTGGCCCGCATTTCTTCCTGGAACGCTTCGGTCCAGAGGTGCGGGTTCTCGATCTTGATCTGGTTGATGACGTCGATGCCGAAGTTCAGGTGCATGGACTCGTCGCGCATGATGTATTGCACCTGCTCGGCGGTGCCGGTCATCTTGTTGCGACGGCCGAAGCTCAGGAACTGCACGAAGCCGGCATAGAACCAGATGCCTTCGAAGATGCAGTAGAAGGCGATGAGATCCCGCAGGAAGATCTGGTCGTTTTCGGGGGTGCCGGTCTTGAAGTCCGGGTCCGAGAGCGACTGCGTGAACTGCATGGCCCAGGAGGCCTTGTTGTGCACGCTGGGCAGCTCGCGGTACATGTTGAAGATCTCGCCCTCGTCGAGGTTCAGCGATTCAACGATGTACTGGAAGCANTGGCCGTGCACGGCTTCCTCNAAGGCCTGGCGCAGCAGGTACTGGCGGCATTCGGGGTTGGTGAGGTGCTTGTAGATGCCCAGCACCAGGTTGTTGGCCACCAGCGATTCGGAGGACGAGAAGAAGCCGAAGCCGCGCTTCAAGATCTCGCGCTCNTCGTCGGTGAGGCCGTTCGGGTCTTGCCAGGTGGCAATGTCTGCGGCCATGTTCACTTCCTGCGGCATCCAGTGGTTGGCGCAGGCGTTCAAGTACTTTTCCCAGGCCCAGGTGTACTTGAAGGGCACGAGCTGGTTCACGTCGGCGCGGCAGTTGATGATGGCNTTTTCATCCACCGAGACNCGATTACCGCCGAGCTCNACCTGNTCCAGGCCGGTGACGGCTTCGCCGTCGTCGGCCTGTTGCGGGGCTGCCGGCTGNTTGTCCAGCGCGTGCGGGTCGGGCGTGGCGCCGGCCGGGTTGGGNTNGGTCGAGGNGCCCGGGTTGCTCGGGGTGCCCTNTCGCGGGGTGTCTTCGAAGTCGAGCATGACGGTGTCCTTGTTCGAGTCTTTCGTTAANTACGATGTTCGTTGGCNGCTGGACGACGGCGCGNTTCAGGCNCCGCCGCCCNGCNTCNGGCGCGCTACTGGCAGGCCTCGCAGTCCGGATCNTCNATGGCACAGGCCATNGGGGCGACGGGTGCGGCGGCCGGGGCCGGGCTTNNCGNNCTNGNCNTGGGCGCGGCNCTGGNGCCGTTGGCCGNNTGGCCGTTNGTGGCNCNGCCGTTGCTGCCGGCNGCCGGGCTNCCGCCNTTNGAGCCACCGGCCACGTGGCCGCCGCCGGAGCCCTTGCCNNCNTTGGCCACGGCGTTGAGGCGATGATCCGAGATGGTGGATTTCTCGGTATGCGTGGCGCCCATGGTGCGCAGGTAGTACGTGGTCTTGAGGCCTTTCNTCCAGGCGAACTTGTAGAGCTCGTCCAGCTTGCGGCCCGAGGGCTCGGCCATGTAGAGGTTCAGGCTCTGGGCCTGGTCCAGCCATTTCTGGCGACGCGAGCCGGATTCGACCAGCCAGCGCGGGTCGATCTCGAAGGCACACTTGTAGAGCACCTTGAGCTCGTCCGGGATNCGNTCGATGGCCTGCACGGANCCGTCGTAGTATTTCAGGTCATTGGCCATGACCTGATCCCACAGGCCGCGNTCCTTCAAGTCATCNACNAGATACGGGTTGACCACGGTGAACTCGCCCGACAGGTTCGATTTGACGTACANGTTCTGNTACGTCGGCTCGATGGACTGGNNNACGCCCGTGATGTTGGCGATGGTCGCNGTGGGNGCGATGGCCATGCAGTTGGAGTTGCGCATGCCCACGGANTNNACNCGGGCCCGCAGGGTNTCCCAATCCAGCGTCTGNNNCTCGTCCTGNTCGAGATATTCTTCGCCGCGGTTTTCACGCAGCAGCTTGATGGAATCGATCGGCAGAACGCCCTGATCCCAGAGNCTGCCCTNGAACGTGCTGTAGGCNCCGCGCTCTTCGGCCAGNTTGGTCGAGGCCTGGATNGCGTAGTAGCTGATNTGCTCCATGGAGCGATCGGCGAACTCGACGGCCTGGTCGGATTCGTAGGGCAGTTTCAGCTTGTAGAGGGCGTCCTGGAAGCCCATCAGCCCCATGCCCACCGGGCGATGACGCAGGTTGGAATCCCGTGCGGTCTTCACGCTGTAGTAGTTGTACTCGATGACGTTATCGAGCATGCGCATGGCGGTGTTGATCGTGGCCTGCAGCTTGGCGGTGTTCAGGACACCGTTCTCGATATGCTGCGGCAGGTTGATCGACCCCAGATTGCAGACCGCGATCTCCTTGCCCGGCTCGGTGTTGAGCGTGATCTCGGTGCACAGGTTGGAGCTGTGCACGACGCCCTTGTGCTGCTGCGGGCTGCGCAGGTTGCACGGGTCCTTGAAGGTGAACCACGGGTGGCCCGTCTCGAACAGCATGGACAGCATCTTGCGCCACAGGGTGACGGCCTGGATGGTCTTGTAGTTCGTGATCTCGCCGCGCTCGGCCTTGCGCTCGTAGGCCTCGTAGGCCTCCTGGAAGGCACGCCCGGTCAGATCGTGCAGCTCGGGCACGTCGTTGGGCGAGAACAGGGTCCAGGNNTCGTCGTTCAGGACACGCTTGACGAACAGATCCGGGATCCAGTTCGCGGTGTTCATGTCGTGGCAGCGCCGACGATCATCGCCGGTGTTCTTGCGCAGGTCGAGGAACTCCTCGATGTCCTTGTGCCAAGACTCGAGATAGGCACAGACCGCGCCCTTGCGCTTGCCGCCCTGGTTCACGGCGACGGCCGTGTCGTTGACGACCTTCAGGAACGGNACCACGCCCTGGCTCTTGCCGTTGGTGCCCTTGATATGGGCGCCCATGGCNCGCACCGGCGTCCAGTCGTTGCCCAGGCCGCCGGCGAATTTNGACAGCAGNGCGTTGTCCTGCACNGCCTCGTAGATGCCGTGCAGNTCGTCNTCGACCGAGGTCAGATANCAGCTNGANAGCTGCGGGCGCAGGGTGCCGGAGTTGAACAGCGTGGGCGTGCTGCTCATGAAATCGAACGAGGAGAGCAGCTTGTAGAACTCGATGGCNTTTTCTTCGCGCTCGATCTCGTTGATCGCCAGGCCCATGGCCACGCGCATGTAGAACGCCTGCGGCAGCTCGAAGCGNNTCGCNTCGTGATGGATGAAGTANCGATCGTAGAGTGTCTGCANGCCCAGATANGTGAACTCCAGATCGCGATCGGCGATCAGNGCNTTNCCCAGCTGCTCGAGGTCNTACTCGGCCAGACGCGGNTCCAGCAGCTCGTGNTGCACCGCNCGATGGATATAGTTGGCGAAATAGGTNGCGTACTGCNCNCGCATCTCGGCNTGCGTGGCGTANTCGACCTGGCCATCGGCCAGNAACGTCAGCGCNTCGTGGCGCAGCTTGTCCATGAGCAGNCGNGCGGCGGTGCTGCCGTAGTTGGGNTCGGCTTCCAGACGCTGNCGGGCCGACAGGATGAGNGCNGTGGACAGCTCGTCTTCGGTGATGCCGTCGTAGGCGTTNTTCAGCGTGTCGTCGAACACGGTCTGTGCGTTCACGCCGTCGATGCCTTCACAGGCNTCGGCGATCACNCGCTGCAGACGATNNCGATCNAGCGCGGCAGACTGNCCGTTCTTGAAGTTGACCTGNATATCNNNGGCCGGGGCNGCNGCGGNCTGGCCGGTTTCGGCTGTCTTGGCNGCNCGCTCGTGGGCACGCTCTTCGCGATANAGCACGTAGGANCGNGCCACCTTGTGCTCGCCCGAGCGCATCAGGGCCAGCTCGACGTAGTCCTGGATNTCCTCGATNTGCACGGCNCCACCGCCGGGCAGGCTNCGNGTCACGCCCTGGACGACCTGCTCGGTGATGTCCTTGACGGTCTGGCGGATACGGCTCGAGGCCGCGCCCTGCTGGCCTTCCACGTCGATGAAGGCCTTGGTGACGGCCAGCTCGATCTTGGAGGCATCGAACGGCGTAACCTTGCCATTGCGACGGATGACCTTGTGCGAACCCGGCTGAGTGGCCGCCAGGGCCGCGCCCTGACTGGGCTGGTCGCCGGCCTGCGGGCGGTGCTCCGTTCGCTCCGATACCTGTGTGTCTGCCATGTCTGCTCCCGAGAAAATGGGTGGCGCGCCGCTTTGATCGCGGTGTCCTGCGGTGGCCGCACGCCGTATGACGACGCTGGCCGGTGCGTTGGCTGCTAAAGATACCCCACTAGATGCTGTGGTCAATCCCCGGTATTTATCATCTGAATCACTATATATTGTGCCTAAGCCCGTTCATCAAGGTGCATAACGCTGTGGATAAACCCGGTGGATAACTGCGCGGTCGCGCTTCTGTAAAGGCTTTGCGCCATCGCCGATAAAACCGCCACCGGCACGCCATGACCCACAGGTGTTGTGTCTGACAAGCTCGCCCGAGTGCTTGCACGGGTTAACGCACAGCCTCCGAGACAAGCGCGCAGGTGGCTGTTCTGGCAAGCCTTTGGCCGATGGCGGCGTCGCATGCGGGAGGTCGATGAAATTTGCCTAAAGCCGTAGGCGCGCTGATAGCACGATGTTGTCGCCCAAGCGCCCTGCGTGAGACGCGAGTCATTGCCCGGAGTGGCCTGAGGCGCGTTAACAAGCCACAATCACGGCCATGGATATCATTGTGATTCGCCACGGCATTGCGCTCGATGCCGCGACCGCCCACGGCATGGGCCTATCGGATACCGAGCGCCCGCTGACGGCCCAGGGCGAGCGGGCCACCCGGGCAGCGGCCATCGGGCTGCGCAAGCTTCTGGCCGATCAGCCGGTCGACGACATTCTGACCAGCCCACTGCTGCGGGCACGCCAGACGGCCGCGCTGATCGCGCCCTATCTCGATGACGCCCCGGTGGACCAGGCCGATGTGCTGGCCCCGCCGGTGGATATGGGCGCACTGGATGGCTGGCTGCATACCCACTTCGGCGAGCGTCGTGTGGTGCTGGTCGGCCACGAACCGGACCTGGCGACCTGGGTGTCATGGAGCCTGACGCGCAAGCGCGACCGGTTGTTGGCCTTCAGGCGCGCCGGCGCTGCCCTGCTGGAATTTCCCGGCGCCCCGGAAGGCGGCACCGGCACCCTGCGCTGGCTGGTGACCGGCACCCAGCTGCGCCAGATGGGTTAGCCGGCCGGTCGTGGCTCGTTACGACTGGCTGGTCATCGGCGCGGGGCCGCAGGGGCGGTTCGTCGCCACCGCGGTACGGGCGGCGGACCCGTCGCTTGCGCTGGCACTCGTGGATCCCGAACCGCCGATGCAGGCCTGGCACCGGCGGGCCGCGGCCACCGGCATGCGCTATTTACGTTCATCGAACGCGCATCATCTCGGGCGGCATCGGCGCAGCCTGCTGCATTTCAGCCAAAGCGCCGGCTACGACGCGCGTCATCTGCTGGGCTATTACAAGCGCCCCTCGCTGGCTCTGTTCAATGCGCTGGCCGAGGCCGAGCTGGCCGGCATGCATCAGATTCATCAGCGCGCCCTCCGCGTGACGCCCGACTCGGATGCGTGGCAGGTCGTGCTGGACAACGGCACCACGACGACAGCGCGACATGTCGTGCTGGCCACCGGGCCGGAACAGCCGTACCGCCCGCCCGGGCTCGGCGCTTGTGAACACGTCTTCGATACCGATTTTCATCTCGGCGCGCCGGGCCGGGCCACTGTCATCGTGGGCGGCGGCATCACCGGGGCCCAGTTGGCGCTGCGTGCCTGTGAGGCGGGTCACCGGGTCGCCTGGCTGACGCGACATACGCCCCAAGCCTGCGATTTCGACTCCGAGCCGCGCTATGCCGGCCCGCTGGGCATGCGCCCGTTTCTGGACGCCCCGGTCGCCCGACGCACGGGCCTGCTGGCCCAGGCACGCCGCCCGGGCACGCTGCCCCCGGATGTGCACGCCGACATCACGGCCCGGCTGGCGGCCGGCGCGCTGGACTGGATTCACGGTGAGCCCGTGGCCTGCGACGACGATACGCTGCGTCTGGCCGACGGGCGTGTACTGGCCGCCGAGCGCGTGATTCTGGCCACCGGCTTTGAATCAGAACCCGGCGTGGACAGCCTGTTGGCGCAGGTGCTCGCCGATACCGGCGCCCAGACCGATGGCCAGGGGCATGTCCCCCTGGATGCTGATCTGCAGATCACCGCCGGGCTGCATGTGGTGGGCCGGGCCGCCAGCCTTTCGCTCGGGCCCATGGCCGGCAATATCAAGGGCGCGCGCTGGGCCGGCGAGTGCTTGGCCGCGGTTGCCCGGAACGAACTCGCAGAACGTGTTTGAACCAGCCCGCACGAAAAAGCCCGCACGCGTCGTTCGTGCAGGCTCCGGAAGCGGCCACCGAACGCCCGATCAATCCATGATTGCCGGGGCGTTTTTCAGGTAGTCCTTGCGTTTTTTCGTGGCCTCACCGGTCAGGGCAAAGCCCAGCAGGTTGCCCTCGTCATCCAGATACGAGGCCTCCACGCTGTGATCGTCGCCCTCGATCGTCCATTCGCCGCCGCGATCGGCCGACGGATAAGCGATCACCGGGCACAGATGGGTCTTGACCATGATCGGGAGCGTCGGGTACCTGACCTTGCCCGGCTCCTCGCCATCGCCGGCGGCCAGCGTCTTGCCCAGCGTACGCGCACACTGCATGAGCGGGGCAACATACGGACGCCAGATGCCATCGACCTCGGCACAGTCACCCAGGGCATAGATATCGGCGTCGGAGGTCTGCAGCGTGCGATCGACCTTGATGCCCCGATCCACGGCCAGCCCGGCCTTCTCCGCCAGATCGACGCCCGCTTTCAGGCCCACCGCCGAAAGCACGATATCGGCTTCGATGATGTCGTCGTTGTCGAGCTCGACCTGATAACGGCCGTTGTCGCCGTGCATGATGCCGGTAGCGGCATGGCCCAGATGCCAGTCCACGCCGGCATCGGCCAGCGCTTTCCTGACCGCCTTGCCGGCCTGTTTCGGAATCAGCTGCGCCAGCGGCCACTCGGACGGATCGGCCACGCTGACCTTGTGCCCGGACTGGATGAGATCGTTGGCGAACTCACAGCCGATCAGGCCGGCGCCCAGCACGGCCACCTCGGCATCGTCATCCAGATTGGCGCGAAACGTACGGTATTCCGACAGGCTGTTGATCTTGTGCACGTCTTCGGCGGCATCACCGCCGAGATTCAGCGTGATCGTCTCTGCGCCCCAGGCCAGCACCAGCTTGTCGTAAGTCAGCGTTTCCTCACCCAGCCGAATCTGATGCGCCTCGGGCTGAATGGTGTCGACTTGCTCGTAGGTGCGCACGGTGGCGTCGAGCATGTCGGCCATTTCTTCGGCGGTCTTCTGCACCAGGTCTTCGGGGGCGTTGTCCTTGGCCTTGGCCTCGGAGATATCCGGCTTGTAGTAGCTGGCCCCGTCGTCGCGCGTGATGAGCACGATGGGCTTTTCGGTGTCGTGCTTGCGCAGCTCCCGGGCCACGCTGTAGCCAGCCAGGCCGGTGCCGATGATGATGATCGGATCCATGAGGTCTCGTTCTATCGACAATCGAACGGGGCCGCACAATGCGGCCCCAAGGAGTCAATCCCAGGCCGGACGTGCCGGCCTGTCTGACGAATCAGCGCCTCGCCTACTCGACTTCCATCATTTCGAAGTCGTCCTTCGGCGCGCCACAGTCCGGGCAGGTCCAGTCATCGGGAATATCTTCCCACTTGGTACCGGCCTCGATGCCTTCGTCGGGCATGCCCTGGGCTTCGTCGTACTCAAAGCCGCAGACGATGCACTGCCATTTCTTCATAACGTTTTCCTAGGCGTTGTTTCTTGCATTCGATCATACAAAACGGGCGCTGTAGGGACAGCGCCCGTTCAGGTGACCCAAGGCTATCAGACGCCTCGATCACCGGCGATGGGGAGTACTACGGCATGGCAGCTTACGCCGTTGCGCCCGCGCTCGGCGGCGGATACTTGGCCAGCAGCCTGTCGCGCTGAGACGGCTGCAGATTGGCTTGACGAATATCGCCGTCGTAGTGCGCCACCACGCGCTTGTCCATCACCTTGCGCCACAGCGGCGGGAAATAGGCCAGCACGATCATGCCGGCGTAGCCCGTGGGCAGCTCGGGCGCCTCGTCGAAATGACGCAGCGACTGATAGCGCCGGGTCGGATGTGCGTGATGATCCGAATGACGCTGCAGATGGAACAGAAAGATATTGGTCACGATGTGGTCGTTGTTCCACGAGTGCTCGGGGCGGCAGCGCTCATAGCGGCCGTTGTCACGCTTTTTCCGCAGCAGCCCGTAATGCTCGCAGTAGTTGACCGCTTCCAGAAGCGATGCGCCGATGAAGGCCTGGATGATCAGAAACGGCAGCACCAGCCAGCCGAAGAAACCAATCAGCAGCGCCCACAGCACCACGGTCATGCCCCAGGACTGCAACAACTCGTTGCGCCAGTGCCAGAAACCACGCCCCTTTCGCTTGAGACGCGCGGTCTCGACGTGCACGGCCGATTTCGCACTGCCGCCCATCGTGCGCCACAGGAAGCGCCAGAAATGCTCCCCCATGCGCGCGCTGGCCGGGTCCTCCGGCGTGGCCACGTTCGAGTGGTGGCCGTAATTGTGCTCGACGTAGAAATGACCGTAGGCCACGGGCGCCAGCACGATCTTGGCCAACCAGCTTTCGAGCCGGGTGTTCTTGTGCCCCAGTTCGTGCGCGGTATTGATCGCAATGCCCGACAACATGCCGATCGTCGTCGTAATGCCGAGCCACTGCCAGATGTTCAGATCGCCGTAGCCGACCAGGGCCGCCGCGGCGATCACGAAAAAGAACTGCACCACGACGAACACATACGTGGACACCCGGTAGTAGGGATCGTCCTCGAGCACGTCGAGCACGCGCTCCGGCGGGTTCGTGCTGTCCTTGCCGATCAGAAAATCCAGCGCCGGAACGATGCCGTACACCGTGATCACGCCGGCAAACATCAGCCAGGTGATATCGAACCACCAGCCGGCCAGGGTGGCGGCCCCGACCAGAATGATGATGCCGAAACCCATCGGCCACAGCCATCGCTTCTTGTCATAGGCCCGCGCTTCTTCGAGCGTCATTTCAGGGGTGGACATGGTCTCCTCCACGCGATCTTCACTGACCGCTGTATCTTTTACACCAACGAATGTAACTTAGCGCCGAGCTGACCGATCGGTCAAGCCGCATTGATACGGGTCGCGTGCTAGTCTCGAATCCGACAACGTTTCTTTTCTCGAATACGCCTGATCCGTGTCTACCGTTTCAAACGCGCCATCGCCGTCTGTCGATCTCGTGCGCCGAACCGCGTTCACGCTGTTCGGCCGCTTTGGCTACGACGGCGTGTCCATGACGCACCTGGCGCGCGAGTGCGGGCTGACCAAACCCGGGCTGTATTGGCATTACGAAAGCAAACAGGCGCTTTATGCCGATTGCATGCGTGACCTGGTCGGCCTGTTCGAGACCCATGTGTTCACGGCTGCACTCATGGAAGACGCCCCGGCACGACAGATCCTTGCGGCCTTCGAGGGGCTGGAGAATCTGCTGGCCGATCCGTGTGTGGCCCACGGTGTGGCCGGCTTCTGGCTGCGCCCGGCCACGGCCCCCGTCGAGGAGGCGATGACGGTTCAGCACGATTTCGAGGCCATGGCGCGTGGCGCGACCACCCAGATCCTGCAGGCCGCGGTCGACGACGCCACGCTGGCGCTGCCGCTATCGGCCGAGCGCGTGGCCGATGCGTTCATCGCTCAGGTCGAGGCGATCGTGCTGCCCCTGGGCGAGCGCTCGCCGGCTGATCATCGCGCGCTGGTCGGGCTGTTCGCGCACATGTTCTTCACCTCCTATGCACGCGACAGCACCTTGATCGATGACCTTGCCAGGACACTCAAAACCGGTCATATCTGAAAGAGTCACAGCGCGCTGAGACGCCATCGATAATGCCGGCCCACCGGCTCGACGATAATCTGTTACTGCGAGGGCACGCCGCCCGGAGGATCTATGAGCGCTACGGCCATGACAGACCGCGACCCGGCCACGGATTCGGCCTCAAGTATCGCCGATACCGATCCGCACGAGATCGAGCGACTCTTCGCTGCCCAGAAAGACACTGCCCTGGCCCTGCGACAATCCACGCCCGGGCAGCGCATCGACAAGCTCAAGCGCCTGCGCGCACTGATGTTCGCCCGTCGCGAGGACATCATGGCCGCCTGTCATGCCGATTTCGCCAAACCCTCGGCCGAGGTGGAGGTCACCGAAATTCTGCCGGTGGTCGAGGAAGCGCACCACGCCATGCGCAAGCTCAAATCCTGGATGAAGGCCGAGCGCAAGCGCCCGACCCTGCTCATGCTCGGCACGAGCGCGAAGGTCATCAACGAGCCCCGCGGGCGCTGTCTGATCATTTCGCCCTGGAACTATCCGATCAACCTCTCGTTCGGCCCGCTGGTTTCTGCCATCGCAGCCGGCAACACGGTGATCCTCAAGCCCTCGGAAATGACGCCGCACTGTGCACGGCTGATGGCCGAGATGGTGGCCGAGCTGTTCGACGACAACGAAGTGGCCGTGGTGCAAGGCGCGGTGGAAACCTCGCAGTCGTTATTGGCCCTGGCGTTCGATCATATGTTTTTCACCGGCTCTCCGGCGGTGGGCAAGATCGTGATGGCTGCGGCGGCCAAGCACCTGAGCTCGGTCACGCTGGAGCTGGGCGGCAAGTCACCGGTCATCGTCGATGCCTCGGCAGATCTGAAAAACGCAGCCCGCACGCTTGTCTGGGGCAAGTTCGCCAACAACGGGCAGACCTGTATCGCGCCGGACTATGTCTATGTTCACAAAGACATACGACAGGCCTTTATCGATGAAGCCCTCAAGGCGCTGGATCATCTCTATGGCGCGGCCGATACGCGCCGCGACAACGCCGACTATTGTCGTATCGTCAACCAGCGCCACTACGAGCGTATCCGCGGCCTGCTGGAGGACGCTCGTGAACGCGGCGCGCGGCTGGCGTCAGGCGACGTGCCGGCCAACGATGACCGCTACGTGGCCCCGACCCTGCTCACCGACGTCGGCGACGACGCACGCGTCATGGAAGAAGAGATCTTCGGCCCGGTGCTGCCGATACTGACCTATGACGATCTGGGCTCGGCCATCGCGCGCATCAACGCTCGGCCCAAGCCGCTGGCGCTGTATATCTATGCCAAGGACAAGCAGGTCATCGACACCGTGGTCACGCACACCAGCGCCGGGGGCACCTGTATCAATACGGCCATGCTGCATTTTCTGCACGGACAGCTGCCCTTTGGCGGCGTGAATAATTCCGGTATCGGCAACAGCCACGGCCATGCCGGCTTCAAGGCGTTTTCACATGAGCGCTCGGTGTTGCAGGATCGGTTCTCGCTGGCGTTCCTGTTCCGCCCGCCCTATAACGCGTTCACGCGCTGGTTCATTCGTTTTGCGGTCCGCTGGTTGAGCTGATCGTCGCACCTCGGTCTTATTGGAGTTCTGGTATGTCCTTATCTGCCCCGCAGCGTTTCGCTGCTGCCCTGGCTGAAGAAAACCCGCTACAGATCGTGGGGGCGATCAACGCCTACTCGGCCATGCTGGCCGAGCAATCCGGTTTTCGTGCGATCTATCTGTCGGGCGGGGGCGTGGCCAACTGGTCGTACGGCCTGCCGGATCTGGGCATGACGACCATGAACGATGTGCTCGAAGACGTCTCGCGCATCACATACGCCTGTGACACGCCGCTGCTGGTGGATATCGATACCGGCTGGGGCAGTGCCTTCAATATCGAGCGCTCGGTGAAACTCATGGAGCGCGCGGGTGCGGCGGCCGTACATATCGAGGACCAGGTGGCAGCCAAGCGCTGTGGTCATCGCCCGGGCAAGGAGATCGTCACCCAGGCAGAAATGGTCGATCGCGTGACTGCGGCCGTGGACGCGCGCTCGGAGATGAAGATCATGGCCCGCACCGATGCGCTGGCCGTCGACGGGCTGGAGGCCGCGGTCGAGCGGGCCGCGGCCTGTATCGAGGCCGGCGCTGACTATGTCTTTGCCGAAGCAATGACGGATCTGTCCATGTACAAGCGCTTCACCGATCTCGGCGTGCCGGTGCTGGCCAACATCACCGAGTTCGGAGCCACGGAGCTCTACACCACCAGCCAGCTGGCCGATCAGGGCGTGGCCATGGTGCTCTATCCGTTGTCGGCCTCGCGCGCCATGGCCAACGCCGCGCTCGATGTCTATGCCACGATTCGTGAGCACGGCACGCAGAAGCCGGCCCTCGAGACGATGCAGACCCGCGATGAACTCTACGATCATCTGGGCTATCACCAGTTCGAGGACAAGCTGGACCAGCTGTTCGGGCATCGTAGCGAATAGCCGCCCTCTTCCCGCGCGCAACCAAGGCACAGCATGAAAAAGATCGGTATCGCGATAGGCATTCTGGCGATCCTCGTCATCGGCGGGTTCTTGATTCAGAGCGTCCAGCAAGACAACGAGGCCGCGCCAAGCGACAACAACGCGACCGGCGGACCCGCCGCGCCGTCCGCCAGCAAATCGCCCGAGGCAGCGGGAGACCAGCAAGAGCCCGCATCCTCCGAGTCACCGCCGGCCGAACTCGAGCCTGCGATCGCCTATTGCGAGAAAGCGGCCAACGACAACGCCTCCAGCGCAGCCACCCGGGCCCTGGCCGACAAGGGGGGCCTGGTGGCGATCCTGCAACACGAAGCCGCACTCGGGGGCGATCCGTATACCTGCGGCGATTATTATCTGGCCCACGGCGGCGATATCGATGCCACGGACCCGCGTACGGATTCCGAGCATCTGACACCGCTGCTGTTCGCCATCAAGCGCAATGACCCGCGCATGGTCGATTATGTGATCGACCACGACGCCGATCTGAGAAAACGCGGCGGCCCGAACGATGTGCGCCCCTACGGTTATGCGGTGTTTCTGGCCCTACAGAACCGCAGCACCAACTACAACCCGGTCATCGCCCAGCTCGACAAGGCATTGAAGGCATCAGCCGCGAGCGGCAGCTGAGCGGCCCGGCGCGCTCGGGCCGGCCTGGCCGATCAGGCGGTCGCGGGCCTCGGCGTATTTTGCTGCGGTCTTGTCGATGACATCCTGCGGCAGGCGCGGGCCGGGCGCGGTCTTGTCCCAGTCCAGCGTTTCCAGATAATCGCGGACATACTGCTTGTCGAAACTGGCCGGGCTGGTGCCGATTTCATAGCTGTCGGCCGGCCAGAAGCGCGATGAATCGGGCGTGAGCGCCTCATCGATCAGGGTCAGCGTGCCGTCTTCGTCGACGCCGAACTCGAACTTGGTATCGGCGATCAGAATGCCGCGCTCGGCGGCATAGGCCGCTGCTCGCGTATACAGCGATACCGATACATTACGGATCTCCTCGGCCCGCTCGTGCCCGACGATATCGGCCATGCGCGCAAATGCGATGGTTTCGTCGTGATCACCGGCCTCGGCCTTGGTGGCCGGCGTGAAGATCGGCTCGGCCAGTTGTTCGGCCTGGCGCAGGCCTTGCGCCAGCGTGATCCCCGAGATGGCGCCGGTGGCCTGGTAGTCCTTCCAGCCCGAACCCACGACATAGCCACGCACCACCGCCTCCACCGGCAGGGCGTTCAGGCGCTTGACGATCACCGCACGGCCATCGACCTGCGCCTGTTCGGCCGGCGAAAGCACGGCCTCCAGGGGAATATCGGCCCGCTGATCGGCCACAGTGCCGGCAAAATGCTCGAACCAGAAATTCGATACCTGCGTGAGCACGCGGCCCTTGCCGGGGATCGGATCCGGCAGGATCACATCAAAGGCCGAGAGCCGGTCCGTGGCCACGATCAGCAGATGATCGGCGTCCACGGCATACACATCGCGAACCTTGCCGCGCATGACCAGCGGCACCGAGTGGATATCGGACTCGAACAATGTGTCGGCCATGTCGGCTTCCTCGTAGGCGTGTAACGCGCAGCATTCTAGGGGCTGTTGTCGTTTCGTACGAGCACCGCGTGGGTGCCCGGACTCTGGCCGGCCAACACGCAAGCCGCGGCTCTGGCGTGCCGCGAGCAAGGCAAGCCACGCCGAAGGCCAGAGCCCGGGCGCAACCTGTTTGAAACACGCGTCCGAAAATGAACGATACGCCGACCATCCGAAGCCTGGCCCGCTGGCACGGCCTTGACGCGGCGCGAGCTTTGACAGAGCGTTGGCGCTCGTTGTTCTTACCCGGTGACCCCATGGCCCACTCTCCTTTTGCCCCCGTGATTGCGCCCTCGATCCTGTCGGCCGACATGACCCGCCTGGGTGATGAGTGCGAGGCCGTCATCGATGCCGGGGCGACGTGGATCCATTTCGACGTCATGGACAACCATTACGTGCCGAATCTGACCTTCGGCCCGCCGGTCTGTGCGGCCCTGGCCAAGCGCTTGAATGCCTCGCGCCCGGGTATCCCGATCGACGTGCATCTGATGTGCGAGCCCGTGGATGATCTCATTCGCGGCTTTGCCGAGGCCGGGGCCGCCTCGATCACGTTTCACCCCGAGGCCACCCGCCACGTCGATCGCAGCCTTGCCCTGGCTCGGGATCTGGGCTGCAAGACCGGGCTGGTGTTCAACCCGGCCACCTCACTCGAATGGCTGAAATACGTGCTCGACAAGATCGATATCATCCAGATCATGTCTGTGAACCCCGGTTTTGGCGGGCAGTCGTTCATTACCGAGTCACTGGGCAAGATCAGCGAGGCTCGCGAGATCGTGGACACGGTGATCGAGGGCACCGACCGCGAGATCCGTATCGAGGTCGATGGCGGTGTGAAGACCGACAATATCGCCGCTATTCACGCCGCCGGCGCCGATACCTTCGTCGCCGGCTCGGCCATCTTCAAGACCGAGGATTACGGGCAGACGATCGCCGCGATGAAGCAGGCGTTGTCGTCGTCTTGATCCGGGGCGAGTCTGGCCGCCCCGTCACGTGCCCTCGCGCATTGCCGGCTCCCGGCGTGTGTCCGACACATCACGCACTATCGCGGAGGTCCGACCCGCCGGCATTGACTTGATCGCCCCCTGGCGGGCCGCGGCTGGATACGTTGTCGATCGGCTCGGGCGCCGACCTTGGCAAGCCGTTCGAATTCCGGCAGGATTTCAGTCATGACGCTGATTCGTTCGATACGAGACCACGGCCGCAGCGACGCGGCTTGGCGATGGCCGCTGGCGTGCTGGCGAGGCTGAACTCGCCCGGCCGGTGCCCGTATGCGCCGTTATTCCAGTTGCCTGAAAACCGAACGATGCGTTATGTCTCAGCCCGTAGATTCCCGGCCCGTTGATACCCGGCTTGCCGAGCGTGTGCCGCTTGTGGTCGAAGCATTGGCCGATCTCGACACGCCCCTGTCGACGTATTTGAAAGTCGCCGACGGCCCCTACTCCTTCCTGCTGGAGTCCGTGCAGGGTGGCGAGCGCTGGGGGCGCTATTCCATCATTGGTCTGCCGGCCACCGAGCGTATTCGCGTGACCGGAAACGCACTCGTCCACGAGCGCGACGGCCAGCCCAGCCGGGCCATCGAGACCGCCGACCCGCTGGCCTGGATACAGGCATTCAACGACGCTCGACCGCTGCCCCGATTGCCGGAGCTGCCGCGCCTGACGGGCGGTCTGGTGGGTTATTTCGGCTACGACACGATTCGCTATATCGAGCCACGCCTGGCCGGCGGCGGCACCGACAAGGAGGACCCGCTGGGCCTGCCGGATATCCTGCTGCTCGTGGCCGAGGAACTGGTCATCTTCGATAATCTGTCGGGCAAACTGTATGTCGTGGCCCATCATCTGAAAGACGATGCGGCCGATCGGGCACGCGTGGCCCGACGGCTGGATACGATTCTCGATGCGCTGGATGCCCCGCTGGCACAACCGGCCACCCGCACCGATACCGACACCCCGGTTCTCGATGATACGGGGTTCGTCTCCGGCCTGACCGAGGCCGGTTACAAGGATGCCGTGGCGCGTATCCGCGACTACACCCAGGCCGGCGATGTCATGCAGGTCGTGCCCAGCCAGCGTCTATCGGCGCCGTTCGCGGCCGAGCCGATGTCGTTGTACCGGGCTCTGCGCAGCCTGAATCCGTCGCCTTATATGTTCTTCTTCAACTTCGGCGACCACCACGTGGTCGGCGCCTCGCCCGAGATCCTGGTGCGGGCCATGGACGGCGAAGTGACCGTTCGCCCGATCGCCGGCACCCGAAAACGCGGGTTCGATGCCGCCGAGGACGAGGCACTGGCCGCTGATCTGCTGGCTGACCCGAAGGAGATCGCCGAACACCTGATGCTCATCGATCTGGGCCGCAACGATGTCGGGCGCGTGGCCGAGCCGGGCAGCGTGAAGCTGACCGAGCGCATGGCCATCGAGCGCTACTCGCACGTCATGCATATCGTGTCCAACGTCACGGGCAGGCTACGCGCGGATCTGACCCCGATGGATGCGCTGCGCTCGGCGTTTCCGGCCGGCACCCTGTCCGGCGCGCCCAAGATTCGGGCCATGGAGATCATCGACGAGATCGAGCCGGTCAAACGCGGCGTCTACGGCGGTGCGGTGGGCTATCTGGCCGGTAACGGCAGCATGGACCTGGCGATCGCGATTCGTACCGCCGTGATCAAGGACGGCGAGATTCATGTCCAGGCCGGCGGCGGCATCGTGGCCGATTCCGAACCCCAGGCCGAATGGGAAGAGACCATGAACAAGGCGCGCGCGGTCATGCGCGCGGCCGCCCTCGCCGAGCAGGGGCTGTCGACCCGGCGCACGACCCAAGGCGCGGGCAAGGAGCAGTGACATGATTCTGATGCTCGATAATTATGACTCGTTCACCTACAACCTGGTGCAGTATCTCGGCGAACTGAATGCCGAAGTGCATGTGGTGCGCAACGACGAGATCAGCGTGGCCGAAATTGAGGCCATGGCGCCCAGCGGCGTGGTCGTCTCGCCCGGCCCGTGCACGCCCAACGAGGCCGGTGTATCGCTGGAGCTGATGGAAAAGCTGGCCCACCGGTTGCCGATCTTCGGAGTCTGCCTGGGCCATCAAGCGCTGGGCCAGGCGTTTGGCGGCCAGGTCACCCGGGCCCGTCAGGTCATGCACGGCAAGACCTCGACCATTCGCCATACCGGGCGCGGCGTATTCGAAAATCTGGCAGACCCACTCACGGCCACGCGCTATCACTCGTTGATCGTGGCCCGTGATGGCCTGCCCGCCGATTTCGAGATCACGGCGTGGACCGAACACGACGACGGCACGATGGACGAAATCATGGGCATGATCCATACGCCCACCGGCGCCGAGGGCGTACAGTTTCATCCCGAATCCATCCTGTCCGATCATGGCCACGCCATGCTGCGCACGTTCTTGAAGCGCTGCGGCGAGATCAGCCCCGAGGCGGCATGATTGACGCACAGCTGCTCGACGATATCGCCCGCGGGCGCGATCTGGACGGCCCGCGCATGGCCGGTGCCATGCGCGCGATCATGACCGGCCAGGTTGAGGCCTCGCAGATCGGGGCCTTCTTGATGGGCCTGCGCATGAAGGGCGAGACGATCGAAGAGATCGCTGCCGCCGCCGGCGTCATGCGCGAGCTGGCCACACCGGTACCGGTGGATCCTGGCCTGGCCGAACATCTGGTCGATACCTGTGGCACCGGCGGCGACGGCGCGGGCATTTTCAACGTATCCACCGCGGCCGCCATCGTGGCTGCCACGGCCGGCGGCCATGTTGCCAAGCACGGCAACCGCTCGGTCTCCAGCAAATCAGGCAGTTCGGATCTGCTCGAGGGGGCCG
The DNA here is from genome assembly GCA_002715985.1 of Lysobacterales bacterium. GTDB lineage: Bacteria > Pseudomonadota > Gammaproteobacteria > Nevskiales > Salinisphaeraceae > Salinisphaera. The sequence goes on along the minus strand of PBAO01000017.1, from coordinate 19,712 downwards.
GGATCGCGCTCGACACCACTCCGGCCGATGTTGCAGCCAGTATTCGCGATCTGGGCGTGGGCTTCATGTTCGCACCGGCCCATCACGGGGCAATGAAACACGCCGTGCCCGTGCGCCGGGCGCTGGGCATTCGTACCTTGTTCAACATGCTCGGCCCGTTGACCAACCCGGCCGGGGCACGCAATCAGTTGATGGGCGTGTTCAACGGGCATCTCTGCGAGCCGCTGGCGCACGTGCTGCACAAGCTGGGCAGCCGGCATGTGATGGTCGTGCACGGCGAAGACGGCTTGGACGAGCTGTCGATCAATGCGCCGACACGCGTGGCTGAGTTGAAGGACGGCCAAGTGACGACTTACAAGATCGCCCCGGAGGACGTCGGGCTGGAACGCGCCACCCTCGACACCCTTCGCGTGGCCGATGCCCGGCAATCGTTGATCACCGTGCGCGACGTTCTGGCTGGCCGCCCCTCCCCGGCGAGCGATATCGTCGCCTTCAACGCCGGTGCCGCACTCTATGTCGGCGGCGTACGCGACACGCTGCAGGCCGGCGTCTGCCTGGCGCGCGACACGCTCGCCTCCGGCGCAGCCGCTCAGCGCCTGGCCGATATTGCGGCTTTCACACAGCGGCGCGCCGTCGCGAGATAACCCCTATGAGCGTTCAGACGACCCATACCGTGCTCGACCGTATTCTGGCCACCAAGCACGAAGAGATCGCCGCCTATCGCGCCGGGCTGGACCCCGCCCGTCTGGCCGACCAGATCGCTGCCGCCGATGCGCCTCGTGGTTTTGCCGCGGCGTTGGCGGCCAAGGCGCCGCGTGCAATCATCGCCGAGATCAAGAAGGCATCGCCCAGCAAGGGGCTGATCCGCGAGGATTTCGACGTCGCCTGGCTGGCCGAACGCTATGCCGCCGGCGGGGCCGCCTGTCTGTCAGTGCTCACCGATCGCGATTATTTCCAGGGCGACAACGATTTTCTGGCCCGGGCCAGAAACGCGTGCAGACTGCCCGTGCTACGCAAGGATTTCATGATCGATCCCATACAGATCGATCAGTCGCGTGCGCTCGGGGCCGATTGCATCCTGTTGATCGCCGCCGCGCTGTCGACCGATCTCATGGCCGAACTGGCCGGTCGAGCCCGCGAGCTGGGCATGGATGTGCTCGCCGAAGTGCATACCCGGGACGAGCTTGACCGTGTTCTGACGTTGCCCGATGACACCATCCTCGGCATCAATAATCGTGATTTGAAAACATTCGAGACCACCCTCGACACGAGTTTTGTTCTACGCGAGCACGTGGCCCCGACGCGCCTGCTCGTCAGCGAGTCCGGGATTTTCACCCACGAGGACATGGCCCGTCTGGCCACGGCCGATTTCGGCGCGTTTCTGATCGGCGAATCGTTCATGCGACAACCCGACCCGGCCACGGCTCTAAGGGCATTGCTCGGCACATCTGTTGACACGCCTTTGCACGATAAAACCGTATTTTGAGATTCAGAATATCGCCGAAAAAAAGCGCGATCATGACGAAAAAACTGACGTAGCCTCACTCCGGCAAGCCCCATGCCGATCGTGAAAATATAGATTTTACTGTTAGCGAAAGCGCTTTCAGGGCGACCGTGCGGTCGTTTTTTTTGTCTGCAATTAGAGACAGTTGACAAAAAATTGGGCGCAATCGAAATTCCGCTCTCTCAATAACGAGCCGATCCAAAAATCGGCCATACCTGCAAAGGGAGCGGTTGGATGCAAAGCATACGATATGTGTTCTTTGCAGCTTTGATGGCGTGCACTCTTGCCATCACAGGCTGTAGCGATCACAAGGATGTAGACCTGAACGGCAACAATGGCAACGGGAGCGGCGCGCCCGATACCCCCGGCCAGATGCCCGATGACGACAATGACGGTGTGGCCGACGGCGATGACAATTGCCCGATGGTGCCCAATGCCGATCAGAAAGACACCGACGGCGATGGTTTCGGTGACGCTTGCGATTCCGATGACGATGACGACGACATCAATGACGATCGCGATAATTGCCCGCTCGTGGCCAATCCGGACCAGGAAGATTCGGACAATGATGGCGTCGGCGATGCCTGTGACGACACCCCGAATACGCCCAACGACGACGACATGGACGGCGTGCCGGATAATACCGACAACTGTCCCGACGTCTCGAACCCGGACCAGACCGACAGCGATGACGACGGCCAGGGCGATGCCTGCGACGCCACGCCAAATACGCCGAACGACACCGATCGTGACGGCATCAACGACGAAATGGACAACTGTCCGACCATCCCGAACGCTGACCAGCTCGACAGCGACGACGACGGCCTGGGCGACGTCTGTGATACCGACGACGACGGCGACGGCATTCCCGATGGCAGCGACAACTGCCCGGTCAACGCCAACCCGAACCAGCAGGATTCGGATGACGACGGCATCGGCGATGTCTGCGACAGCACGCCGGACGGCGACGACTCGGCGCATGACACCGACGGCGACGGCATCAATGATCCGGTCGACAACTGCCCGCTGATTGCCAACCCCGATCAGCTCGACACCGATCGCGACGGCGTTGGCGATGTCTGTGACCCGGATAACGACAACGACGGCATTCCGGACGACGGCGACAACAGCGGCCCCGGCGACGACAACGGCGACACGGGCGGTAACCCGGCCGACGGCGAAGGCGATAACGCCTGCACCGGCGGCAATACCGAAAACTGCGACGACAACTGCCCTGTCACCCCCAACGCTGACCAGATCGACACCGACGGCGATGGCATCGGCGACGTGTGCGACACCGACCGTGATGACGACGGCATCGACAACGGCACCGACAACTGTCCGGCCCTAGCCAATCCTGATCAGGCCGACAGCGACGGCGATGGCGTGGGCGACGCCTGCGATTCCGATAACAACGAGACGGGCAACGACTCCGACGGCGACGGTATCGACGACGTCAACGATAATTGCCCGATGATCGCCAACCCGAAACAGGAAGACCACGACGGCGATGGCCTGGGTGATGTCTGTGATCCGAGCGACGGCACGGATAACGGCGACAACGGCAATAACGACGATTCGGATGGCGACGGGATCCCCAACGAAACCGACAACTGCCCGATGACGGCCAACCCCAACCAGAATGACGTCGACAACGATGGCATCGGCGACGCCTGCGATACCGACAACGGTAACGAAGACGACGACAAAGACACCGATGGTGACGGCACCAACAACGACGTCGACAATTGCCCGATGATCGCCAACCCCGATCAGAAAGACAGTGATGGTGATGGCGTGGGCGATGTCTGCGACGACACCCCGGATCAGATGAACGATTCGGATCACGACGGCATCGACGACGACGTCGACAATTGCCCGATGACGGCGAACCAGAATCAGCTGGATACCGATAACGACGGCGTCGGCGATGCTTGTGACAACGACAAGGACGACGACAGCATCGACAACGGCTCGGACAACTGCCCGCTGACGGCCAACCCGCAGCAGGCAGACACCGACCAAGACGGTGTGGGCGATGCCTGCGATGACACCAACGACAACGATGTCGACGGTGACGGCGTAAACAATAACGACGACAACTGCCCGAACATGGCCAACGCCGACCAGCTGGATACCGACGGCGACGGTCAGGGTGATGCCTGTGACACCGATGACGACGATGACGGCATACTGGACGACGGCGACAACTCGGGCACCGAAGGTGACAAAGTCTGTACCGATGGCGATCGCACTCACTGCGACGACAACTGTCCGCTGACACCGAACGCCGACCAGGAAGACCGCGACGGTGACGGCGTGGGCGATGCCTGCGACTCGAGCAATGCCATTGCCTGTGGCATGAACGAGGATTTCGTTCCGATCACCGGCCACACGGCACAAGTGAACCGTCAGGTTTCGCCGTTCTGTCTCGGCTGCTCGGTTCGCAACCCGGAGAACCTGATCGACGACAACCCGGATAACGTTTCGCGTATCTCGATCCCGTTCAACGTGCTCAGCAACGCGGGCCTTACGGTCACGGATACGGCGCAAATGTTCCCGGCCGGCTCGGAAGTCGCCTTCCTGGTCTCGCGTGAAGGCGGCCTGCTCAGTCGCAGCCTGCTTTCATCCGTGTCGTTCGAGACGCTCAATAACGGCGTGCTCGCCTCGACGCTCGGCAACCTGCCGTTGACGAAGACCTTGTTCAACGTGATCAACGACGTGACCCAGCAAGCACTGGTCTTCAGTTCCGACCAGCCCTTCAATGCAGGGCGTGTACTGGTCGGCGGACTGGCCAATATCGGCAGCATCGTGGATGTCTCCGCGGTCTGCGTAAGACAGCCCCGCTAGCCGAAAACGAGCCGGTATTCGTACCGGCTCGCTCATCGCATGACGCGATATAAAGGCGTGATCCTCGGATCACGCCTTTTTTTTGGCCAACGCACCACACAACTGACGCACGATTGCCGCGCCCGGCAGCGTCCCAGAGACGGTTGTGCATCGAATCGCGTGGAGCTCGGCATGGGCCGGTGCCTGGCACAGGCCGCTACAACACCGCTGCATTCATGGGCTCCAACCCCGGCGAGCGCCGTCAGGGCGCCCCCTCGGCGGCTCTGCACTGGCCCAACGTGATCATATTCAGCGACATCATGTATGTCGCAGCAGCGGCATGCGGCGGGTCGATCAGCGTGCGAGTAACACGAACTGTTACACAACGGCCCCGCGTATCCAGAGCTCGAGCGGACACCGCCAACCGCCGCCGGCAAGCGACGCAGCGTTGGATACGGTGTTCGCGATGCCGGGGCAAACCCGCCCGCCGAAAGAAACCGTATGCGTTTCAAGAACGTCCAGGCAAGACTACGCTCCCCGGACAACAGGTATGGCGGACGATGGCCTTCTTGCGCTGTGACCCAACTTCAATAGCAGGTACCGGGCTCAGCGCTTGTCACCAATGTTAATGATCGTGACCAATCAATTTGCGCCAATAATATACCGAAAAAAGCATCACACAAACTGATTGCAGTCGACCAGATTCTATAAAAGAAAATTTAAATTACTAAAATCAAATACTTAAAATTCACGAAAATCTAACTAACGGACGGCTTTTGAAAGAAGTTTGACTCGAGCAAAACCGACTGGCGAATATCGAACCAACCGGTGGACACTTCCGGTCCCATCGGATAGACAAGGGGAATTCCAATGTTCGATATACGTTACTGGGGAGCGACCGGCCTCGTAGCCTGTGCGCTACTGGTCACCGGTTGTAGCGACGATAAGAACGTCGATCTTGGCCAAACCGATAATGGCGACGACAGCATGCAGCCCGTCGATAACGACGGCGATGGCATCAACGACAACGACGACAACTGCCCGGCGATCGCGAATCCGGATCAGATCGATACCGATGGCGATGGCATGGGCGATGCCTGCGACAGCGACGACGATGATGACGGTGTCGCCGACGGCCCGGACAACTGTCCGCTGACGTCCAACCCGGACCAACAGGACGCCGACGGCGACGGCATCGGTGACGCCTGCGATGGCGACCAGGGCAATGGAGACGGCGACGCAGACGGTGACGGCGTCAACAACGACAACGACAACTGCCCGACCACACCCAACCCGGATCAGACCGATACCGACAGCGACGGTGTTGGCGATGTATGCGATACCGATTCGGACGTCGCGGCGTCCTCCTGCAGCTTCGGCGACAACGCTGCGTTCTCGCCGATCGCGAACGCCGACGACAACAGTGATGACGTCAGCGTGGCCGCCGGCACCGACGGCGTCTGCCTGCTCTGCGGCGTACAGAATCCGAACAACGCCATCGACAGCAATCTGGACAACGCGGCCCGTCTGAACACCACGGTCGGCGCCCTGGGCGGCAGCGCCTTCATCACGGTGACCGGCAGTCAGGATTACACGGGGAATCGTCGCGTCGGTTTCATCCTGGCACGCCCAGACAATGTCTTGACGCTCGATCTGATTCGTAGCCTGGATGTCACCCTGTTCAACGACGGCGAAGAAGTCGCCGATTCGAACGACTCGGACCTGTTGAATCTGGACCTGCTGGGCCTGATCGGCGACAACAGCCGTCAGCTGGCGCTCGTGCAGACCAACCAGACTTTCGATGCCATCCGCCTGCGGTTGAACGGCGGCGTGAATGCGCTTTCGAACGTCGATGTATTCGCGGCCTGTGTACAGAACGGCACGATCCCCGACGGCGGTGATATCACCGATACCGACCGACTCTCCGACGCCCTGTCGGGACTGACCGCACAGCTCACCGATCTCGGCAACGACAACGCGGTAAGCGATGGGCTCAATGATGCCGTCACGCAGGTTACCGACGCCTTGGCCGCCACGCTGAATGCCGGTGACACCCAGGGCCTGTCGAGTGATGTGAACGCGGCGCTCATGACCCTCCAGGGGCAGCTATCGCAGCTGACGATGGCCGGGGGCGACCTCTCGCTCGACAATCTGGTGACAAGTCTCACGACCGGCCTGAATGGATTCGATCCGGACGCTGGCAACGGCGACAGCCCGCTGGAGAACACACTGAGCCAGCTTCAGGGGGCCCTGTCCGGGCTGGGCGACAACAACAGCGGTGACGCCAGTGCCGCCGTACGCGACGCGCTGATGCAGGTTCGTGATGCGCTTGCCAATCAGGATGCCGGCGAGGCCTTGTCGAATGCCGCACAGAGCGCACTCAGCCAACTGCAAGTGGCCATCACGCAGCTCGATGCTTCGAACGGCGCGGTATCCGACCCACTGGTCAACCTGCTCGACAACCTAAACGGCACGATAGAAAGCGTGCAGGACGGCAGCGCCGACAACCCGTTGCAATCCCTTCTGGCCTCCTTGGCCGATGCCGACCTGAGCGGCATGGATGACAGCGCGATCACACAGGGCCTCGACCAGCTCCGTATGCAGTTGACGTCCGTGCTTGGCAATGACGATCCCGTCGAGACACTGACCAACACGCTGAGTCAGCTCCAGAACCGCCTGGCCGACAGCGGCGATGACATTGACAACGACGTGCTCGAGAGCCTTCTGACCAACATCAAAAGCTCGATCGACGCCATTAATCTGAACGATGGAACAACCGGTCTGTCGAGCGGCCTGTCCGACGCCCTGGATACGCTCGACGACTCGTTGTCGAACTTGAGCTTGACGGGCGACAACAACGTCGGCGATGTCGACAATGCCTTGTCATCACTGGAAAGCGCCCTCGACAATCTGGATCTGTCTAATCTTCAGGATGGATCACAGACCGGGGCCGGCGCTGGCCTGGTCGATGCCCTGAGCAATCTGCGAACCACGCTCGGCGATGTGCTGGGCGGTCTGCTCGGCGGTGTGGGTGATCTGTTGACGCCCTGATCCGCTAGCCGTAATACGCCGCTCGGCAACGAGGGGCGCCCATGACAAGACGCGATCCACGGATCGCGTCTTTTTTATTGTGTTTCGCCAGATCCTGCGGCCCTGTCCCTGCTTGGCCCGGGCTGTCGCATTCCGGTTCACGATTCTTCTCGACAAGGGTGGCGCCCGGTCGTTGCATGGCAACAGCCGCGCGGCCAGAACGCTCATACGAGCGGGCACGGCGATCGGCCGAATACATCGGCGACACATCATGCTGCCCGGCATTCCGCGAAACACGGCTGGTTAGGCGCTGGGAAGCGCGCAATACCGCGGTCTGTGCACCGGGCCTGTCGGATTCGTCGTCCACGCGACGGGCCCGCACGCTCTCAGGATTGGATCGCTCGCCTGGGCCAGGCGGTCAGCATTCGCCGGCGCATAAGTCGGCAATAAAGTGCGTGTGCCCGCTGTGCCGTCGGCCGAACCGATCGCGACCCTGTTCATCGAGCGAGTCATTCATTGCCCGAACCCCGACGCGGGGCTTCATGAAATCGCGCGAGCCCGCCAATTGAATCAAGCGATAGGTCCAAACGCCGGCGGATTTTTTCTGGCGCCGGATTTTTGAAAAACAGCATTTTTAAAAAAAATGGAATTTTATTCCATATGAAGAAAATACCAATAATTAATTGATTTTTAATATTAAAATTTTGTGTCTATAACAAATAAATTGTAGTCAATAATTTAGCTGAAACGAAGACTTAGACGCAGATAGCGAACTGCTGGAGGATCGATAGCACGACGAACTAACCAAACGAACCGTCGCTACGAGGGAGCAAATACATGTTGGGGATGAGATCTCTGGCTACAGCCAGCCTTGTTGCCTGCGCGCTTTTTTTAAGTGGCTGCAGTGACGACAAGAATGTCGATCTTGGCAACGATGACAAAGATAATGGTAACGATTCCGGCCAGGTCGTTGACGGGGACAACGACGGGGTCGTGGACGACAACGACAATTGTCCAATGTCGGCCAACGCGGACCAGGTCGATACCGATAACGACGGCGACGGGGACGCCTGCGATAACGATCGCGACGGCGACGATGTTGCTAACGGCATGGACAATTGCCCGCTGACGCCCAATACCGATCAAGGCGATGCCGATGGCGACGGCTTTGGCAACCTTTGCGACGAGTCCCCAGCCGGCGATGATCGGGATGGTGATGGCATCGCCAATGGCAATGACAACTGCCCTCTCATCCCCAACAGGAATCAACGAGATTCGGATGGTGACGGGGTCGGTGATCTCTGTGATCGCTTCCCGGGCGCAACCGACGGTGACGATGACGGTGTCGCTGACGGGACAGACAACTGCCCGAGAGTTTCCAACCCCGGTCAAAGTGATGACGACGGTGACGGCGTCGGCGATGCCTGCGACGCCAATAACGACGAAAGCGACGGAGACGATGACGGTGTGCGCGACGGACAGGACAACTGTCCGACGGTTGCCAACCCCAATCAGACCGACGCCGATAGCGACGGCGTAGGCGATGCCTGCGACGGCTCACCCAACGGTGACCCGGACGATCTCGACGACGACGGCACCAATAACGACGCTGACAACTGCCCGATCGTCGCCAACCCCGATCAAACGGATGCCGACGGCGACGGTTTCGGTGATGTTTGCGATGAAACCCCGCAAGGCGGTGACCAGGACGGCGATAATATTCCCGCCGTCAACGACAACTGCCCGATGACAGCGAACCCGAATCAGGCCGATTCCGATCAGGACGGCATCGGTGACGCCTGTGATGATTCACCGAACGGCAACAACGATCCGACGGACATGGACGGCGATAACGTCGCCGACGGCAATGACAATTGCCCGATGGCCGCCAACCCCGATCAGCAGGACAGTGACAACGACGGCTTGGGTGACGCCTGCGACGCGACGCCCGATGGCAACGGCGTCGACCCCAACGGTGACAACGACGGCGACGGCACGCCCAACGGGCAGGACAACTGCCCCATGACGGCCAACGCTGATCAAGCCGATATCGACGGCGATGGCATGGGCGACGTTTGCGACGCCGATGACGACGGCGACGGCGTGGCCGATGGCAACGACAACTGTCAGTTGGTCGCCAATTCGGATCAGGCCGACAGCGACAGCGACGGCACGGGGGATGCCTGTGATCCCACGCCCAACGGTAGCAATCCGGATATGGACACCGATGGCGACGGCGTGACCAACATGATGGATAACTGCCCGATGGACGCCAATCCGAACCAGACGGATTCGGACAATGACGGCATTGGCGATGTCTGTGACAACCAGCCCGGCGACGGCTCGGGCGACCAGGACGGCGACAACGTCAACAACGGTGACGACAACTGTCCCAGAGTGGCCAACCCAGATCAGATTGACACCGATAGTGACGGGTTCGGCGATGTCTGTGATCCCACGCCCAACGGCGGCATGGATACCGACAACGATGGAATCGCCGATAACAACGACAATTGTCCGATGACCGCTAACCCGAGTCAGGCCGACATGGACGGCGACGGAATTGGCGATGTCTGCGACAACAACAACGACGACCCGGACGGCGATGGCGTCATCGGCGGTAACGACAACTGCCCGATGACCGCCAATCCGAACCAGACGGATACCGACGGCGACGGCATGGGCGATGCCTGTGACGGCACGCCCAACGGCGGCGGTGACATGAACACCGACGACGACGGCGACGGGGTCGACAACGGCGTCGATAACTGTCCGATGACCGCCAATCCGGACCAGATGGATACGGACAGCGACGGCATCGGCGATGCCTGCGATGACGACATTGACGGTGATGACGTCAACAACGGCAACGACAACTGCCCGATGACGGCCAATAATGACCAGGCCGATACCGACGGCGACGGCACGGGCGATGTCTGCGACACCGATGACGACGGCGACGGCGTCACCGACGGCAACGACAACTGCCCGGTAAACGCCAACCCGGATCAGATGGACAGCGACAACGACGGCGTTGGCGATGTCTGTGACGATGATCCGAACAACGACATGGGCGATAACGACAACGACGGCGTCACGAACGGCAACGACAACTGCCCGAACGTGGCCAACCCGAACCAGACCGATACCGACAGTGATGGCCAGGGTGATGCCTGTGATCCAGACAATGACGGCGACGGCGTGCTCGATGACGGCGACAACTCGGGCTCACCCGACGACAATCGCTGCATGGACGGGGAAACCTCGAACTGTGATGACAACTGTCCGACGACACCCAACGCCGACCAGCGCGACACCGACGGTGACGGCGTGGGCGATGCCTGTGATGGCAACCAGCAGATCGCATGTGGCGGCAACTCGGCGTTCCAGCCGATCATCGAGCCCAATGCAACGGTCGACTTCGACGGTGGCGGACTGATTGGCCTGAGCGGGTTGGAGGATCGAAACAATCTGATCGACGACAACCTGGACAACGCTGCCGAACTAACGATCGGTGCCAACCTGGCCGGCCCGGTAAACACGACCGTGACCGATACCGCGCGTGACTACAGCGGCAGCGGTACGCGGGTCGCCTTCATCATCGGCAAGCAAGGCGGCCTGTTGGATGTTGGCCTGCTCGACAACATCTCCCTGGTGCTGCTCAACGATGGCAACGTTGTCGACGGCAATGGGAGCGGCAATCTGCTGGCGCTCCGCCTGCTAAGCACGGACGGCGACCGCATGGCTGTCACCACACGCACCAACGAAACGTTCGATGCCGTCAGGCTGCGTTTCGGAGGCGTGCTCCAGGCCCTCACCCGTTACGATCTTTACTCGGCCTGTGTTGCGCCGGCGATCGATACGAACTGAGCCCTAAATAGAAGCGCTGAAAAGCGCCGGTAGACGCATTCGAGGCGCGACGAAAGTCGCGCCTCTTTTTTTGCGCGCTTCGTCCGCGATGTTTTCGGCGTATGGAGAGCAACCCGGCGTTGAGCCGGACGACGATTCAGCTTGGCGGCCACGCTCACACACCGGCCTGAAAACACGATATTCATTGCCGATCAGCGGGTCACATGCCCCCTCAGCCCGCAACGGCCGACAGGTGGTTCTGCGTCGAAGCCCGGGCAAATCAAGCGCTTTCACAGAGCAGGGCATATCTGATATCGACCCATCGGCTGGCCTGGCTATTCACAACGCACGTTGTCGCCCAGCCCGCCAGCGCCTCGGATGCCGACGGCATCGGGTCTTGCCGAGGCTTGTCGATATCGTGTGCAAGCGCTGCGCTTTTGGTCGCCTGCCGTGCCCGACGAGACGCGACGGGCAACACCGCAGGGCACCGACTCGTCCACCGGACACACGGCCGGGCTCTTCGAGGCAAGCACACGCATCACATAAGTTTGGCCGGCAATCGCGAATCGACGACTTTTTTCCGGCATTATCGTCCCCACGTAACTGTTACAACCAAGCATGGCGTCCAGGGCAATGAAAGCGACACTCGACTGGCACCAGGGCCTGGCCTTCACCGGCACGGCTGATTCGGGACACGAAATCACGATCGATGGCCCGCCCGACCTGGGCGGCGAGAATGCGGGCTTTCGGCCCATGGAGATGCTGTTGTTGTCCGTGGGGGGCTGCAGCGCGATGGATGTCATGCATATCCTGAAGAAATCGCGCCAAGATGTGACGGGCTGTCGGATCGAGCTGGACGGCACACGCGCCGAGACCGAGCCGAAGGTGTTCACCGATATCCATGTCCAGTTCATCGTGACCGGGCATGACCTCAAGGAAAAACACGTTGCGCGTGCGGTGGAGCTATCGGCCGAGAAATATTGCTCGGCTTCGATCATGCTGCAAGAAACCGTCAACATGACGCACGGCTATACCATCGAAGCTGCCGACTGAGCGATGGGTCGACGGGGCAAGCACACCGTCCCGATACCTGCCCGCCCTCGTTTCCCCGGCCCGACGCGGAACCGCCCTACATGGACAAACTCCGGCTGCATGGCTTCAACAACCTGACAAAATCGTTGTCGTTCAATATCTACGACATCTGCTATGCCCGTACGCAGGCACAGAAAAAAGCCTATATCGCCTATCTCGACGATATGTTCAACGCCGACCGCTTGACCCAGATCCTCACCGAGGTCTCGGACATGATCGGGGCGCATATCCTGAACGTCGCCCGCCAGGACTATGAGCCGGAAGGCGCATCAGTGACGATCCTCATCGCCGAGGAGACCGCCTACGAAGGCCCGGCACCCGATGCCGTGGTCGGTCATCTCGACAAGAGCCATATCACGGTGCATACCTATCCGGAGTTCCATCCGGATGACGGCATCTCGACCTTCCGGGCGGATATCGATGTCTCGACCTGCGGCCTGATCTCGCCGTTGAAAGCACTCGATCACCTGATCCGCAGCTTCGAATCCGACGTGGTGACCCTGGATTATCGTGTGCGCGGCTTCACGCGCGATGTTGACGGAGGCAAGCATTTCATCGACCACAAGATCGCCTCGATTCAGGACTACATCGCCCCCGATATTCGGGATCGGTATCAGATGGTGGATGTCAACGTGCTCTCCGAGCGCATCTTTCATACCAAGATGCGCCTGACGGAATTCGATCTGGACGAATATCTGTTCGCCGAAAACGCCGCCGATCTCACGCCCGAGGAGGCAGAAACGCTCACCGAGCGTATCGCCGGCGAAATCACCGACATCTTCTACGGGCGCAACTTCAACTGATGGATCACTGATGGATATTCGCGCCGAGGATTTCGCACGCGAATTCGCCCGGCATCCTTTGGCCCGCTGTTATCTGATCGGCGGACAGGAACCGTTGCACGTGGTCGAGGCCGCGGATGCCGTGCGCGCCCGTGCCCGGCGTGAAGGCTTTGACGAGCGAGACATCCTGCACGCCGAACCCGGCTTCGATTGGGCGCAGCTGGCCGATGCCGGGGCCACCCAGTCCCTGTTCGCCGAGCGCCGTATCGTCGAGCTGCATCTGCCGGACAAGGGGCCCGGCGGCAAGGCCGGCAGCGCGGCCATCGTCGATTTCGTCAAGCGCGACACGCCGGACACGCTGCTTTTGATCGTTGCACCCGGCCTGGTCAGCTCGGCGCGCAAGGCCGCCTGGTACAAGGCCGTGGCCAAGGCCGGCGTGGTCAGCTATGCCTGGGGCCTGCCGGCCTCGCGCATGACGGCCTGGATAACCGCGCGGGCACACGAGAAAAACATCGACCTGGCCGACGAGGCCATCCAGCTACTGGCCACCCAGAACGAAGGCAATCTCCTGGCCGCAGCCCAGGAGATCGACCGTCTGGCGCTGTTGTATCCGGATACCCGTATCGAGCGCGCCCAGGTCGCCGAAGCGGCCAGCGACCATGCCCGTTTCGATATCTTCGATCTGCCGGCCAAGGCCGTCGATGGCGATACCCGGGGCGCGCTGAAAAGCCTGTCGCGCCTGCGTGCCGAGGGCGTGGACGTGGTGCCGATCACCTGGGCGCTGGTCAAGGAACTGCGCACGCTCTATCAGGCCGCTCTGGCCGCGCGTGCCAACCGGCTGGATGCCTATCTGGGCAAGATATTCCTGCCGGCCCCGCGCAAACGCGCGCTGGCCACGGCCGCGCGCCGGGCCGAGCCCCGGCGCCTGGCGCGTCTGTTGAGCCAGGCCGCACGACTCGATGCCATCAACAAGGGCGCGGCAAGCGGTCGCGCCTGGGACGAACTGATAACATTGATCATTGCATTGTCGGGGGCGACCCCGACGATTGTCTGTGGCAACGACCCATTCCATGCGAGCCCTTTGTCATGAGCGCGAACATTCGCGAACCCGCCCGCGGTGGCCACGATGGCCCGAACGGTCGAATCGATAGACAGATCCGCGATATGGGCCAGCGTGCCCGTCGCGCGGCCCGGCGTATGGCCGCGGCCGAGCCGGGCGAGAAGAACGCGGCCCTGTTTGCCATCGCCGAAGCCCTGATCAGCCAGAGTGATGCCATCCTTGCGGCCAACGCGCGCGATGTGAAGGACGCCCGCGGCCAGCTCGACGATGCAGCCATCGAACGACTGGAGCTGAGTCCGGCCCGTATCGAGCGCATGGCCGAAGGCGTACGTCAGGTCGCGGCCCTGGCCGATCCGATCGGCAACCTAACGGACATGAACTTCCGTCCGTCGGGTATCCAGGTCGGGCGTATGCGCGTACCACTGGGCGTGATCGGCATCATCTATGAGTCGCGGCCCAACGTGACGGCGGATGCCGCCGCGCTGTGCCTGAAATCCGGCAACGCCGCGATCCTGCGCGGCGGCTCGGAGTCGGTGCACTCCAACCAGGCGATCGCCGATGCCGTGGCCCGCGGGCTCACCGATGCCGGCCTGCCCAAAGACGCCGTCCAGATCGTGGACACCACGGATCGGGCCGCCGTCGGGGCCATGCTGGCCCTGCCCGAGCACATCGATGTCATCGTGCCGCGCGGCGGCAAGGGGCTGATCGAGTTCGTGGCCGACAACGCGCGCATGCCCGTCATCAAGCATCTCGACGGCGTCTGTCATGTCTATGTCGATGACGATGCCGACCGTGAAAAGGCCGTGGCCATCGCCGTGAACGCCAAGACCCAGCGCTATGGCACCTGCAACACGATGGAAACCCTGCTGGTGGCCGAGTCACAGGTCGAGCGTATCCTCGAGCCACTGGCTCAGAACCTGATGCAGGCCGGGGTGACCCTGCGCGGCTGCGCCGAGACCCGCAAACGGCTCGGCCCGCGCATCGAGCCGGCAACCGATGACGACTGGGCCGCCGAGTATCTGGCCCCCACGCTAGCGGTGAAGATCGTGCCCGACATGGATAGCGCGATCGATCATATCGAGCGCTGGGGCTCGCACCACACCGATGCCATCGTCACCGAAAGCGTGACCCGGGCCCGAATCTTCATTCGGGCCGTGGACTCGGCCTCGGTCATGGTCAATGCCTCCACGCGTTTCGCCGACGGCTTCGAGTACGGTCTGGGGGCAGAGATCGGCATCTCCACCGATAAACTGCACGCCCGCGGCCCGGTCGGTCTGGAAGGGCTCACCTCGCAGAAATATGTCGTCTTTGGCGATGGCCATGTCCGCTAAACAACCTCCCCTGGGGCCGGCCGGCGCCCCGATCGGTGTTCTGGGCGGCACGTTCGATCCGGTACATAACGGGCATCTGCGCCTGGCCATGGAGCTTGCCACCGAGCTTGACCTGGCCCAGGTGCGCCTGATTCCCAACGGCCGGCCGCCGCACCGCGAGCAACCCGGCGCCACCCCCGGCCAGCGTGCCAAGTGGATCCGTGTGGCCACCGCCGACGAGCCGCTTCTGGCCCTGGACGATCGCGAGCTGATGCGCGAAGGCCACAGCTATATGGTCGACACGCTGGCCTCGCTGCGCAGCGATTTCCCCGAGCACCCGCTGTGTCTGATCATGGGCCGGGATGTCTTTGCCAAACTGCCGTCCTGGAATCGCTGGCAGGAACTCTTCGATCACGCGCATATCGTGTTGATCGAGCGGCCCGGCCTGCCTGCCGAACTGGCCCCGGAAGCCGTGGAGCTGCTGGCCGAGCGTGGGGTGAGTGATCCGGCCGCCTTGAAGAATCAGCCCACCGGCTTGATATACAGTTACGCGCCGCCGCCGCTGGTGATATCCGCCAGCCGTATCCGCGAACTGATCGCCGCCGGTGCCAGCCCCCGCTATCTCTTGCCCGAGGTGATCCTCGAGGACATTATGGATACCGATATCTACCGCGCGCCCCGCGCGCAGAGCACATGATGGTTGCACAAGAACAAAACACCGATCTCACCGCGATTGATCATATCCTGGCCGATATTCCGGCCGACGCGCCGCTGCTGCGGCTAGCCGTGGATGCCGTGGGTGAGCTCAAGGGCGAATCGGTCAAGGTCTTCGACGTGGCCGAGCTGACCACGATCGCCGATCACATGGTGATCTGCACCGGGCGTACCAATCGGCACGTCAAACGTCTCGGCGAGACCGTGGTTCAGCACGCCAAGGCCCAGGGCCTGGCACCGCGCGTCGAAGGCCTGGACCAGGCCGAGTGGGTGCTCATCGATCTCAACGGCGTGGTCGTGCATATCATGCAGCCGGTCACACGGGCCTATTACCAGATCGAAAAACTCTGGGACGTGGATCTGGCCACCACGGGAGCCAACAGCTCGCCGACCTAGCAGGTTCGTCATGCGTATCCGCCTGATCGCGGTCGGCCGCAAGATGCCCAAATGGGTGACCAGCGCCTACGCGGATTATGCCGCCCGCCTGCCGCGTGAGTGCCGCCTGGAGCTGGTCGAGATCGCGCCCGGCATGCGCAAGCAGGCCAGCGATGCCGCCAGGGCGATCGCCGCTGAAGACGAGCGTATGACCCGAGCCATCGGGCGCGATGAACACGTCATCGCCCTCGATGTCGATGCCAAGGCATGGTCGACACAGGCCCTGGCCAACGATCTGCGCGACTGGATGGCCGACGGGCGTGATCGTGCAATTCTCGTGGGCGGCCCGGACGGGTTGGGCCAGGCCTCGCGTCAACGCGCCGATAGCCGCCGCTCGTTGTCGGCATTGACCCTGCCCCACCCACTGGTTCGTGTGATCGTTGCCGAGCAACTCTTCAGGGCCCACAGCATGCTCATCGGGCACCCCTATCATCGGGCGTAATCGCTTTCGCTCATCGGGCGCCTACGATGTTTGTTCAGTTGTCAGATCGGGGCCGGCTCATGACAATCGCTGTATGAGCAAGATATTGTTTTTTCACGCAGAAGTTCGCGCGCCGCGAGTCGGCGCAGTCCCGCGGTGAGTGACGCGGCCCCACAACGCCAGGCAGCCTCCCCCCGGATCGAGATTCTGGTCAACGCCGGTCTGGGCGAAACCCGCGCGGCACAGATCGAAAACGGCATCCTGCAGGATATTCATGTCCAGCGAGACGCCACGGCCAGTGCGGTCGGCAATATCTATCTGGGCAGTGTCCAACGCGTGCTGGCCGGCATGCAGGCCGCATTCGTTGATGTCGGCCTGGCACGCGCGGCGTTTCTACAGCTGGCCGATATGGTGCGCCCAAGCGATGCAGCCACGGCCCGATCTCGTATCGAACAACGCCTGGTGGCCCAGGATCGCGTACTGGTACAGGTCAGCCGTGACGCCATGGGCACCAAAGGCGCGCGCCTGACGACGGATCTGGCCCTGCCGTCACGGTTTCTTGTTTACATGCCCTATACCCCGCGTATCGGCATATCCGCGCGTATCGAGGCCGACGGTGAACGGGCGCGCCTGCACGAGGGCATCACCCGGCTACGCGAGGAACTGGGGCTTACCGGCGGTTTCATCGTGCGCACCGTGGCCGATGGCTGCGATCTGGCGGCCATCGCCGCCGACATGCGGTTTCTGGCGGCCGTCTGGGCCGATATCCAGGCCAGTGCCAAGCGTGTGCCCGTGGAAACGCTGGTCTACGGCAACTTGCCACTGCCGATTCGTATGCTGCGCGACCTGCTTACGCCGGACGTTGATGCCGTACTCATCGATGATCACAGCGCCTGGCAGGACATGCGGGCCTTCACCGCGCGCTTTGCCCCGGAGCTGGCTGATCGTGTTCTGTTGCACGACGGGCCGGCGCCGCTTTTTTCGCAATACGGCATCGAAGATGCCATCGAGCGGGCCCTGCAGCCCCAGGTGCCGCTGAAATCCGGCGGGTTTCTCGTTATCGAGCAGACCGAAGCCATGGTCACGGTCGATGTGAACACGGGCGGTTTCGTGGGCACCCGCAGCCTCGAGCAGACCGTACTGCGCACCAATCTCGAGGCCGCCCAGACGATCGCCCGGCAACTGCGCCTGCGCAATCTTGGCGGCATCATCGTCATCGACTTCATCGACATGGTCGATGCCGGCCACAAGACCCAGGTGCTCGACCAGCTCACGCGCGCGCTGGCCGCCGACCCTGCCAAAACCACGCTGGGCGGCATCTCCGCCCTCGGCCTGGTTGAAGTCACCCGCAAGCGTACCCGTGAATCCTTGGAACAGCTGCTGTGCGCGCCGTGTCCGACGTGCCAGGGCCGGGGCCAGCTCAAGACGCCGGAAACCGTGATCTTCGAGCTGTTTCGCGAGATCACGCGCCGCCACAGCCAGCGCCCGGCCGATATGGCCGCCGAGCGCCTGCTCATTCTGGCGGCCCCGGACACGGTCGATGAGCTGCTCGATGCCCAGGCCGCTCCCCTGGCGGAACTGTCGCAGCAGCTGAGTTGCGACATCCAGCTCCAGGCCGAAACCCTCTACGGGCCCGAACAATTCGATGTGGTCGTCCTGTAAGCTAACCGCTTGATGTCGTAAGCCGGGGCGTGGACTGTCGCGCGCCGGGCGATTGCGACGCCGCGTTCATCGATCCGCTGCAAGCGTTTGATGCCGCCGTTCTATCCGGTGCCCGTATACCCGCCGATGCTTGACCCACGATCGCCCGCCCGGCCCAACCATGACTGAAGCATCCCGTCGTCGACGACGGCGCTGGGTTCGTCGGCCGTTGATCGGCCTGGCCGTCCTGCTGGTGTTGTTGGTGGGGGCAGCCGTGGTGGGTATTCCGCTGGCCGATCGGTTCGTGCCGGATTATCAGGACGCCCTCATCGCGCGCCTGGAACAGACGCTCGATGCCGATATCGACATCGACGGCCTGTCGCTGGGCATATCGCGCCAGGGCCCAATGGTCTATCTCGATGATCTGGCCATCACGCCCCACGGCGAGCAGGCACCGGCATTCACGGCCAAACACGTCGGCCTGGCGTTTTCGCTGCTCGACCTGGTACGCGGCCAGTATATTCCCGACGGCATCCGCCTCGACACGCCCAAATTGACCGTGCTCACCGACGAAGGCCGGCCCCGCCTGGCCCACTGGCCGGCCCGTGACACCGGGGGTTTCGACCTGACACGCGTGGCCGAGCTGCGCAGGCGCCTCAGCGAGCTGATCGTGGCGGACGGCCAGCTCACCGTGGTGTCCGAGCGCCTGCCCGACGGCCGGGCGCGCTGGCAGGACATCGATATCGATATCTCGGAAAACGCTCCCGGCCAGCTTGCGGCCAGCGCGAGCGCGGACGGGCCTGAGTGGTGGCAGGACGTATCCGCGACCGGCCGGCTGGCCGGGCCGGTAGACCCAGCCGCCGAGGCACGCTGGCATCTCGATATCAAGGGCCTGAACGCCCCGAGGCTGCTCTCGGCCCTGGCTGATCACGACACCGCGGAAACCCGCGGCAACACACGTATCACGTTCGACGGGCGCTGGCAGGATCGCGGCCTGCACGATACCGAGCTGCGTATCACCCAGGCCCCGATCACGACACCAGCC
>PBAO01000016.1 GCA_002715985.1 Lysobacterales bacterium | reverse complement strand
TTGCCGATGCACTCGAAGGAATGCTCGACCCCGCCATCGGTCATGTCGACGATGACCGCCTGAATCGGATCGTCATAGTCCTTGGGATTGACACACTCGGTCGCGCCCAGCTGCTTGGCGAACTCGAACTTGGACGGGTTCAGATCGATACCGATGATGCGATTGGCCCCGGCCATCTTCGCGCCCTGGATCACCGACAGACCGATCGCGCCCAGGCCGAAGACCGCGACGTTGTCGCCGGGCTGGACCTTGGCCGTGTTGTAGACCGCGCCGATGCCGGTGGTGATGCCACAGCCCAGCAGGCAAACCTTATCCAGCGGTGCCTCGGGGCTGATCTTGGCCAGCGAGACCTCGGAAACCACCGTGTACTCGCTAAACGTCGACGTGCCCATGTAGTGATAGAGCATCTCGCCGTTCTTCGAGAACCGGCTGGTGCCGTCGGGCATGACACCCTGACCCTGGGTTTCGCGGACCGCGCCACACAGATTGGTCTTGCCGGACTTACAAAACTTGCACTCGCCACACTCGGCCGTATACAGCGGAATCACGTGATCACCCGGTTTGACCGAGGTGACCCCTTCGCCCACGTCTTCGACAATGCCGCCGCCTTCGTGGCCCAGAATGCGCGGAAAGAAACCTTCCGGATCGGCCCCGGACAATGTATAGGCATCGGTATGACACACACCGGTGGCCACGATACGCACCAGAACCTCACCTGCCCTGGGCCCGGCGACCTCGATCTCTTCAACCGACAAGGGCTTGCCGGCCTCCCAGGCAATGGCAGCGCGTGATTTCATGACCTGACTCCTTGAAAGTTTGCCGCGCGATCCGTTGCCGGCCACGCCTTCGGTATGCAACACACTGTGCCATAGACACACCGACCTGCGTGCTCGCCGCCCGGCACAGTTGCAAGAGCCTGCGGTGCTGTCCAGACTTCGGCCATCCTTTTCCTGTCCCGCGGTTTTTCCATGCTCGACTGTGTCGAAATCGACTCCCCCGCTGCTGCCGATGCCTGTGTGATCTGGCTGCACGGCCTGGGGGCCGATGGCAACGATTTCGTACCGATCGTGCCCGAGCTGGGCCTGGGCGAGGCCCATACGGTGCGTTTTGTCTTCCCCAATGCCCCCAGCCGACCCGTAACCGTGAACAACGGCATGGCCATGCCGGCCTGGTATGACATCAAGGGCATGGATATCGCCGACAAGCAGGACGCCGAGGGCATCGCCGCCACGGCCGTCCAGATCAACGACCTCATCGCGCGCGAGATCCAGGCCGGGATCAGCCCCGAGCGCATCGTGCTGGCCGGCTTTTCCCAGGGCGGCGCCATCGCCCTGCATGTGGGCCTGCGCCAGCACCGGCGGCTGGCCGGCGTCATGGCGCTGTCGACCTATCTGCCACTGCATGATCATCTGGCCGGCGAGGCCGCGGCCGAGAGTGCCGATGTGCCGATCTTCATGGCCCACGGCACCGAGGACCCGGTGGTGCCGATCGCCCTGGGCGAGGCCAGCCGAGACCAGCTCGAGGCCGCCGGCTACCCTGTGGCCTGGCACGAATACCCGATGGCCCATCAGGTCTGTCTGCCCGAAATCGCCACCATCGGCCGCTGGCTGCGTGAGCGTCTGGCTGGCTGATCGATGGTCGACAGCCTGTCTCAACTGATTGCCCAATACGGGTATCTGGCGATCGCCGCCGGTTGTTTCTTTGAAGGTGAAACCGCTGTACTGCTGGGCATGGTGGCCGCGCACAAGGGGATTCTCGTGCCCGGCCTGGTCTGGCTGGCTGCCACGCTCGGCACGATCGCCGGCGACAACATCTGGTTCCATGTCGGCAAGCGTATGGGCCGCCCCGCACTGGCCCGACGCCCGCATTGGCATGCCCGGGCCACACGCGTTGAAGCGCTTCTGGAGCGCTACGGCGCGCTGATCATGATCGGTTTTCGGTTTCTGTATGCCATGCGCTCGGTCACGCCCTTCGTGCTGGGTTCGCTGGGGGTATCAGCCTGGCGGTTTCTGTTCTACGACGTAATCGGCACGCTGATCTGGTCAACCACCGTCAGCCTGGTGGCCTGGCAGCTGGCGCATGCCGTGGACAAGGCGATCGCCCATATCCACAACATCGAGCAGCTGGCGCTGGTCGGTGTGATCATCGCGGTCGCGATCGGCGCCCTGATCTATTACCTGCGCCGACGCTAGGGCGTGTCGAGGTTTCATACGAGCCTGCGTCGGCGGTGTCAGGCAAGGCGCGGGCCGCCAACCGTGGCCGTACCAGGTCAAGCTCCGTAAAGCCGCATGGCGCGCCCTTGCGTGGAAATGACCACGCCCACTCGCGATGCCTTGTCCTGCCGCGGCTTGGCCGCCGGTGCGCCGCCTCATCTTGTGACGACATGCGCCAGGCCCTGATGCACACATCGCCGGCCAAGCCAGCGATGTGTGCATCAGGGCCTGGTTCTCATCGATCGAACGTCCAGATGATATCGCCGCCGGTTGCCTGGCCGCTGGAGGAGGTCTCCAGCGCCCAGTGTGACGACAGGCTGTAGCGCATCGACACGGTCGAGACCTGATCGAACAGGCCCAGCCCGTAGCTCACATATAGCCGCGGGGACAGATAACGCCCCACGGTGAGCGCGGTCTCACTGGAGGATTCGCCGGCCCCGGCACCCAGGCCCACATCCAGGCCCAGCTTGTCGCCGATGTTCTGCAACACTTGATTGCCCTTCGACGACCCCAGTGCCAGGGCCGCCCGCGCCACAAGGCTGGACTGCTGACCGCTGGTCTGGTCCAGCGCGCGGCCCAGCAGCAACCAAGACAACTGCTCGGACTGCGTCATGCTGGGGTCGGAAAACAATGTCAGTTCGGGCTCGGTCAAGCTGCCGCGCACATGCACGCCCACGGTCACATCCGGGTCGGGATAGCGGGCCGCGCGGATATCCAGGCCCGGCTGGCTGACCGGGCCGCCGGCGAACAGGATCTTGCCGGACTGGATGTCCAGGCTCTGGCCGTAGGCACGGTAGGAGCCGTCCACGATATTGATCGCCCCGGTACCGGTCGGGTTGGCATCACCCGGGTTCTGTACCACCCGCAGATTGCCCTGCAGATTGGCTTTCAGACCAAAGGCCTCGATACGCACATCGTCGCCCAGGATCACGTTCACGTTGGCCGCGATCGCCCGTGCCACGGCGTCGGTGGTCGTGTTCTCCTCGGTGACGATGACCTGATCGGACGATACGGTCGTCACGCCGGATTCGGGTAGGTCCTTGGGCGTGATCGCAGCCTCGGGAATCGTGACCGAGCCCGTGACCGACACCTTGTCCGGAGTGACCGCCACGTTCAGATCCGGGCTGACATAAGCCGTGGCATCGGGGATATTGGCCACCTGAAAGCGATCGCCGGTGATGGCCAGCTCCACCGTCTGCCCGCTCTCCCCGAGCAGGATCTGGCCGTCGGCCGACAAGGTGCCGCCACCGGAGGTCGCCCGTGCCTCGATGCCGATCGAATCCCCGCGGCCGTTGGCAGCCAGCAACACGTCGGTCAGAGTGAGCCCCGGGGTAACCAGTACGATTTTCGAAGCCCTCAGGCTGGCGTTCCCCAGCACGTTGGGCTGGGCCACGGTGCCGGAAAACGACAGATCGGCGCTCAGGCTGCCTTCGAAACGATCAACCTCAGGCGACAGATCTGCCAGTACGCCCAGCGATTTGTTCAACCGCAGGCTGCCATCCAGGCTGTGCTCGGTCAGCGGGGCCGGGCCCTCGGCGACCGAGACCCGGGCCTGCAAGCCATCGTCGCCGGCAAACGGCAGATCCACGCGGGCCTCCAGGCCGTTATCGGCCATCGTCGCCACGATGGAACCCGGCTGCATGACCAGTGCCTCGACCGTCTCCCCGGCCGGCGTGGTCACGGTGACGTTGCCGGCCGTGGTCGACAGATCCGCCTGCACGGTCGGGGATCCGCCGGTCGGGATACGCGCATCCACCGTGCCCGAAATCGCACCGGTCACGGCCAGGTTGTCAGGGAAGTACGGCTTGGCATAGTCGTAGTTGAAGTCCGACAGATCGATCTTGGCGATACTGGTGTTGGCATCGTGGCTGCCGGTGATGCACAGCCGGGCATCGCCCGAGGTCAGACAGGCATCGTTGATCGACTGTGACCCGGCCGATACCGCGCCCGTGGCCTGACCGGTCAATGACCAGGGCGCCAGCTCGCCGTAGCCGGCGGTCAGCCGATTGAGCGTGAATCGCTCCCGGTAGGTCGTCTTGTTGAGCGAGCCGTTCAGAGCCAGATCGGCCGTGGCGATATCGCTGTCGAGATCCAGCGACAGATCGTGCCGCGCCGGCGTACCGTCGAGATTGAGCGTCACGCGACGAATAGCCTGCCCGCCGGCGTTGATGCCATTGATGGCCAGATCCACGTGCGAGCGCGTGTTGCCCGACCAGTCGAGATCGGCATCCAGGCTGGCATGGGCCACGGTGTTGCCAAAGGCATCGATATCGTCGGCGGTGAGTGTGGCGTTGGCTACGGGCGCCTTCACACGGCCCTTGACCCGGCCCTCGGTATCCAGCCGGCCGGCCAGGCCCGGCATGATCGTGCCGAGATCACTCGAGTGGATCGACCATTGGCCGTCGAGTACTGCATTCGGCGTCCAGCCGAAAGTCCCCTCGACGTCGGCCGTGGCGGCCCCCGAGACCAGATGCAGTGTCTCGATGTTGACGTGATCCCCCAGATAGCGCGCGCGGGCGTTCAGATCCAGGGGCTGGCCACGCAGACGGCCGTTGGCAGCGAGCTTGCTCACGGTGGCGGTCAGGGCCTCGCCCTTGGGCTGCTTGGCGCTGACATCGGCCACGAGGCTGAAATCGCCGGGCACGTCGGCCACCACGGCGCCGGGATTGATGTGTTCTCCCTCGAGGTGGGCGGTGACATCCAGGCTCGGCGCCCAGCGAGCCTCGGCATTGGCTCGGATCGTGCCCGGACCGCCATCGACGGTCAGCTCGGCCAGCTTGAAGGCCTCGGTACTGCCCGATCCGGTCGCGCTCAGCGTGCCGGCGGTCTGGCCGACCACCTGCCAATCCAGGCGGGTATCCAGATCATAATCGGAAAGCTGGCCCTTGAGCGCGAGGCGGCCCTGCCTGGATTTGTACTGGGGCGTGGCCGAAAGCGGCCAGCCGAGATTGGCCCAATCCACGGTCACGTCCATGGCGTTGCCCTCGGCCAGCGCGATATCCCCGTTGGCCACGAGCTGGCCATTGGTGGCCGGCACGCCGACCTTCAATGCCTGGATCGAGACCTGGCTGGGCGTGTAGTGCACACCGCCATCGAGCGTGGCACGGCCATAGTCGGCGCTATCGACGTCGGCCTCGAGTCTCACCCCCAGGTCGTCGATCGGGCCGTTGGCGCTGACATCAGCGTTGGCGGTCAACACCGGCAGAGAATCGGCGATCTTGTCGGTGTGCAGATCATCGGCCTGGACACGGATCTCCACAGCCGGTGCCGTGAGTGCGTCGGTCACATGCCCGGTGAGCGCCAGGTTATAAGGCGCCGCCACCCCGATATCCAGGGCCAGATCTTTCAGGCTGCCCTGAATATCGGCCCGTGCATCGATCGGGGCATAATCCGGCAGACGGAGCTTGGCCGTGGCATGCAGATTGGTGGCATAGCCATCGCGCGGCGTGATTCTGGCATGCGCATCGATATCGAAGAGCGGCCCATGCCCTGTCAGGGATTTGATCTGCCACTGCGCGTCATCCAGACGCGCGCCTTGCAGTGCCAGGCGATCAACCTTGAGCGGCTCGGCCTCGGGGCCCGTGATAGCCGTGACGTTGGCCACCGATACCCGATCGACGATGACCGTCACCGGCAGATCGATGGCCTCCGGCAACGAGAACGGCTCGCCGGCCGGCGCCTCGGGCTTGGGCTGGCTTTCCTTCAAGACCTCGTAGTCCACCTGGTTCACGTCCAGATGTTTCACGTGGACCGTCCCGTGCCAGATGGCCGAAAAGTCCATATCGAAATCGATCGAGCCGACGTGGGCAGTCATCGCATCCGTGGTGTAGTCCACCCCGCCCACGTGCAGCGGGCCGATGAGTTTCCCCTCGAGCCGGTCGATATGAATCATCTCCGGCAGAAAGCGATTGGCCTGGTGCCAGGCGAAGGCGGTGCCCGAGCGGGTGCCGCCGATCCAGGCGATCAGCCCGATCAGCAGGACCAGTAACACCAGCAGCCCGATCAGCAGCCATTTGCAGATACGACCGAAGCGGCCCAGCCAGCGACGCGATGCGCTCTTCGGCTTGTGCGTGTTCTTGGTCGCCGGCTTTTTCGGGGTGTCGTCGGGCTGGCTCACAGATCCGGTCCCAGGCTGAAGTGAATCGCGAAATCGCCGCCGGTGTCATCCAGCGGATGGGCCACATCGAGGCGAACCATGCCCACCGGCGAGCCATAGCGGACACCCAGCCCCACGCCCTTGTTCAGCGAGTAATCGCCCACCGAATTCACCACGTCGCCGGCATCGAAGAACGTGGCCAGGCCGAATTTCTTGTAGAAGAACCAGTTGCCCTCGACGCTGAATGTCGCGACATAGCGCCCGCCGATATCCTCGTTGTCGTCGTTGGTCGGCGAGATCGACTGATAGCTGTAGCCGCGCACGCTCTGGGCGCCGCCGGCGAAGAAACGCTGGCTGGGCGGCACATCTTCGAAATTGTCGGTGCCGATCGCGCCCAGGCGCCCACGCGTGACCAGGCGCGTGGTGTCGGTGATCGGTACAACCGCGGCCCCGTTGAGCTCGGCCGAGATCATGTTGGTCGACGACGCCAGCGCCTCGGCCGCACCGTGGACATCGGCCGAGGCACTCACGCCCTGACGCGTGAAAAGCAGGTCGTCGGCTTTCTGCAGGGTGATGTTGTAGCCGGGATAAAGCAGAACACTGCTGCGATTGCCATCGCCCAGGTCATAGAACTCCTGCTGAAAGCGCAGATAGGCGCGCTTGCGGCCGAGCTGCCAACCGGTGTCTCGCACCACGCCCACACCGTAATAGGTCGAGGTGATGTCGCCGAACTGCTCGTTGTTGATGGTGCCGGTGAAGGAGAGCTTGTCCTTGGCCACGTTTTCGATCGGAATATCGTAGGCGGCCTGCAACGATCGCTGGATCTGTGACACGCGCGTATCCAGACGGAACTGATGGCCCTGCTTGTTGAGATGACGAAACGTCACGCCGGCGCCCACGCGCGGGCCCGTATCGGTACCGTAGCCGGCCGAGAACTTGTAGCTCTGCCCCTTGCTGGGCTCGGCCGTCACGGTCACCGGAATACGCAGTTGACCGATGGATTCCAGCGGATCGCTCGGCGGGTAGATCAGATCATAGAACCAGGCGTTTTCTTCCAGCTTGCGCTGGGCCCGTGCACGCTCGGCGTCAATCTCGATCTGGCTGTAGTAGTCGCTGTCGTTCAGAACCAGCTGTAGATCGATGAGCTCTTGTGCACTGTAGGGCTGGCCCTGGCTGAACGGCACGAAGCGCTGTACGAAATCATCGGCCAGCAGGTCCTGCTTGAAGGTGACCGGGCCAAAGTAGTATCGCTCGCCCGTATCCAGCACCAGATCGATCTCGGCGCGTTTTTCTTCGGGATCCACGCGAATGGCCGAGGCGCTGAACTTGGCATCCAGATAGCCGGCACTGTACGCCGCGTCGAACATCGCGCCTTTGGTCGCGGTATAGCGCGAATGCACCAGCCGCTGCCCCGTGGCCAACTCGCTGTTGCGCATCGCGCTCTGCAGCGCCTCGAGCTCGTCGCCCGGCCCTCGGGCAGCGATGTTCAGGGCCCGGATCTTCGTGGCCGGGCCCTTGTCGACCGTGAAGTGCGCCTGCCAGATATCGGCATCGCCCGTAGGAGGCGTGAGTTCGGTCTCGATGTCGGGCGCGTAGTAGCCGTAAGGGGCCAGTGCCTGCCGGATCTCCTGCGGGGCCAGACGATAAAGCGTGCGGATATGGGCCGCACTCCAGGCGTCGTCGTGCTTGGCGGCCACCGACAACGACTTGCGCGCGTTGGTGCGCAACGGGTTATCGATACCGGAAATCTCGACCGTTACGGTATCGGCCAACACCGGGCCGGCCCAGGCCAGCGCCACGATCAGCGAACCGATGGTCAATAATCCGGTGGCCCGACACCTGCAGGCGCGCGTATGTTGTTTGTCCGTCAAACGATCAAAACCCGTATCCGGTGGCATCTGGTCGAAATACGCTCGGCAACCGCTCGCCGGCCCCCCGCTCCAGCGTACCGCACAAGCGGCTGGCTGGCGTTCTACACGAGCACCACCGCGTATTTCCAGCTTCTGTGTACTTCCTGTTTAACACGATTGCGACCGGCATCGAACACGTTTGTCTGACCCCGTGCTTTCAATGGCCACCGGCCAGCGTACGCATCGATGCACGACACTACGCGGCCCCGGCCGCTTCATTCCCATGCCAGAACTCAAACACTCATGACGCATATCGTGTTGATCGGTGCCGGCCATACGCATGTCGGCGTGCTACGGGCCTATGCGGCCAACGGCGCGCCCGATGCACGCATCACCCTCGTCTCGCCGCATCCACGGCTTTATTACTCGGGCATGCTGCCTGCCCACGTGGCCGGGCATTACGCCCGGGCCGAGCTGGCGATCGAGACCGGCGGCCTGCTCAATCAGCTGGGTGCGGCGTTCATCAGCACGAACGTGATCGGCTTTGACGGCACGACGCTCACCCTGGCCGACGGGCAGCGGCTCGCGGGCGACATCATCTCTTTCGATATCGGCACAGCGCCGAGCGCGTTCGGCCATGACCACCCCGAACGCGTGGTCCCGGTCAAACCGGTCGAAGCCTTGCTGACGGGTCTGGCGCGCTTCGAGCACGGGCTGAATCAAGACGACCGGGCGCGTCGCCTGGCCGTGATCGGCGGCGGCGCTGGCGGTGTGGAGCTCATGCTCTCGCTGGCCTACCGCTATGGTGGGCGCCCGGATCGTCCGGTGCTGGATCTGGTAGCACGCAGCGGCGTGATGGCCGGCGGGCCCGCGCCCGTACGTCGCGCGCTGTCACGCGCGCTGGATCAGGCTGGCGTCAACGTGATCACCGGGCACGGCGTGAAAAACCTGGACGACTCCGGCCTGATTCTGGACGACGACACCCGCCAGCCGGCCGATTGCGTGATCGCGGCCACGGGTGCCCGAGCCCCGGCCTGGCTGGCAGACACGCCTCTGACACGCGACGACAACGGCTTCATCGCCTGTGACTGGACGCTGCGCTCGCGCTCACACAGCCATGTCTTTGCCGCCGGCGACGTGATCGCTCTGCCCGAGCCACGACCGAAATCCGGTGTCTATGCCGTGCGCCAGGTCTCGGTGCTGGCCGACAACCTGGCGCGAGCGGTCTCGGGACGCACGCTCATCGAGTTCAAGGCGCCCGCGACCGCACTGGCGCTCATCTCGCTGGGCGATAAGCGCGCACTGGCCGTGCGGGGGCGCCTGAGCCTGCCCCCCTCTCGTGTGCTCTGGCAGATCAAGAACCGGATCGATCGTCGCTTCGTGGCCCGCCACGATCGGCCCCGACTGGACGAGCCGAAGACCGGCTAGTTGCCGCTTTCGAAGTTTTCGATGGTCAGAGATTCGAGATCATCGACGGCCGCAATGCCCAGCACACGGGTATAGAACGTCCGTTCGGCCTCGATGGCGGTCATGATGTTATCGGCATCGCGGAACCCGTGGCGCTCCGACTCGAAGGCCACGTAGGCCACGGCCACACCGGATTCACGCAGTGCTGCAACCATCGACTCGGCCTGATCGGGCGGCACGACCTTGTCGCGCATGCCCTGTAGAAACAATACCGGGCACGACAGCTGATCGGCGTGATACAACGGTGAACGAGCCTCGAGCGTGGCGATATCGGTTCCGATCAATCGATCCAGATAGCGCGACTCGAACTTGTGGGTCGAGGCCAGCAGCCGCTTCAGATCGCCAATACCGTAATAACTGGCCCCGGCAGCCGCCAGATCGGTGAAGGTCAGTACCGACAGCACGGTATACCCCCCGGCACTGGAGCCGGAGATCAATACCCGATCGATATCGATACGATCGGATTCGGCCAGATGGGCCACACCGTACTCGCAGTCGGCCACGTCAGCGATGCCCCAGGCACCGGCCAACGCCTGACGATACGCTCGGCCATAGCCGGTCGAGCCGCGGTAGTTCACGTCCAGCACGGCATACCCGCGCGATGTCCAATACTGGATACGCGCATCGAGCGCGGTGTTGGTGGCCCCGGTCGGCCCGCCGTGGCATTTGAGGATCACCGGCGGGCGCTCTGTCTCGGGCGCGCTGTAGCTTTCGCTGACCGGCGGATAGAACAGGCCATGGGCCTGGCTGCCGTCAGCCGTGACCCAGCTCACGGATTCCGGGCGTGACAGCGCCGCATCGGCCGGCAGCGAATCGGCTGCCTGAAGGATCTCGGTCGAGCCGTCCGCATGGAAAAGACGCACGTGCTTGGCGCGCGCCGGGTTGGCCGCGACCACGGCCACGGCCTCGTCCAGGGCCACGATCTGCTCATAGAAATCGAAATCCTGGCGCAGCGAACGGAACTTGCCCGTCTCACGATCGACCTCGCCGAGTTCCCAAATGCCGTCGTGGGTGGCCAGCGCGAACAGCCGCCCGCTGGCGGTGAATGCATAGGTCGACTGGCCGAACACCCATTGCGGTACAGCGAACTCGGCGGCCTCGTTGGTCAGTCGCGCAAAGCTGGCGTCGGCCTGTTCGACGTGGATATTCCACCAGTTGTCGACATCGGCCACGATATGCAGCACGCCGTCCGGGTCGAACACCGGGCCGAACAACGACACGTCGTCGGGCTGCCAGAGCGGCGTCGGGTCGCCGATGGTGCCGTCGTCGGCGATATCGGCCGCCCACAGCTCGGTCACATCCCAGGGCATATGCGGATGATTCCAGGCCAGCCACACCAGCCGCTGCGAACCCGGCGACAGCCGCGGGCTGGCATAGAAGTCGTGGCCCTCGGCCAGGGTCTCGACCCGGCCGTCACGATGCACGGCCACAACCCGAGCCGTCGGCTCGTGGCTGGCGTCACCGGTGGTTTCAGCGATCGCGATCAGGCGGCCGAAGCGCCGATCGTATTGCAGATCGGCAAAACGCAGATCGGCATCCACGTCGGTGATCGCGGCCAGCTCGCCGTCCGGATCGCGTTGCCAGATCGCCTGATCCGGGCCGTTGACGAACCAGACGAACCCGCCGTGGGCAGCAATGGCCCCGCCGCCGTATTCATGGACGCTGCTGGCGACCGATATCGGCGCATCGTTAAGCGAGACCGGCGCCCCGTCGTCGTTGCGCACGATCGTGCTGCGCCCGCCTTCTTCCGGGCGCGCCTCGACCCAGAGCAGCGTGCCGCCGTCACCGCCGGCCGTATCCACCGTCAGATCGGCGAACTTGCGGCCGGCGGCCGCCACGTGGGCCGCGGAAATCGAGGAAGGCCAGCTGCCATAGGCACGGATGGGTTTCATGTGGAACGTGTCTCGATGAGCCAGTTGTGCTGCACACGGTGCACGGCTTGCCCCGCCGGATCAAAACCGCGCTCGGTGAAATCGACATGCCCGGCCCGGTCCCGCCGGATCACGCTGGCCGCACGAGTGCCATAGGTCGGGCTCTTGATGAACATGGCCGACAGGAAATGCTCGGCGTCGCGATCGAGGCCGGTATCCGGCAGCTCGGCCACCGGGGCTCGGTCGGTATCGGCCAGCAGTGTCAGAAGCGTATCCGCGGCGATCGTATCTGCAGCCAGGCACTGTTGCATGCGCTGACGGGCTTTTTCGGTCTTGGGCCAATGATCGCCCCAGTGCCCGTTGCTGATAGCCAAGACGCCGGGCGCAACAGCGCGCGGCGCGGTCTGGCCGCGATTGGCCACGTGATAGAGCGCGTTTCGGTCCCCGACCAACAGGTTGAATGGGCCATAGGCCGCGCTGTGTTCGGCCACATGTGCCGCCCACGCTGCGGCCGATCCGCTGCCGGCGAAATAATCACGCACCAGCTCGCCGCGCGAGCGGGCGGCCGGCCCGGCTTGCGGATCCCGGATATTGGTCACCGCGGCGAAACGTCCGCTTGGATCCGCCCCGCACCATGCGCCCCCGGCTTTTTCATCACGCCCGGCCACCAGACCCGGCGGATCGGCCCAGACGTGAGCCGCGCGCGTCGGCCGGGCATGGAATTCATCACGATTGGCCGCCAACAGCAGATCATGCGTGGCATGTGCCTGCCAGGCGACGACGATCAGACACATACGCCATGACCTGAGAGTTCACCGCTCATGACGGTAGAGCGTGCCCCGCGGTCGCGCAAGCCGACAGCGCCCAGCCAGCGCTTATAGATCCAGTTCCTTGATCTTGCGGGTCAGCGTGTTGCGGCCCCACCCCAGAACACGCGCGGCCTCCTGACGATGACCGTGGGTATGGACCAGTGCCGCACGGATCATCACCCGCTCCAGGCGCGGCACGGCCTCGTCGAGCAGATGATCCTCGCCTGCCGCGAGCCGCTGGTCGGCCCAGGCCGCCAGGGCATCATCCCAGGCCTCGTGATCCTTGGGCGCCGCGGATGCAGGATGATGATCGTGCGCCGATGACGCGCTCGTAGGCCTCGGGGCGCCACCGGCTGGCCCGCTCGGCGCGGCCTGGCGCAGCTCGAGCGGCAGATCCTCGAGCACCACTTCGCGGCCGGGCGCCATGACGGTCAGCCAGCGACACAGGTTTTCCAGCTCGCGGACATTGCCGGCCCAATCCAGGCCGGTCAGGAAATCCCGCGCAGGCACGCCGAGCGTCTTGTGCTCCATGTCCAGCTCATCGGCCGCCCGGGCCAGAAAGAAATCCAGCAGGAGGGGTACATCCTCGCGGCGCTCACGAAGTGGCGGCACACGCAGGCGGATGACGTTCAGGCGATGATAGAGATCCTCACGGAAATGGCCGTGCTTGACCCGGTTTTCCAGATCCTGATTGGTGGCAGCGATGATGCGTACATCCACGCTGACTGCCTGGTGCCCGCCCACGCGATAGAACTGGCCGTCCTGGAGCACGCGCAGCAGCCGGGTCTGGAGATCGGCCGGCATATCGCCGATCTCGTCGAGAAACAACGTGCCGCCGTGGGCCTGCTCGAAGCGCCCGCGCCGCTGAGCGGCGGCGCCGGTGAAGGCCCCCTTTTCGTGGCCGAAGAACTCCGACTCCATCAGGTCCTTGGGAATGGCTGCGGTGTTGACGGCGATGAACGGTCGGGCCGCCCGAGGCGAATTCTCGTGCAGGGCATGGGCGACCAGCTCCTTGCCGGTGCCGGATTCTCCGGTAATCAACACCGTGATATTGGACGCCGACAAGCGCCCGATGGCACGAAAGACCTCCTGCATGGCCGGGGCCTCACCGATCAGCGACGTACCGGCGGCCTGACGTGCCGGGCGCTGAATATCGGCCTCGCGCGACAGACGAGCCGCCCGCGTGACCAGCTCCACGGCTTCGTCCAGATCGAACGGCTTGGGCAGGTATTCGAAGGCCCCGCTCTTGAAAGAAGCCACCGCAGAGTCGAGATCGGAATGAGCGGTCACGATGATGATCGGCAGGCCGGCCACCACCGCGTGCACGCGTTCGAGCAGATCCAGCCCGGAGATACCCGGCATGCGAATATCGGTGAGCAGCACGTCGGGTACGGCCTCGTCCAGGGCGTCCAGGAGCTCGGCGCCGCCCGGAAAACTGGTCACCTGCATGCCCGCGCCGCCCAGTGCGCGCTCCAGCACCCAGCGGATGGATTCGTCGTCGTCGACGACCCAGACAGTCAGCTCGCTTGCCGGGGACAGGTTCATACACGGCTCATCGGTTGGACAAACAATACGCACGCACTCATTCGCTGACCTCGCGCATGGGCAGAAATACGCTGAACATGGTCTGGCCCGGCCGGCTTTCGCATTCGATCAGGCCGTCGTGCAGATGGATCAGATACTGAGCGATCGGCAGGCCCATGCCCGTGCCTTCGGCACGCGAGCTGACCATCGGATGAAAGATGCGGGGCAACAGATCGCGATCGATGCCCGGGCCGTTGTCGATCACATCCACACGGGCAACCAGACGATGCTGGACGCCGCCGATGGTGAACAGCCGTTGCGTGCGGGTACGAATCCTCACCTGGCCGGCGTTTTCGAGCGCGTGCAGGGCATTGCCGATCAGGTTGAAAAAGACCTGTATCAGCTGCTCACGATCCGCCGGGAGCGCCGGTATGCTCGGATCATAGTCGCGTACAAGCGAGATCTCGGTGGCCATGTCGGCCGATACCAGCGCACGGACATGCTCCAGCGGCTCGTGGATATTGATCGGCTGCTTGTTGGGCGGCCGGCGCGGGCCCAGCATGCCGTCAACGAGATTCTGGAGGCGGTCTGCTTCACGGATGATCACGGTGGTGAACTCGGACAGCCCCACGTCGTCGATCTCGCGCTCGAGCAGCTGGGCCGCCCCGCGCAAGCCGCCCAGGGGGTTCTTGATCTCGTGGGCCAGCCCGCGAATCATCTCCCGGTTGGCCAGATTCTGGATCCGCATCTGGTCATCGCGCGAGATCCGCAGCTGACGATCCAGGGAAAGGAATTCCAGCAGCAGCGCGGGCTGTCCGTCGCCCTGAGTGAACGGGGTGACCGTGCAATCAACGATCAGCGGATCCCCCTCACCGGCGGCCAGATGCAACTCGCGCTCGGTGTAGGCCGCGCCTTCGGCCAGGGCCGCGGTCAAACGCGGGCGGTGGCCGGCCAGATACGGCAACGCCCGATCAAAGACCTCATGATGACAATGCCGGGCCGAAACGCCGAACAAGATCTCGCTGGCCGTATTCAGATAGATCACGGTCAGCGACGCATCGAGACAGACGACGGCCGTACGCAGGTTGTCGAGAATATTGCCGGGCGGGATACCGGGGCGGATGTCTTTGTGCATGGCATCTGGCTTGCAAGGTTCGGGCCATGGCTGCATGACACAGCCGCTTCGTGTCAGCTGGGCGGGCGACCGGCACGCTCGCTCGGTGCAGGCTCGCCCGCGGCGGCCGGGTCCAGGGCTATTTCGAAAACCACATGATCCGCCCGGCCGGTGGGTGTGTCATGCGCGACCAGCTCGACATCCAGCTCGTGACGCCCGGGCGCCAGCCGGTCGATGGCCAGACGCGTGGCCCGGGGCGGAGCTTCTTCCAGCAGACGGCCGTCCAGCCGGTAGACCAGGCGTTCATTGACGCCCAGGCCGGCAGGAACCATCACCGAAATCATGGCCTCACCGCGGGAATCGACAATACGTGCCCCCGGGGCGGGGCTGAGAATCCGCGGCGTATGCGGGGCTCCGGGTGGGGCGGGCGCTGCATCCGGGGTCGGGCCAGCGGGCGGCACGGCGAGCGCCCGTATCGACTGATCCGCGCGATGAGCCCGGGGGCTGGTCGCCCGGTCGCTGTAGTGGCGCACGCCGTCAGCATCCGTCCAGACATAAACCGGAGCAGCCGGCACGCTCGCACTGACCGTGATCAGAATAGCGGTGATCAGAGCACCATAGACGAGCTGCCTCATGGCCCGAGCGTGACGTAAAAACGACAGTCGTGCAGGCATAAAAAAAGACGCACCCGCGAACGGATGCGTCTTCATCATGCGACCGGCCTGGGCGCGGGCGCTTAGCAGCTGTAGTACAGGTCGAACTCGGCCGGGTGAGTGCTCATCTTCAGACGCAGCACTTCCTCGGACTTGAGCTCGATGTAGCCATCGATCAGGTCGTCGGTGAACACATCGCCCTTCTTCAGGAACTCGCGATCGTCGGACAGCGCCTGCAGCGCTTCTTCCAGCGACTGGGCGACGGTCGGAATCGCCTTTTCCTCTTCCGGCGGCAGGTCGTAGAGATCCTTGTCCATGGCTTCGCCCGGATGGATCTTGTTCTGGATACCGTCGAGACCGGCCATCATCATCACGGCGAAGGCGAAGTACGGGTTGGCGGTCGGATCGGGGAAACGCACCTCGATGCGACGAGCCTTGGGGCTGGAGACCCACGGGATACGGATCGAGGCCGAGCGGTTACGCGCCGAATAGGCCAGCAGCACCGGGGCTTCAAAACCCTTGACCAGACGCTTGTAGCTGTTGGTCGAAGCATTGGCGAAGGCGTTGATGGCCTTGGCGTGCTTGATGATACCGCCGATGTAGTACAGCGCGGTGTCCGACAGGCCACCGTACTCGTCGCCCGAGAAGATGTTCTTGCCGTCCTTGACCAGCGACTGATGGACATGCATGCCCGAGCCGTTGTCGCCGACCAGCGGCTTGGGCATGAAGGTGGCCGTCTTGCCAAAGGCATGGGCGACCTGATGCACGCAATACTTGTAGGTCAGCGTCTCATCGGCTTTCTTGACCAGCGTGTTGAACAACATGCCGATCTCGCCCTGGCCGGCGGTGCCCACTTCGTGGTGGTGCACTTCCGTGGTCAGGCCCATTTCCTCCATGGCCAGGCACATGGCCGAGCGGATGTCGTGCTGGGAGTCGACCGGCGGGACCGGCACATAGCCGCCCTTCACGCCCGGGCGATGGCCCATGTTGCCCTCGGCATAGGCACGACCGGTGTTCCAGGCGCCCTCTTCCGAGTCGATCTCGAAACCGGCGCTCTGCATATCGTTGTTCCAGCGCACGGAGTCGAAGATGAAGAATTCGGCTTCCGGGCCGAACAGCGCCGTGTCGGCGATGCCGGTCGAGGCCAGATACGCCTCGGCGCGCTTGGCCACGGTNCGCGGGTCGCGCTCGTAGCCCATCATGGTGTTGGGTTCGAGCACGTCNCANCGNATNTTNACNGTCGGCTCTTCNAAGAACGGGTCGAGCACGGCCGACTCGTCGTCCGGCATCATCACCATGTCGGAATCGTTGATGCCTTTCCAGCCGTCGATCGACGAGCCGTCGAACATCTTGCCTTCTTCCATGAACTCGTCGTCGACGACGTGCGCCGGCATGGTCATGTGCTGTTCTTTGCCGCGGGCGTCGCAGAAACGAAAATCCACGAACTTGGCCTCGGTCTTCTTGATGAGTTCGAGCGCTTTACTCGCCATGATCACTCCTTGATGGATGGGTGCGCTGCTGTCTGCCGTATCCCGCAGCCAGTACAACGGGTGCACTATAAAGGCAGGTTCCGTGCCACGTCATCTATGGCNCAAAACCGGTNNGCTGCCTGCTTNTGNTCTTATTTTNGTGCNGNNNNTTGCACTNTTTTAGANCTNTNNCTGNNNNCTGNATNAAAANNGTGCNNNNCNACNGGGCCGTCGTNACTCGACGGGGTTCGTTACAATGCACGCTGAATCGATAGAGCGCAGACCAATGGATTTTCAACAGCTCATCTTTACGCTGCAGCAGTTCTGGGCCGATCGCGGCTGTGTGGTGGTTCAGCCGCTGGATATGGCCGTGGGGGCCGGCACCTTCCATACCGCGACCTTTCTGCGCTCGATCGGGCCAGAGCCCTGGCGTGCGGCCTACGTGCAGCCTTCGCGTCGCCCGACCGACGGCCGCTACGGTGAAAACCCCAATCGCCTGCAGCACTATTATCAGTTCCAGGTGCTGTTGAAACCNTCGCCCAAGGATATNCAGGCGCAATANCTGGCNTCGCTGGAAGCGCTGGGTCTGGATATGTCGATCCACGACGTGCGTTTCGTCGAGGACAACTGGGAGTCGCCCACGCTGGGGGCCTGGGGTCTGGGTTGGGAGATCTGGCTCAACGGCATGGAGATCACCCAGTTCACGTATTTCCAGCAGGTCGGCGGCATCGATTGTCGGCCGGTCTCGGGCGAGATCACTTACGGGCTGGAGCGCATCGCCATGTATATCCAGAACGTGGAGTCGGTTTATGACCTGGTGTGGTCGAAGTCGGCCTATGGCACGGTCTATTACGGCGATGTGTTCCACCAGAACGAGGTCGAGCAGTCGATCTACAACTTCGAGCACGCCCCGGTCGATGCGCTGTTCCGACGCTTTGACGANCTCGAGACCGAATGTCTGGCGCTNGTCGAACATGGCCTGCCCTTACCGGCCTATGAGCGCATGTTGGAGACTTCACACGCCTTCAATCTGCTGGACGCACGCCATGCCATCTCGGTCACCGAGCGCCAACGCTTCATCTTGCGTGTGCGCACGCTGGCGCGCGGCGTGGCCCGTGCTTATTACGATGCCCGCGAAGCGCTGGGCTTTCCCATGCTCACCCCGAATCAGGAAGATACCGCGGCATGACGGCCACGCTACTCATCGAAATCGGTCTCGAGGAATTGCCGCCGGCAGCCATGCGCCCGCTGGCCGAGACATTTGCCCGCCAACTGGCCGCCGAGCTGGACAGCGCCGGTATCACTCGTGGTGACGCTACTGCGCTTGCCACGCCGCGGCGCCTGACCGCGATGATCGCCAACGTGGCCGCTGAAAGTGCAGTCGAAGCCGTTGAGAAACAGGGCCCCACGCTGGCTATTGCCTATGACGAGAACGGCCAACCCACAAAGGCCGGTCAGGGGTTTGCCCGCTCGGTCGGTGTGGCCATGGATGCCCTCGAGGTCGAGGACACCGACAAGGGCCAGCGTCTGGTCTATCGCGGAACCCGCGCGGGCCAACCGTTGAACGCACTCCTTCAGGGCGCGGTCGATCACGCCCTGAGAAGNCTGCCAATCCCAAAACGTATGCGCTGGGGCGACTCACAGGCTGCCTTCGTGCGCCCCGTGCACTGGGTGGTTGCCCTNCANGGCACCGAGGTNCTGGANCTGTCGGTCTTTGANGTGGTCGCCGGGCGCNANACCAGCGGTCATCGNTTTCATCACCCGGGCGAGATCGCACTGGCNCAGGCTGAGGATTACATCGAACGCCTGCGCTCGCCGGGTTATGTGCTGGTGGATATGGATGCCCGACATACGCTGGTCGAAGCCGAGGTGCATCGCGCGGCCGACACGCTTGGCGGCCGTGCGCTGGTCGACCCGGCCCTCGTTGAGGAGATCATTGCCCTGGTGGAATGGCCGGTCGGCATCGCCGGGCGTTTTGATACGCGTTATCTCGGCCTGCCGCGAGAAGTCCTGATCGCCACGCTCGAAGGGCATCAGCGCTATTTCCCGGTCGCCGACGAGACCGGCGCTTTGATGGCCGGCTTTGTCACCGTGGCCAATATCGAAAGCCGTGACCCGGCCCAGGTCGTGGCTGGCAACCAACGCGTGGTCGATCCACGCCTGGCTGATGCCCTGTTCTTCTGGGACGCTGACAAGCGCGCCGGCCAGGCCGCACGGATTCCCGCTCTGGCAGCCGTGAGTTTCCAGCAATCNCTGGGCAGTATCGCCGACAAGAGCGCGCGGGTTGCTGACCTGGCGGCCACACTGGCCGCACCGGCCCAGGCCGATCCGGCGATCGTTGCGCGCGCCGCCGAGCTGGCCAAGACAGATCTCGTTACCGAAATGGTCGGGGAATTTCCCGAGCTACAAGGTGTGATGGGCGGCTATTACGCCCGCGAGGAAAACGAGCCCGCAGCTGTGGCCGATGCCATCGTCGAGCACTACGCACCGGCTGCCGCCGGCGCGCCGATCGCTGTCTCGCCGGCCGGGCGTGCCCTGGCCCTGGCCGATCGGCTCGACACCCTGGCCGGCATCTTTGCCATCGATAAACGCCCCAGCGGCGACAAGGATCCGTTCGGGCTGCGCCGGGCGGCACTGGGCGTGCTGCGCACCCTGATCGAATCCGGCATACCGCTGGATCTGGCCGCGCTCATCGAGCAGGCCATCGCTGCGCAGCCGGTCGAGGCCGCCCCGGACACGAAAGCCGCACTCTGGCAGTTCCTGATGGAGCGGCTGCGCGGCTATTATCTGGACAAGAGCGCCACACCGGCCCAGTTCGCGGCGATATTGGCGCAGAACGTGACTGACCCGGTCGATTTCGATGCCAGGCTGGCCGCGGTACAGGCCTTCGAGCGCCTGCCCGAGGCGGCTATCGTGTGCGGTGCCCACAAGCGTATTCGCAATATCCTGAAGCGTAACGACGAGGCAACGATTGCCGAGGCGATCGTTGTCGAACATCTGGTCGAGCCCGCCGAACAGGCCCTGCACGCCCGCTTGGTCGAACAGACCGCAAGCATCGATACCGCAGCGGCCGAAGGCGCCTATACCGAGGCACTGGCCGCCCTGGGACCCTTGGCCGAGCCGCTGGACGAGTTTTTCGAGGCGGTGATGGTCATGGCAGACGACGCCACCCTGCGCGCGAATCGTCTGGCTCTGCTGATGGCCATTGATGCCGAGTGTCGTAAAGTGGCCGACATCTCGTGTCTATCGGTGGAGANCNCNTCATGACACTGTCCACGGTCGTGCTTGATCGCGACGGCGTGATCAATCGCGACAGCCCGGCGTTCATCAAGTCCGCCGCTGAATGGCATGCCCTGCCCGGCGCCCTGGAAGCCATTGCCCGGCTCAAACACGCCGGGCTGCGCGTGGTGGTTGCCAGCAATCAGTCAGGCCTGGGCCGCGGCTTGTTTGAGTACGACGCGCTTCTGGCCATGCACGACAAAATGACCCGTCAGATCGGTGATCTGGGCGTGGCCCTGGACGGTATTTTCTTCTGCCCACACACGGCCGAAGCCAACTGCAGCTGTAGAAAGCCCGCCACTGGTCTNCTCGACGACATCATGGGGCGCTGGCATCTGGGCCCCGCCGAATGCGTGATGATTGGCGACAGCCCGACCGATATCCAGGCCGCCCACGCGGCTGGTGTCAAGGCGATCGGCGTACGTTCGGGCAAGGCCATAGACGCCGACGACAAGCGCTGGGCCGACGTGCCCATTGTCGACGATCTTTCCGCGGCCGTGGATCGCCTGCTGCGAGGTGAGCCTGAATCTTCGTGAGTCCATCCGNNGATAACGCAGGTGCCTCGGAGGTGCATCGAATATGGCGTCTTAGCACCCCAGTAGCCGGATTAACGATCGGTCACTTTCCAAGCTAAACCAAGAAACCTGCTTGATCCCCGAACAACCGCCTGTATTCATACGCGTGTATTGGCGTTCATTCGCGGATAACAAAACGCCACAACGCCAGGCCTCCAATCGGCGAGATCGGCGAGATCGGCGAATAGTCTGCATAAAAAAGCCGCGTCGAAGCGCGGCTTTTTAGTTGGCTGCGGTTCAACNCCAATCAGACGTCCAGGTTCGACACCATCAACGCGTTACGCTCGATGAACTCGCGACGTGGTTCGACGTGGTCGCCCATGAGCGTGGTGAAGATCTGGTCGGCGCCGACAGCGTCGTCGATCTTGACCTGCATGAGACGCCGGCTTTCCGGGTCCATGGTGGTTTCCCAGAGTTGCTCCGGGTTCATTTCACCCAGGCCCTTGTAGCGCTGGACGTTCAGGCCCCGCTTGGCCTGTTCCAACAGCCAGCGATAGGCTTCGTCGAAGGTTTCGATCTCTTTCTCGCGCTCGCCGCGATTGACGCGCGCGCCCTCACCGATCATGCCCGTCAATTCCGCGCCCAAGCGCGACATGCGCTGGTATTCGCCGCTCGCGAAGAAGTCTTCGTGCCACACGAAGATATGCGGAATACCGTGGCTATAGCGCGTGACCTGTAGATGCAGCGGATGCTCGTCGTCTGCCGGCTTTACCTGCACTTCATAGCGGTGCCGCGGCTCTTTGCGGGCGTCCAGCCTGGCCTGCAGGGCTTCGGCCCATTCGCTCATCCAGGCAGCGTCTGTGAANGCCTCGGTCGTGACCGGGGTGAGATACGTCATCTCGGTCAACGTGGCCGGGTCGAACCGCCGTGCCATGCGATCGATATCCTCGAGCATGCCGGTATAGCGATGCGCCAGATCGGCCAGCGCGTCTTCAGCGATCGGCGGCGTGTCACCGGAGACCCGGAACTCGGCCTTGTTCAAGGCCAGGCGCAGCAGATAGTTCGACAACTCCTTGTCGTCCTTGACGTAATATTCCTGCTTGCCCGATTTAACCTTGTAGAGAGGCGGCTGGGCGATATAGATATACCCGGCCTCGATCAACTCGAACATCTGTCGATAGAAGAACGTCAGGAGCAGCGTGCGGATATGCGAGCCGTCGACGTCAGCATCGGTCATGATGATGATGCGGTGATACCGCAGCTTGGCCGGATTGTATTCGTCTCGACCGATGCCACAGCCAAGTGCCGTGATCAGCGTGCCTACCTCGGCCGACGACAACATCTTGTCGAAGCGTGCTTTTTCCACGTTCAGGATCTTGCCCTTCAGGGGCAGAATCGCCTGATTGTGTCGATCCCGGCCCTGCTTGGCCGAGCCNCCGGCCGAGTCGCCCTCGACCAGGAANAGNTCNGATTGNGACGGNTCNTTTTCCTGNCANTCNGCCAGCTTGCCCGGCAGNCCCGCGATATCCANCGCNCCCTTGCGACGCGTCATGTCCCGNGCCCGNCGCGCNGCATCNCGTGCACGCGCNGCNTCGATCACCTTNCCGGCGATGACACGNGCGTCNTTCGGGTTTTCCANCAGAAANTCGGTNAGCTGCTCGGTNACNTGTGATTCNACGGCNGCTCGCACNTCGGAGGANACAAGCTTTTCCTTGGTCTGCGAGGAAAACTTCGGGTCCGGCACTTTGACCGAAATAACCGCGGTCAGCCCTTCGCGAGCGTCGTCGCCGGAGGGCGAAACCTTTTCTTTCTTGGCCAGACCCTCCGACTCGATATAACCATTCAGGCCACGCGTAAGCGCGCCACGAAACCCCGCCAGATGCGTGCCGCCATCTTTTTGCGGAATGTTGTTGGTGTAACAGAACACGCTCTCCTGATACGAGTCGTTCCACTGCATGGCGACCTCAACGACGATATCGTCGCGTTCGCCGGTGAAGTAGAAAACGTTATCGTGCAGCTGCGTCTTGTTCTCGTTGAGCGCTTCTACAAAGGCTCGGATACCGCCTTCGTATTCGAACACCACATCGCGCTCGCTCGCCTCTTCCTTCAGGCGGA
This sequence comes from Lysobacterales bacterium, assembly GCA_002715985.1. Taxonomy (GTDB): domain Bacteria; phylum Pseudomonadota; class Gammaproteobacteria; order Nevskiales; family Salinisphaeraceae; genus Salinisphaera. The sequence continues at coordinate 7,623 of PBAO01000016.1, read as the reverse complement.
TACGCACACCCGAGTTCAAGAACGACAATTCCCGCAGCCGCTTGGCCAGGATGTCGTAATTGAAGTCGATATTGGTNAANACTTCATCGCTNGGATGAAAATGGATCGCGGTTCCNGTTTTNTCGGTNGCATCCAGCTGNGCGAGNTCTTCGCTGGGCTCGCCCATGCTGTAGCGCTGGCGGTAATGGTAGCCGTCGCGGTGAATATCCAGCTGCAAGAAGTCCGATAGTGCGTTGACCACAGACACACCCACACCGTGGAGTCCGCCGGACACCTTGTAGGAGTTGTCATCGAATTTACCGCCGGCATGCAGCACCGTCATGATGACTTCGGCGGCCGGCTTGCCCTCGCCTTCGTGCATGTCCACGGGGATACCNCGGCCATCGTCTGACACGGTGATGCTCTGATCACGATGAATCGTGACCAGAATCTCGTGACAATACCCGGCAAGGGCTTCATCGATCGCATTATCTACGACCTCAAACACCATATGATGCAGACCGGTGCCATCATCGGTATCCCCGATATACATGCCGGGGCGCTTACGTACGGCTTCTAGCCCTTTCAGCACTTTAATGCTGCTGGAATTGTAATCGCCGTTGGATTCCGCCATGCGCCGACCTCGGCTGGTGTTCGGGAAAGTTTGAATTTTAGCACGAAGTGCTCCCCAAGCGGGTTTCAACGCAACTTCGGCTTGGGCACAGCCGCCGTAAACGATCAGCGCCCATGAATTCACCACCGGATCGCGCGCTCGAGGCGTATCAGGCCGAAACGCATCCATGTTCCACGTGAAACACACGCTCTTTCATCAGAGCTTCCGGAATCAACTCGTGATCAAGAAAAGTGACAAAACACTGAGCCTGGCTACGAATAACCTCCTCAGCAAAAGTTTGTCTATATTTCTGCCCCAGCTCAGCGGCCATGTCGTCAATTAACAGTATGGGGCGAATGCCACGTATCTCGTAGAGGATATGGGCCTGAGCCAGCAACAGTGCGGCGGTCAGAATCTTCTGTTGCCCGCGTGAAACCCAATCACGAGCGCGAGTTGAAGCGATATTGATACGGATATCAGCACGGTGGGGACCGTTGCCAGTAAACCGTGCTTTTGTATCCTGCTCGAGAGAACCCGCCAGTGCTGCGCCATAGCCGTCGTTCCCGCGCCAGCCGGGCTGATATTCNAATAAAAGCTGGTCTTCACCGATCAGCGCTTCGGTGTTCTGTGGTAATTGTTTCTGAACATGTTCGAGATAGCGCCGGCGACAGGCATCGACGATTTCGCCCTGCTCCNCCAGTTCCGGATCCCAAGCCACGACCTCGTGTTTCGGCCGTTGATAACGCAACGCCCGGTTGCGTTGTTTCAAAGCACGTCGATAACGTCGCCATGCAGGAAAAAAGGCATGTTCCACGTGGAACACTCCCCAGTCGAGAAAATGACGACGGTGTTGCGGGCCTTCTTCGAGCAGCCGGTGGACGTTAGGATCGATATGCTGCAGCGGTAAGGCGCTGATGAGATCGTAGCGGCGTGTCGTGGTCTGGTCGTCCAGCTTGAACGCTACGTTGCGCTGAGCGACGTGGCAGCCAATACGATGTGACGTGTTGGTATCGTCGCTTACGACACGGCCGCGAACGGTGAACGCATCGGTGTTGTGGTGAATGGCGTGAGACAGCTGGTTTTGTCGAAACGACTGGCCCCGCCCCAAGAGATAGATGGCCTCGAGCACACTTGTCTTGCCCGAAGCGTTATCACCCACGATGCAGTTGATGCCCGGGGAAGCCCGGATGTCACATTCCCGAACACACCGAAAATGATCGATATAAAGCGAATCGATCCGCACAAGAGCGTGCTACAGCCGCATTGGCATGACGACGTACCGGCTGCTTTCATCACCGACCGCCTGTAGCAGACCACTGCTGTCTGCGCCTGACAAAGCCAGTAGAAATTCTTCGCCGTCCATGGCACCCAGCGCATCGAGCAGGTAAGTGACGTTGAAGCCGATCTCTAACGGCTGGCCCTCGTAAGAGACTTCGATTTCATCTTCAGCCTCTTCTCGTTCGACGTTCTGGGCCTGTAGCTTGAGGGTGTGTTCGCCAAGTGTAAGGCGCACGCCGCCGAACTTTTCGTTCGACAGAATCGCGGTTCGCGANAGTGCTTGGCGAATGGTCTCGCGGTGTGCGGTCATTTCCTGCTCGGGCTGTGCCGGAATCACGCGCTCATAATCGGGGAAACGACCGTCTATCAGCTTGGTGGTGAAACTGAGGCCTGGTAACTGCAGTCGTAGATGCTTGTTGGACAACATAAGCCGAATTTCGGCGTCACTGTTACCAAGTAGTCGGACAAGCTCNGTTACGCCTTTTCTCGGGATGATGGCCTGGATGGCTTCATCGACATCAACGTTGATATCGGCATCCGATAGCGCCAACCGATGCCCATCGGTGGCGACACATCGCACCCGATCACTCCGAAGTGACAACAGAAGACCGTTCAGGTAATAGCGGACATCCTGTTGCGCCATGGCGAAATGGGTCCGGTCAAGCAGTCCTTTCACCGTGTTTTCAGGTATCGAGATTGTCTGTCCGTTTTCCACTTCATCCAGGTGTGGCCAATCGTCGGCGGATAGAACGGCCAGGGTGAATCGCGAGCGATTGGACTGGATCTTGGTCTGGTTCCCTTCTTGACGACACTGGATTTCCGAGTCATCGGGTAAGCCACGACAGATATCGAGCAGTTTGCGTGCGGGAATGGCGACCGACCCTGGATTCTCAATGACGGCNGGGCANTGTGTAACCAGCTCGAGCTCGAGATCGGTTGCCGTGAGNGTAAGTTGGTTGTTTTCGCCCTGGATCAATACGTTCGACAGGATNGGCATGGTCTGGCGTCTTTCGACGACACCAATCACGGTCTGAAGGGCCGAGAGCATGTCTCGTCGCTGAACTGTGAACTGCATGGGTATCGATCTCCGGGCGGTAATCGTCTTGCTGTCTTAATGGCTTAAAAGAAAAATAGTANTAACAACAATAGCTGAAGAACTANCTTGTGGGTAACTCTATTTTCCCTTTTGTTTCATGATCTTATTAACTTATAAACATTGTTTGCCAGCACTATCACAAGCTGTTGGAAACGTGTGAGCAGATTGTGGACGGTTTGGCGCAGAACATAGCCTTTGGGTTCCCGGCCATTGTTATCCCAAACTTGTCCACAGCTAACTTGTAAGGATGCGGCTCAAGTTCACATAATCCTCGTCGAATCGGGTATCGGTCTCGCGAAGCTCTTTGACCTTGCGACAGGCATGTAGAACCGTTGTGTGATCTCGACCGCCGAAGCCTTGACCAATTTCGGGCAGGCTGTGGTTCGTGAGCTCTTTAGCCAGGGCCATCGCCATCTGCCTCGGTCTTGCGATCGTCCGGGTACGTTTTTTGCCAAGCAGGTCGGCCAGACGGATCTTGAAATACTCGGCGACGGTCTTTTGGATATTCTCGATCGTCACCAGGCGGTCATAGACCGCGAGCATGTCGTAGAGNGCNTGTTTGGCGAACTCAACAGTGATCGTGGCACCCGTGATTTGGGCCGAGGCCTTGAGGCGATGGAGTGCGCCTTCCAGATCGCGGACGTTCGAGCGCACCCGCTTACCTATGAAAAACGCGACCTCCTGCGGTAGCTCTATACCGTGAAACTCGGCTTTCGACAGAAGAATCGCGACCCGTGTCTCCAGCTCCGGTGGCTCGACGGCCACGGACAGGCCCCAGGAGAAGCGTGACTTCAAGCGATCCTCAAGCCCGTCGACCTCTTTGGGAAAACGATCGCAGGTGATGATGATTCGCTGATTGGCTTCGAGCAGCGAATTAAACGTGTGAAAGAACTCTTCCTGCGAGCGATCCTTGCCGGCAAAGAACTGGATATCGTCTATCAGCAGGGCATCAAGGGTTCGATAGTGTTCCTTGAAGCGTTCCATCCGATTATGTCGAATNGCNGTAATCATCTCGTTGACGAAATGCTCTGAACGCACGTAGGCAATACGAGCGCGAGGGTTATTGGTCAACAGACGATGGCCCACGCTCTGCATGAGATGGGTCTTGCCCAGGCCCACACCGCCATAGATCAATAGCGGGTTATAGGCCATATTCTCTGGATCCGCGGCCTGTTCAGCGGCTGCGCGCGCAATCTGGTTGGACTTACCCTGCACGAACGATTCGAACGTGTAGCGCGCATCCAGATTGTGTCGCGCCGTATCGGTCAACGGCGGCGCATCGGCCTCGACCGGCTCGGCGACCTGCTTGCCACCGCCGACCAGCACACGAATACGTCGGGGCGCCTCGCCGAGTTCGGACAGCGCGTTGGCGATCGGGGCCCGGAGCTCGCGCTCCACCTGGTCGCGAACGACTTCGTTGGGCGCCATGAGATCCAAGCCATCGTCGCCGAAGCGTGCTTCAAGTGGCCGCAGCCACAGGTTCACGTCCTTCTCCGGAAGCCGGGATTCGATATGGGTCAGACAGCGCTGCCAAAGCGTATGGGCCAAGTCGTTCGCTCCGTGCCGGCAAGAAAGGGCGCTGCACATGGCGCGCGGCCGAATAAGTTAACGCACTTGTCACAGCTTATCCACAGCCTTATTCAAGGCTTGCGGATAGACGCTCACACGCATAAAATCCGCGCTCTTTTACGTCAACATGTGCCTTGCAAAGGCGCAGGAGCCTTCTCATGAAGCGCACTTTTCAGCCCAGCAATCTGCGTCGTAAGCGCACGCACGGTTTTCGCGCCCGCATGGCCACCAAGAACGGTCGCCGCGTAATCGCCGCGCGTCGGGCCAAAGGCCGCAAGCGTCTGACGCCGTAAACCGAGCTGTATTCGTGCGAGCCGCGTTCCCTCGCGAAGCGCGCCTGCTCGCCCCGCCCCAGTTCCGGGCGGTGTTCGCCGACGGCGAGAAATTCGTCAGTCGGGGATTCGTGCTGATCGCTGCACGCTCGCCGGCGGGTCGATCACGGCTCGGGCTGGCGCTGGCCAAGCGTCGTATCCGGCGCGCTGTTGATCGCAACCGTGTCAAACGCGTGACACGCGAGTCGTTTCGACAGCATCAGAACCTGTCATGTCCGGTCGATATCGTGGTGCTTGCACGCAGTCATACCAGCCATATGACCAACGCTGAGCTGTTTGATCAGCTGGCGGTAATCTGGTCCAAGATAGCGGCCTCGAAGACGCTGCGTCTGCCTTGAAAGACATCCGCTAAGTCGCCGCGGCGCCTCATCTCGCGAACCGGGAACTCCGACCGATGGACAATATTCGCTTTGCCCTGCTCTGTGCCGCCGCGGCGGTCTGCTTCTTCCTGTATCAGGCCTGGCAGACTGACTACGCGAATCAACCCACGGCACAGGTCGCCCAGCAGAGCGACCAGCCGGCTGACACGAGTGGGTCGGCCAATGCGGGCGACGATGACGTGCCGAGTATCGGTGCACCGTCCAGCAAGGGGTCGAGTACATCCAGCGATGGCACGGGGGGCAATGCACCGGCCGGCCGCATGGCCGAGGTGCCCGGCAACAACGCCTCGCCGGTAGCCCAGGGCGAAAAGATCCATGTCGTCACCGACAAGCTCGACGTCGTGATCGACACCACCGGCGGCAGCCTGTCGCGGGTGGCTCTGCGCGGGGTGCCGCTGTCGTCGGAAAAGCCGGACACGGATCTGCGCCTGATCAACGATTCCCTGCCCGATTTCTTCATCGAGCAGAACGGCCTGATCTCCAAGGACGGCGATGCGCCCACGCATACCGCCAGCTTCTCGGCCGACAAGACCGATTACGAGATGACCGAGGGTCAGGACACGCTCGTCGTGCCCATGACCTGGACCGACAATGCCGGTCATACCGTGGTCAAGCGCTATACCTTCCATCGCGGCAGCTACAATATCGGTCTCGATCAGCAGGCACAGAACCGGGCCGGCGCGCCATGGAACCTGTCGCAATACGTGCGCTATTGGCGTACGCCGCAGGTGGCAACGGGCGACGTGCCATTCTCTTCGCCATTCTTCGGCGCCGGCTGGTACCAGGCCAAGGGCGACGATGAGTACGCCTACCAGACGCGCGATCGTGAAGACATCCTGAGCGATCCGTTGACCCTGAGCCAGTCCGGCGGCTGGATCGCCATGATCCAGCACTACTTCATCGGCGCTGTCGTGCCGCCGGCCGACAGCGAGGTGCGGTTTTTCGCACGTGGCAAAGGCATCGAGGGCGCCAACGGCGGTTATGCGACCGGTTTTGTCGGCGCTCAGAAAAGCGTTGCTTCAGGCAGCAGCGCTGATTTCAGCTCGACGCTGTTCATCGGCCCGAAATACCAGGACCAGCTCGACGGCGTCGCCCCGGGTCTGGGCCTGACGGTCGACTATGGCTGGTTCTCGGTACTGGCGCGCCCGATTTTCGCGGTTTTGGAGTTCCTGCATTCGCTGGTGGGTAACTGGGGCCTGGCGATCATCCTGTTGACCTGTGTCATCAAGGCCCTGTTCTACAAGCTCTCGGAAATCCAGTTCCGTGGCATGGCCCGCATGCGCAAGTTCCAGCCGCGCATGGCCAAGCTCAAGGAACAGTACGGCGACGACAAGCAAGAACTCCAGAAGCGCATGATGGCGCTGTACAAGGAAGAAGGCTTCAACCCGATGGCCGGCTGCTGGCCGCTGTTGGTGCAGATGCCGGTCTTCATCGCGCTGTACTGGGTACTGCGTGAGTCGGTCGAATTGCGCCATGCGCCGTTCATGCTGTGGATCAACGACCTGTCGGCGCCGGATCCCTACTTCGTGCTGCCGGTGATCTTCGGCCTGACCATGTTCCTGCAGCAGCGGCTGAACGTGAACGCGGCCATGGATCCGATGCAGCAACGCATCATGCAGATCATGCCCATCGGCATGGCTGTGTTCTTTGCCTTCTTCCCGGCCGGTCTGGTGCTCTACTGGTGTACCAACAACCTGTTGACCATCGCCCAGCAGTGGTACATCTACCGCAAGCTGGATAATGAAGAGGCCAACGGCGGGCCCAAACCGAAAAAGGCCAAGGCCAAGAGCTAGTCTATGGGCGCGGTCGGCCCCGGGGTATCCCCGGGCGATACCATCGCCGCGCTGGCCAGCGGCGCCGGTCAGGCCGGCGTCGCCGTCATCCGTGTCTCCGGGGCGGCCGTGCCACAGATCGTTGCCGACCTGATCGGCCGGTTGCCGGCGCCGCGTCATGCCGTACTGGCGTCATTCCGTGACGTGGATGGTCGGACGATCGATCAAGGGATCGTGCTCTATTTCCCGGCCCCGGCCTCGTTCACCGGTGAGCATGTCGCCGAACTGCATGGCCACGGCTCGCCGGTTCTCGTGGATCTGCTCCTTCAGCGATTGGTGGCGCTGGGCGCACGGCTGGCCGGCCCGGGTGAGTTTTCGCAGCGGGCGTTTCTCAACGACAAACTCAGCCTTGACCAGGCTGAGGCGATCGCTGATGCGATCGCGGCCAAGAGCGCGGTGACCGCCCGTGCGGCCGTGAGGGCACTGGAAGGCGCTTTCGCCGATGAAATCGAGGCGCTGGTGGCTGAGCTGACCGCGTTGCGCGTGTATACCGAAGCCGCGATCGATTTCCCCGACGAGGAGGACGTCGATTTCCTGGGCGATG
>PBAO01000015.1 GCA_002715985.1 Lysobacterales bacterium | reverse complement strand
GGATGGCCACCGGTCACCGATTCGGAAGTAAACAGGGTACGGCTCATTTCAGATATCTCTCCATCCGGATATGCGGATGGACTATACGGTATCTTCGTTGCAGCTTCTACACCGATTTTTTTCACACGCCGCGATCGGGCTCGGCCAGCGCGCGCCAGAGCATGTCGAAAAGCTCCTCGTGCTGGTCGGTCAGACGCGGCTCGCCGTGACGCAGCGGCTGCATCTGGACAAGCCGGGCCAGCACGCCGTAGAAATAATCCAGCAACACCGATTCGCTCACGCGCTGATTGAGCAGCCCAGCGGCCTGACCGTCAGCCAGCACGCCCGTCAAAAGCCGTGTCAGGTGTTTCTGTGTATCGGTGGTATGCCGTCGCATGGCCTGCGGATAGACCGAGCTGAGCAACATGGCCGCCACTTCGGGATAGGTCTCGAAGAAATCCAGTACCACCCAGAACGTCTTGTGCAGCCGCTCGCGATAGGTGTGCACGGCCTGCAAGTGTTCGAGCATCCGATTGGCCAGCGTATCGGCCCATCTGAGAAGACACACCTCGAGCAGGGCCTGTTTGTCGTCGTAATGACGATAGATAGTGGCCAACGAGGCGCCGGCGGCGGCCGCGATCTCGTTCAGACGCACTTGTTCGGCCGGACGTTCGGCGAACAACGCGAGCGCGGCGGCCTCGATGCGTTCACACGCGCCGCGACTGCCGGCATGGCGCGAGGCGGACGTGCCCCGGGGGGTGGGACGAGTCTCAGTCATGGTCTTGCGCTCTGTGATTCCCATTACATTTGATTTTTTCGTTATGGCTGTATTTTGACATCGAGCGATGTTAACTGTAGTTCTGGGCTGGCTGGATGGGATCAATTCCCTTGGCTGGCAGTGTACATTCGATCACAGACGCCTCTTACGGCCGCCTAGACACAAGATACGCCGCCTATTGGCGTGACAGGCCGGCTCGAGGCCGATATCCGAATTTTTTCGGGTTACAGGGAACGGCTTGATTGCGCCTGAATTCGAAAATGTTCACGTTTTGATGATGCAGGTTTTTCATGAACGATGTCATGGCTCCTGACGCGGCCGATTCGCCGTCCTTGATCCGTCTCGAGCACCACGCAGGCGGTATTGCCGTGTTGCGCTTCGGTGTATCGGCGCATCGCGAGACAGTGCTCACCGACGCGCTGGTCGAGGCCTTGATCGAGCGTATCGCCGTCATTCGAGCCGATCGCGATATTCGCGGCCTGGTGCTCATATCGGGCAGGCCCGACACTTTCATGGCCGGCGTCGATATCGCCTCGCTCGACGGCTTTACCGACGCGCTCGCCGCCGAGCAGTGGGGTCGACGCGTACAGGCAGGTCTGGCTGGCCTGGCGGCGCTCTCGATTCCCGTGGTGGCCGCGATTGAAGGCACCTGTATGGGCAGCGGCTTGGAGTTGGCGCTGGTATGCGATGGGCGCGTGGCCGCGGATACGCCGGCCACGCGGTTTGCGATGCCGCAGGTGAAGCTGGGCCTCGTGCCGGCCGCCGGCGGGACCCAGCGCCTGCCGCGCCTCGTGGGCATCGGCGACAGTCTGGATCTGATGCTGACCGGGCGCACGCTCTCGCCAGTCCAGGCACAGACGATGGGCCTGATTGATGCGCGGGTCTCGGCCGATCAGCTGCTGGATACGGCGCTCGCCCGGGCCCGACAACAGCACAAGCGCGATCTTCTTGAACGGCGCTCTTGGTACCGACAGTTGCAAACCCGTGTATCCCGCGGTCGCGCCGGGCTGGCCGAGTTCGCGCTGGAGGATAACGGGCCGGGCCGCCATGTCCTGTTCGATCAGGCACGCACGCGAACCCGTGCCCGACTCGGTGGTCATTACCCGGCCGCCGCTCGCCTCATCGACGTGGTGGAAATCGGCTATGAGCGCGGCACGCATGCCGGGCTGATGGCCGAGGCCAAGGCGTTTGGTGAGTTGGTGACGGGCGAGGTCTCGCATGCGTTGCGACATCTGCATCACGCCGGGCAAACGCTGAAGAAAGCCAACTTCCGGACCGGCAACGCCAAGCCGCACACCGTTACGCGCCTCGGCGTGCTGGGGGCCGGCTTGATGGGAACCGGCATCGCCTCGATTTCGCTGGATTGGACCGCCGCCGCAGTGCAGCTCAAGGATGTGGATAGCGAGAGACTGGCCCGCGGGCGCGCTCGTATCGAGGCTGAACTGGCCAGGCGAGTCGATCGCGGGGCACTGGCTGCTGATCAGCGAGATGCACGCCTGGCTCGATTGGTAACCACGCTCAGCGACGCCGATCTCGCCGGCTGTGACGTGATCATCGAGGCTGTGTTCGAGGATCTGGCGCTCAAGCAGCAGATGCTTGCAGTGTGCGAGGCCGCGGCAGATACAGCCGGGCGGGGCGATCAGATCTTTGCTTCGAACACCTCGGCGTTGCCGATCAGCGATATCGCGGCCCGCGCGGCCCGTCCGGAAAATGTGGTGGGCATGCACTATTTCTCGCCGGTGGACAAGATGTCCCTGCTGGAGATCATCGCCACCGAGCAGACCTCTCGCAAAACCCTGTCCACGGCCGTGTCGCTCGGCCGGGCGCAGGGCAAGACGGTGATCGTGGTGCGCGACGCGCCCGGCTTCTATACCACGCGTGTGCTATCGCCCTATCTGAACGAAGCCGCCCGTCTGCTCGGTGAAGGTGCCGGCGTTCGGGCGATCGACGATGCGCTGACCAAGGCCGGCTTTCCGGTGGGGCCGCTTGCCCTGCTCGATGAAGTCGGCGTGGATGTCGGTGTCAAGGTGGGCCCGATTCTGGAGGCAGCGTTCGGCCCGCGAATGGCCGTGCCCGCCCCCGCGGCGCGTCTGGTCGAAGCCGGTTTTCTCGGGCGCAAGAGCGGTGCCGGATTTTATGACTACCAGAGCGCCAAGAAACACGGCCAGCGTCCGGTCAACGCGCGGCTCGAGGCTGTACTGGCACCCAGCGTACACAAAGGCGGGGCTTATCCCGGGGCCCAGGACATCGTCGATCGGGCGACCATGGCATTCGTCAACGAGGCGGCGCACTGCCTGTCCGAGGGCGTGATCGCCGACCCGTTACAGGGTGATATCGGTGCCGTGCTGGGGCTGGGCTTCTTGCCGTTCACCGGCGGGCCGTTTCGCTATGTCGACCGGCTCGGTATCGATCACGTCGTCGAAACCTTGTGGATGCTCGCCGATCTGCACGGGGCGCGTTTCACTCCGGCACCGGTGCTGCAGGCCATGGCCGCGGCACGCGCGCCGCGCCGGCGACGTTTCTACGGCTGACCGGCTCGTATTCTGGAGGCACCATGCGTCGATCGTTCGTGCAATGGATACAGGCTCGTCCGAGCATGCCCGGCCTTTCACCCAAGGCGCGCGTGCCGGCCTCTGTGATCGCCTTCATGGCCGGGGCGACGCTGCACGGCGCGCGCGAGGCGTCGTAGTGGCACCGGGTGTTCTGAGCGGTGTTCGGATACTGGATCTGACCCGGCTGTTGCCAGGGCCGTTCCTTACCCAGTATCTCGCACAGCTCGGCGCCGAGGTGATCAAGATCGAAGCCCCCGAGGGCGGTGACTATGCGCGCACGCTGTCGCCGGCGCTGTTCGAGCAGGTCAATCGCGGCAAGGCCTCCGTCACGCTCGATCTGAGCGATGCCGATGATGTTTCGGCGTTCATGGGGCTGGTGGCGGACGCCGATGTGGTCATCGAGTCGTTCCGGCCGGGCGTGATGGCCCGTCTCGGCTGTGATTACGACACGTTGGCCACGCGCCAGCCGTCGCTCGTCTATGCCGCGCTGACCGGGTACGGCCAGACCGGTCCGATGGCTTCGGCTGCCGGGCACGATATCAACTATCTCAGCCTGTCCGGTGTTCTCGATCAGACCGGCCCGGCCCGGGGGCGCCCGGCGTTGTCCAACGTACAGATCGCTGATCTGGCTGGCGGCGCGCTGACTGCCGGTATGGCCATACTGGCCGCGGTGATCGGCGCCCGCAGTTCGGGCCGCGGCAGTTTCATCGATGCGGCCATGCTCGATGGCAGCCTGGCGCTTCAATCCGCGGCGTTTGCGCGTCTTCAGGCCAGCGGCCATACGCAGCCGCGCGGAGCCGACATCCTGACCGGCGCCTTGCCGAACTATCGGATCTATCGCTGTCGTGACGGGCTTGATCTGGCCGTGGGGGCACTGGAGCCGGTGTTCTTTAAACGGCTGTTGGCAGTCCTGCGTGGACAAGACCGTCCCCTGATGCGCCCAGCACCTGCCAGAACGCCCGTGGCCAGCCATGACAACAGGCGGTTGGTCACGCGCCTCGAGCGTCTGCTGGCTGACCCGGTCAAGGCCGCGCGCTGGAGTCGGCCCGTGCACTGGGCGCTCGCGGGCCTGTTTCGAACCCGCTCGCGTGCTTGGTGGTTGCGCCGCCTCGGCGAAGTGGATGCGTGTGTCACACCGGTTTTGACGCTCGAGGACGCACTCGCGCACCCACAGGTCGTGGCCCGTGGCATGGTCGAGGGAGCAGCGCCGGCCTGCCCGGTCTGTATCAACGGCGAGCGCCCGGCGTCACTGGCTCAGGCGCCGGGCCTGGGTCAGGACAACGCGCGCCTGTTGAACCGGCCGTAGTTGGGCGCGGCCGTGTTAGCCCGATAAACTGGGATGCTGTCTCAACGATTATCAGACCCGTATGTCTCTTAAAGACTCTGCCATGATGCCGCTCGGCACCCCCGCGCCGGACTTTTCCCTGCCCGATACCGTATCCGGCAAGCACAAGACGTTTGCCGACGTGGCCGGCGAGAAGGGCACGCTGGTGATGTTCATCTGTAACCATTGCCCCTATGTCATCCATATCGCGCGCGAGATCGCCGGTGTGGCCGCCGAGTACGATCCGAAGGGGATCGGCTTCGTCGCCATTTCGTCCAACGATGTCGCCGAGCGTCCGGAAGACGGGCCCGAGGCGATGGCCGAGTTCGCCGAGGCCAACAACTTCATCTTTCCCTATCTCTACGACGAGAGCCAGGACGTGGCCAAGGCCTATGATGCGGTCTGTACGCCGGATTTCTTCTTGTTCGATGCCAAGGGCCGCTGTGCCTATCGCGGCCAGTTCGACGCCTCGCGCCCGAACAACGGCGAGCCGGTGACGGGCGCCGATCTGCGCGCCTCGCTCGATGCCGTACTTGAAGGCGATCTGATCCCTGAAGAAGCCCAGGTGCCCAGCCAGGGGTGCTCGATCAAGTGGAAAGCCGCCTGAGCCGGTCAGGGCCCGACATGAACGGATAAGCCGTCGCGCCGACGGCCGACCGGTGGCCAGCCAGGGCGCCGAGCGCGCTCGCGGCCGGTGGGGCGCGATATCCGGCCGGGCCGGGCTGGCCCGTCACTGTCTGCCGGCTGGCCGGTTCTGCTCAAGTCAGCTTGCCCAGGACCCGCCAGTAGTTGACCGGCATCAAGCGCGAAATCAGCGAGATGAACTTGGCATCGGCACCGATCAGGCACCGGCCTTTGTTCTTGGCCAGATCGTTATAGATCGTCCTGGCCGCGTCGTCCGGCGAGGTGCGGGCCATCCTGTTCCGGAAATTGTCGGCCAGTTTCTGCTGGTTTCTGTGCCCGCGATGATCGGTGTAAAATCGCGCCGAGTGGGCGATGGCTGTCTTGATGCCGCCCGGGTGCACGCACATGACGTGGACGCCGGAGCCCGCCATCTCGATCCGCAGGGCTTCAGTGAACCCGCGAACGGCGAACTTTGAGGCGTTGTACGTGCCCTGTGAAGGCACCGAGACCAGGCCGAAAACGCTCGAGACATTGATCAGCGCGGCCTCGGGACGGTTGGCAAGATCGGCCAGGAACGCTTTGGTTCCGTGGACGACACCCCAGAAGTTGATGCCCATGATCCATTCGAAATCCTCGTAGGAGGCCTCGGCCAGCATCTGCATATGTGCCACGCCGGCGTTGTTGATCACCAGATCGACCTGGCCGAATCGTTCGATGACATGATCACGAAACGCGTTCATGGCCGCGCGGTCGGACACATCCACGTGTTCGGTTAGAACATCGGCATTGCCACAGTCCGTCTTCGTCTCGGCCAGCCCTGCATCGTTGACATCACACAGAGCCAGGCGCGCGCCTTGTTCGGCTGCCTGCCGGGCCAGGGAAGCGCCGATGCCGGCCCCGGCGCCGGTGATGACCACTACACGCTTGTTGAGATTGTTCATTGTCGTGGCGTTCTGAAACGCAGCTTTCTGATCGGGTGATTCTGACAATACTCGTTGTCAGATGGATTTGACAATGTTTCATGTCAGAATGCGCGCATGAACGATAGGTCTTCTGATACCGCCGCGCCCAGCGGGCGTGACTATGCCGGTCGTACGCTGAGTGAGCGTCGAGCCCAGCGGCGCAAGGCTTTGATCGAGGCCGGAGTGGTCATATTCGGCGATCACGGGTTTCGCGGGGCCACGGTCAAGGCCATCTGTCGCCAGGCGGGGCTGACCGAGCGTTATTTCTACGAGTCGTTTGCCAACAGCGAGGCCTTGTTCGCCACGGTGTACAAGACGCTGGTCGGCGATATCGAGCACGAAATGCGCGATGCCGTCGACCAGGCCCCGGCCGAGGCGGAGTCGATGTCCGAAGCCGCGCTTCGCGTGTATTTCGCCCATATGGCGCGGCCGCGGGTCGCACGTATCGTGCTGATCGAGATCTTTGGCATCAGTACACGGATCGATCGCACATACCGCGCAACGACTCTGAAATTCGCCGAGCTCACCGAAGATCTGACCGCGCGCTTGTTCGATCCCTCTGTGGTGAACGCCCAGGGCACCACCCCGCGACTGTTGTCGATGGGGCTGGTGGGTTCGACCATTCATATCGCGATGTACTGGAACCTCAACGGTTACCGCGAATCGCTGGATGCCGTGGTCAACGCCGCACTGGCGCTCTACCGGGCCATGGCGGTCTCGATGGTGGACACCGCCGGGCACGACTGAGGTCGCGCCCGGCTCAGGGCCTCGTCGCCGAGGTCAATGGTGGGTTGCGTAGGCGGTCTCGGCGTCGGCGACGAGCGCGTCCAGCTCGGCCAACAGATGCGCGTTGTTCTGTTGCCAGGGATGAAAGCTGTACTTGAAATAGCTCAGAAACTCGGGCACCAGCCGACGGATATAGCCCTGCCGGCCGATGCTGAAGTCCAGCACCTTGAGATGGCCGCGCCAGCCCTCGGCCCGGCATTTCGGATCGGCCCGGCTCATCTGCCAATAGAACGACACGACGATCGGCCAGAACAGGCCCGTGGCGGCAATCATCGCACCGCTGCGCTCGAGCCAGTTGCGCGGGCCGCGGCCGATACATTTTTCGTAGACGTCGTAGGCCACGGCCTTGTGTTCGACTTCCTCGAGCGCATGCCAGCGCCACATGCGCTCGTAATCGACCTGTGAGCCGGCCAGCTGTTCGGGATGACGCAACAGCATATCGCCCATCAAGGCGGTGTAATGCTCGAGGGCGATCGTGGCGGCCAGCGGCATGGACCGTGGCGTGTTGTCCTTGATGATATCGAGCAGGCCCCAGACGAAGGCGTCCAGCTTGTGGGCCGGCAGGCCGGCCTCGGCCATCAGTTCGTTGTATTCGATATGCTCACGCGAGTGCATGGCCTCCTGGCCGATGAACGCGGTGGCGGCTTTTTTCAGGTCCGGATCGGGAATCTCGTCGCGATACGCGCGCACGGCATCGATGAACATGCGCTCGCCGGCCGGAAACAGCAGCGACAGCGCGTTCATGAACTGCGTGACGTTGGGCCCGGCCACATGCCAGTCGCTGATGCGGTCAGCCGGCGGCAGGAAATGCAGATCGCGCCGCTCGGGCATGACCTGCAACGTCTCGCTGTGCGGGGGCGTGGCGTGGGAAGTGCCGGGGTCAGCCGTCGTACTCATGATCAATCTCCGGTGCGGATGAAATAGACAGCGCGGTGATCGCGTGTCTTCTGCCGGGCGGATAGCGACAACCTCACGAGGCTGTCTCGTGTGGCGTGCGCCGGCGTGGAATGGCAGACGCTTCGAGGGCGGCGATGTGCTCGTTTATTCGCTCGGCCACGGCGGGGGCGTCGGTCGCAATGACCCAGTGACGGCCATCCAGCTCGGTCACGGTGACGGGGTCGGCCCAGTCGAGGGCGCGCCGGGCCAGCCCCGGGCCGACGAACGGGTCATGCCGGGCGACGATCAAATGCACGGGCACGACCGCGAATCGCTGACGCGGATACGCCAGCCGGGGCCCCATGTTCGCTCGATACAGACGGATGCCCGCTCGGCCGTCTTCGGCCCAGGTGGCGGCCACCGGCAGGGCCTGGCCTTCGAGCCGGGCCAGCGTGGCCGGCCAGCGCGGCGCCATGAGGCGTGACCAGCCGAATTCAGCCAGGCCAGGGATCTGGAACAATGCGATATACCAGGAGCGCCGAGCCTGGCGGGCCAGTGCGCGCCGATTGTCGCGCCACTGTGCGCGCAGGTTCTGACCGACATGATCCAGGCAGGGGCCGGATATGCTGGTCAGGCTGGCCAGACGATCACGCATGGCCGGATCGGTCGCGGCTTCCCAGCTTTGTATCGAGCCCCAGTCGTGGCCGATCAGATGCACGCGTTCGCCGTCCGGGCAGGCCCAGTCGATCACGGCCGCGAGATCACGCTCGAGACAGGACAGGCGGTAGGCGCTTGTGTGTGTCGGCGTCTCCGAATGCCCCGCGCCGCGAACATCGTAACGCACACAGTCATAAGCGCCGCCGAGCTCGGCGATCAATCGCTCCCAGACCTGCGCCGTGTCGGGATAGCCGTGCACGAATACGAGTGTCGGGCCGCGGCGGTTGCCGTCGCGATAAACCGCGAGGCGCACGCCATCGCTGGCGATCATCGCATCGGGGCAACGCGTGGTATGGATCAGTCGCGTGGCACGGCCCGGCATTACTGGAATCGGTGTAATATTTACACTGAAAGATGTCACATATAGTGACTGCCCGCAAGCAGCCCGCGCCGGCAGCGTATTTCAGCCGGCGCGGGTGCGTTGTGTCTCGTGAGGCAAATGAACCCGGCGGCCCGGCGGGCGGGCGCCGTGGGGCTCAGACGTGCTCGGGGTCGTCGTGGAGGTGTTCCATGATCATCGCCAGGCGATCCCCCAGGTGCTGATCGGCAGCCTTGGACATCGCCCGAGCCACTTCAGGCAGCACGGCCATTTCGACCAACGGGCGAAGCCGCCAGACCAGATCGGCCAGCTCGGGCAGCTCGTTGCTTGGCGGCAATTGGCCTTCGCCGTATTGATCGAAGACATGACGCGCGACGAGCCGCACCATTGCATCCGAAGCCTGCTCGACGTTGGCGCGCAGATGAGAGACCACATCGAGCATGTCTTCCAGCGGGATGCCGGCAGCCACGAGTTCAGCGCCGGCACGCAGCATGCGCGGCGAGGGCACGCGGAACCGCATGCCCTCCGGGCGCAACACATCCAGCTCGATGGCCTTGGACAGAGCCCGCCGAGAGAAATTGCCGCGAAACATCTTGAGCAGCTGCGGCATGGTCACGTAATCGGGCAGTTCGTCCGACCAGGGGCTGGCCACGGCGGTTTCCAGCCCCAGCAGCGAGCCGATATCGTTGCCTTGCTCCCACGACTCGATCAATTCGCCGATATTGGACAGGGTGTACCCTCGCTCCAACAGTCGGTTGATGATACGCAGACGCGAGAGATGGGCATCGTTGTAGATCCCCTTGCGTCCGCGTCGTTCGGGCGGAGGCAACAGCCCCCGGTCCTGATAGGCGCGAATATTGCGTACGGTCGAGCCCGTCTTGCGCGCCAGCTCGTCGATTGAGAACTCGGGATGGACGATCGCGTCGCTGTCGTCGGCATCGGGGGCTGCTTTCGTCATCACGCGATGATAACGGCGGCCGCGGGAAACGTCACGTGTGCTGCGTGGGCGAGGTGTGTCATGCCGGTGTCAGCGTCATGCGATAGCGTGCCAGCTCGTCGATGGTGAGCACCGGCATGTCATGGCGTTGGGCGTAGGTCTGAATGGCGGCGTTACCGGCCATCGTACCGTCCGGATTCATCAGCTCGCACAACACCGCCGCCGGGCGCATCCCGGCCAGGCGCGCGATATCGATCGAGCCTTCGGTATGCCCGCGTCGATCCAGCACGCCGTTGCGGCTCGCGCGAAGCGGAAAGATATGCCCGGGGCTCACGATCTCGGCCGTGCCGTCCAGAGCGCCCATGGCCGACTCGATCGTGACCAGTCGATCAGCGGCGGAGACCCCCGTGGTCACGCCCGTGGCCGCCTCGATGCTCACGGTGAACCCGGTGTGGTTCTTGCTCTGATTGTTCTCGACCATCTGGCGCAGCCCCAGCGCATCGACATCGTCGGGCAAAAAGCACACACAGACGATGCCCGAGCCATCGCGGATCATCTTGACCATGGTGTCCAGCGACAGGTTTTCGGCTGCCGCGACGATATCGGCTTCGTTCTCGCGGTCCGAGTCGTCGAGCAACAGTACCGGCTGGCCGGCACGATAAGCCGCCACCGCTGCGGCGATACGCGGAAAATCAGAAAAATCGTGATGCGGATGATCCGACATGAAACGTCCTCGATTGGTGAGACAACGTTTCAGGGCACAGCTTGAAGACGGGCGTGCATGAGCCGCGCGGCCTCGCCTTCTCGCGTCTTCTTTCATCCGGACTGTCACCGTCGGCTCTGGCCTCTCACCAGATCTGCTGACCTTCTGCGAAGATGCAGAAGCGCTCGTGGGCTCGGCCTTGACGGCCATACCACCGGTGGGGAATTACGCCCCGCCCTGAAGACACGAAAAAGTATAGCCCAATTGCAAGTCGTTGCGCACGGCCCGTCTCGTTCCATTGCGCTTGTGCAATCGCTATCGTCGGAACGGACTTTCCGCCATGCATGAATGCAAGGGCGCCCGGCCGACAACCGGTCCGGCGCGATAATGCGCGACGAGGCCCTCGGGACAGAGCGCATGCTTTCGGCGCGGGCATACGACAAGACACGATCAACGCGGGCCAGGCGCTGATCGTTGGCATCTTCGACGTGCGCCACTGCAAGTCGAAGCGTAAACAGAGCCCGTATCCACGGGTCATGCACGAGAGTAGTGCGTGGCTCCAGGCAGATTGCGCGTCATGTTCCGCGCGCTGTCGCCAACTCACATCATCGTAGCGACCGATGATCGTCAGGCTTCAGGCAATGACACAGACGATCACGAGTCGGCACTTTATCGGCTCGCTCGATGTGATGATCATCCTGGCCTGTCTGCATGGCAGAAACCGACACCGTGTTGCTCAGGGCCCGTGTCGGCTGCGGGGCCTGATGAAACACCACGCTCGCTTGGCCAGTGCTTGAAACAAGAAGGCCCCGGGGCTTTACCCGGGGCCTTCTTGCGCTTCATTGGAAACGTACATGACGTCTTGGGCGAGAGCTTACATACCGCTTTCGGCGCTGGCATCATCGGCATCATCACTGTCGCTCGCGTCGCTGCTCGTCGACAACGCCGGGTTGGCCGGGATACGGGTGCCTTGCGGGAAGAAACCGCCCATCTGGGCGACTTCCGGCGTCAGGTAGGCAATGTTGTGAACCTGACCCGGGGTACGGCTGTAGGTAATGCCATCATCGTCGACGGGCACGATATTGGTCGACTGATAGCTGGTGTTGTAAATCGACACCGTGGTGTTGCCGTTGCCGATCCCTTGGTCGATATCTTCCGGGCCGTCCAGGTTGTCACGTGCATCGGAGATCGCGTTGACGATCTGGCCGATGTTGAGCCCGGTATCGCCAACGGCTTCGTCCATGCGTGCTGTCAGAACAGTTCGCACGAGCCCTGCATGATAACCCTCGACGGACAGGATGCCGGCAGCCGCGGTCAGGAAATCGCGGTTGCGGATGAACTGTGCGCCACCTTTGTATGCGCTCACGCCGACGTCTTCGAAAACAAACGCGCCGATCAGGAAGTTGATCGGGCTGGCGAACGGGTCGAAGCTGCTGAGGCCAGCGGCCTGCGCGGCCGCGTTGAAGGCGTCCGTGAAGTTGATCTGCGGCCGGGAGATGACACCATCGCCCAGGCCACGCCGCAGGAACTGAACGTGATCCAGCTCATCGGAGGCGATCTCGGCGGCGTATCGCCCGATCAGCGGCTCACCGGAGAAATCGACCATGCGACCACCGGTGACCATGCCCGGATCCTCGGGGCCGCCGTTAATATCGTCGTCCACCAACCCGCTTCCGGTCACGGCGCGCAGGTAGTACTCGGCTTCCAGATATTCGAGGTTCAAAGCAAACTGGAGAACGGCCGCATCGCTCGGGGCCCCACGAAGATCGACGATGTCCGGATTATTCGGATCGATCCCGCCATTCATGTTGTCGTTGTCGTCCTGGGCAAGCGCGACGTTCTTGTCGTCGCTGCAGGCGCCGAGCAGGGCACTGCCGACGAGGCCGGCGGTGTACATGCCGCTGTGTGCCAGAAATCGGCGACGGCTCTTGCTCAACGGGCCGCCGGTCGATGCATCGATAATCGGTGACTGCTCGTTCTTGTCCTTGATCTCATTGGTCATGTTGATCTCCCCTTGCCAGGTTTGGCCGGCTTTACGCTGATCGGTGTCATGATGTTGATCGCACGAACAATCTGCGCGATACATCAATGTTTCATTCACGTGTTGCGTGCTTTGCCATACGTGGAATTTGACGCTAGCACATAAAAAAGAAAATAAATCAACCTGTCGGCAATCAAATGACCCGAAAGCCGGTTGCGTAGCGGGTGATGGCTGAGCCTGTTCTTCAATAAAAAAACATAAGCATATGAATAAGCAGGCGAATCAAAGAACAGGGCAGGTAGTTGAAAGCTATCGATTCAAGATTTTTATTGAAATTGCAAATATGTGGACGAGTGGGTGAACGATGAGCGCTCACGACGGGGCGTTACGTGCTCATGTTGCTCGCTGCTACGCTTTGCCAGACAATGTCGTGGATAAAAAAACTCGTATTGGAGTGGAGATGCCCGAACGTCGCGATCTAGCGAATGCGATTCGTATTCTGTCGATGGATGCTGTCCAGCAGGCCAATTCCGGCCATCCCGGTATGCCGATGGGCATGGCGGATATCGCCGAGGTGTTGTTCAACGACCATCTCAAACACAACCCGACCAATCCGGAGTGGCTGGATCGCGATCGCTTCCTGCTCTCGAACGGCCATGGCTCAATGTTGCAGTACGCTGCACTGCATCTGACCGGCTACGATGTCTCGCTGGACGATATAAAGGCGTTTCGCCAGCTGCACTCGAAGACACCGGGGCACCCGGAAAACTTCATGACGCCGGGCGTCGAGACCACGACCGGGCCGCTGGGCCAGGGGCTTGGCAATGCCGTCGGCATGGCGCTGGCCGAGGCAAGTCTGGCCGCGCACTTCAACGTGGGTGATGAAGACGTGGTCGATCACCACACGTATTGCTTTGCCGGCGATGGCTGTCTGATGGAAGGCATCAGCCACGAAGCGTGCTCGCTGGCCGGTACGCTGGGCCTGGGCAAGCTCGTTGTTTTCTATGACGACAACGGCATTTCCATCGACGGCGAGACGAAAGGCTGGTTCACCGACGACGTGCCGGGGCGTTTCGAGGCCTACGGCTGGCAGGTGATCGCCGATGTCGACGGCCATGATGCCGGCGAGATCGATGCGGCCATGCGCCAGGCCAAGGCCGATACCGAGCGTCCGACGATCATCTGCTGCAAGACGGTGATCGGCTGGGGAGCGCCCAACATGAAGGGCACGGCCAAGGTTCACGGTGCGGCACTGGGCGACGAAGAGATCAGCGCAGCTCGCAAGGAGTTGGGCTGGTCGGACGAAACACGATTCGCCGTGCCCGAGGCCTTGTACGAAGCGTGGGATCACCGGCAGGCCGGCAAGCAGGCCGAGGCAGCCTGGCAAGAGCGCTATGATCGTTTTGCCCGCAGCCACCCGGATCTGGCTGCGGAGTTCGATCGACGTCTGGGGAACCGATTCCCCGACAACTGGGCCGACCAGGCCAGAGCGTTCATCGAAAAAACGCAGGCCGACGGCAAGCGCACGGCCACGCGCAAGTCGTCCAAGGCGGCACTGAGTGCGTTTTCCAACCTGCTGCCCGAGCTGTTTGGCGGCTCAGCCGATCTGACAGGCTCGAACGGCACGGATTTCGACGGCTACCAACCGATCACGGCGACCGATAAATCCGGCAACTATGTGTGCTACGGGGTGCGCGAGTTCGGGATGTCGGCCATCACCAATGGCTTGAGCCTGCATGGCGGCCTGGTGCCCTTCGGCGCAACATTCCTGACGTTCTCGGACTATGCGCGAAACGCGGTGCGCATGGCGGCTCTCATGCAGGCACGCAACGTGTTCGTCTATACGCACGATTCCATCGGGCTGGGCGAAGACGGGCCGACGCATCAGGCGGTCGAGCATGTGGCGGCCCTGCGTTTGATACCCAACCTGCATGTATGGCGTCCGGGCGACGATGTCGAAACGGCCGTGGCCTGGCGTGCCGCGATCGAGCGCACGAACGGGCCTTGTGCCATCGCGCTGTCGCGCCAGGATACGGATCATCACGAGCGTGATGCCGATACCGTGGCGGCGATCGAAAAGGGCGGGTATGTGCTTGTCGACACGACGGGCACGCCCGATGCGATCGTGATCGGCACCGGCACCGAGCTTGAATTGGCGGTGAACGCCGCCAGTAAACTCGCAGATGACGGCGTGGCGGTTCGCGTGGTGTCCATGCCTTGTATCGAGGTGTTTGCCGGCCAGGATGCGGGCTATCGTGATAGCGTTCTTCCCTCCGGCGTGACCGCGCGCGTGGCCGTCGAGGCCGGCGTATCCGACAGCTGGTACCGGTTCGTCGGTGCGACGGGCGAGGTCGTCGGGGTGGATGACTTCGGTCTGTCGGCGCCCGCGGAAGAAGTCTATGCCGAGTTCGGCGTGACCGTGGACGGCGTGGTACAGGCCATCAAGCGACAGCTCTGAGCGCGAGCCGCCCGTTTTGTATTCAAATAGAGTGTAGGAGCCAACATGGCAGTGAAAATCGGCATCAACGGCTATGGCCGTATCGGCCGCAACGTGCTGCGCGCCTTGTTCGAGGGCAAGCGGACGAGTGAACTGGAAATCGTTGCAATCAACGATCTGGGCGACGCCCAGATGAATGCGCACTTGACGCAGTACGACACCGCACACGGCAAGTTCCCGGGCGAGGTCACCGCCGAAGGCGATCATCTGGTCGTGGATGGCCACAAGATCAAGGTTCTGTCCGAACGTGATCCGGCCAACCTGCCGTGGGGTGATCTGGGCGTGGACGTCGTGCTGGAGTGCACCGGGTTGTTCGCCAGCGAGGAAAAGGCCAGCGCCCATCTGAAAGGTGGCGCCAAGAAGGTGCTGATCTCGGCTCCGGCCGGCAGCGACATGAAGACCATCGTCTACGGGGTGAACCACGAGACGCTGACCCCGCAAGACAAGATCGTCTCGAACGCCTCGTGCACGACGAACTGCCTGGCACCGCTGGTCAAGCCGCTGCATGAAGCCTTTGGCATCGAGTACGGGTTGATGAACACCATCCACTCGTATACCAACGACCAGGTGCTCTCGGACGTCTATCACAAGGACATCCGCCGCGCACGCAGTGCCACCCAGAGCATGATTCCGACCAAGACCGGCGCCGCAGCTGCCGTCAGCCTCGTGCTGCCGGAGCTGGAAGGCAAGCTTGATGGCTTTGCCGTGCGCGTACCGACGATCAACGTCTCTTTCGTCGATCTGTCGGCGACCGTGTCGCAGGATGTCACGGTCGAGCAGGTCAACGACGTCCTGAAAAAAGCCGCAGGCGGCGAACTCAAGGGCGTGCTGGCCTATACCGACGAAGAGCTGGTCTCTACGGATTACAATCACAACCCGGCGTCGTCCACGGTCGACTCCAAGCTGACCAAGGTGGCCGGTGGCCGTCTGATCAAGGTCTGTTCCTGGTACGACAACGAGTGGGGCTTCTCCAGCCGAATGCTCGACTCGGCCCTGGCACTGGCCAACGCCGGCTGATTATCGCCGCGCGTTCTCTGTCAGACCACAAAGACCGGACCTGTTCCGGTCTTTGTGTTTGTATGCTCTGAAACACTCGGCCGTCACGCGTTTCGACGGTCGCTACAATCGACAAGAATTTCGGGATTCCCATGAAGCTGCTTTCGATGGACGACGTCGAGCTCGCCGGCAAGCGCGTGCTGATCCGAGAAGACCTCAACGTGCCGGTCAAGGACGGTGAGGTGGCCTCGGCCGCGCGGTTACGAGCGGCATTACCCACGATCAAGAAGGCGATCGAGGCCGGGGCGCGCGTGATGGTCATGGCCCATCTGGGCCGTCCGAGCGAAGGCGAGCCGACCGAGGCCGATAGCCTGGCCCCCGTTGCGCGTTGGCTGTCCGGCGAGCTCGGTTTCGACGTGCCCCTGATCAAGGACTGGTTGGACGGTGTGGATGTCGCCGAAGGCGAGCTCGTCATTTGCGAGAACGTACGTTTCAACGTCGGTGAAAAAGCCAACGACGACACGCTGAGCCGCAAGATGGGCGGGCTGTGTGATGTGTTCGTCATGGACGCATTCGGTACGGCGCATCGCGCACAGGCCTCGACTGAAGGCGTGGCACGCCACGCGCCGGTCGCCTGTGCGGGGCCGTTGCTGATCGCCGAGGTCGAGGCGTTGACGGCGGCGATGGACGATCCCAAGCGACCGCTGGTGGTCGTGGTTGGCGGTTCGAAGGTCTCGTCCAAGCTGTCGTTGCTGAAATCGCTCTCCACGCTGGCCGATCAGCTCATCGTGGGCGGGGGCATCGCCAATACGTTTCTCGCCGCGGCCGGCCACGATGTCGGGGCATCGCTCCATGAGGCCGATCTGGTCGACGAGGCCCGGGCGATCCATGCCGATATCCGTGAGCGCGGTGGGGATATTCCCTTGCCCGAAGACGTGGTCGTGGCGACCGAGCTTTCAGAAAACGCCGCGGCGCACGAACGCGCCATCGAAAACGTCGGGGCCGACGAGATGATTCTGGATATCGGCACCAAGGCTCGCGACTCTGTGGCCGATATTCTGAAATCGGCGGGCACCATCGTCTGGAACGGCCCGGTCGGCGTGTTCGAGATCGAGGCGTTCGCCGGCGGCACGAAAGCGTTGTCAGACGCCATCGCCGCCAGTGATGCGTTTTCGATCGCCGGCGGCGGCGACACGCTGGCCGCGATCGAGAAATTCGACGTCGGTGATGACGTCAGCTATATCTCGACCGGCGGCGGCGCGTTTCTGGAGTTTCTCGAGGGCAAGGTGCTGCCGGCGATAGCCATACTGGCCGAGCGGGCTCGGGAACATTGACATGAGCGTGGAGTTCGCAGGTACCGATCGATATGTCGCCACCGACGATCTGAAGCTGGCCGTCAACGCGGCTGCCACGTTGTCCCGGCCCCTGCTCATCAAGGGGGAGCCGGGGACCGGGAAGACGATGTTGGCCGAGGAAGTGGCCGCCGGACTGGGAAAGACCCTGCACGCCTGGCATATCAAGTCCACCACCAAGGCCGCGCAGGGGCTGTACGAATACGACGCCGTTTCGCGCCTGCGCGACTCCCAGCTCGGTGATGCCCGGGTGCAAGATATCGGCAATTACATCGTGCCCGGCCCGCTGTGGGAGTGTTTTGCCGCGGATGAGCAGCCGGTGCTGCTGATCGACGAAATCGACAAGGCCGATGTCGAATTTCCCAACGATCTGCTGCGCGAGCTCGATCGCATGGCGTTTGATGTCTACGAGACCCGCCAGACCATCGAGGCCCGGCACCGGCCAATCATCATCATCACCTCGAACAACGAGAAAGAGCTGCCGGATGCGTTTCTGCGGCGGTGTTTCTTTCACTACATCAATTTTCCGGACAAGGACACGATGGCCGATATCGTGGCCGTGCATTTTCCGGATCTGAAGCAACGTCTGCTCTCCGACGCGCTGGATCTGTTCTTTGATATCCGCGCGGTGCCGGGGATCAAGAAGAAGCCGTCCACATCCGAGCTGATCGACTGGCTCAAGCTGTTGTTGGCCGAAGATATCCCGGCCGATGCCCTGCAAGCGACCGGCGATGACCTGCCGCCGCTGCACGGCGCTTTGCTGAAAAACGAACAGGACATCCACCTGTTCGAGCGCCTGGCTTTCATGAGCCGGCGCGGTCGGCGCTAGGCCAGGGCGGCGGCCGAATGCTGATCGACTTCTTCTATGCGCTGCGCGATGGTGGTCTGAAAACCTCGATCACGGAGTATCTGGCGCTATTGGAAGGCCTCGAGGCGCACGTGGCAGGGTTATCGATCGACTCGTTCTATGTGCTGGCACGGACGTGTCTGGTCAAGGATGAAACACATTTCGATCGATTTGATCGCGTGTTTGCTGCTTACTTCAAGGGCGTCGAGCAGGTCGGCGCTGACGGCGTGGCGATTCCCGACGAGTGGCTGGAAAAACTGGCCGAGCTGGATCTGACCGATGATCAGAAAGCCCAGATCGAGGCGCTCGGCGGGTGGGACAAGCTCATGGAGACGCTGGAAAAGCGTCTGGCCGAGCAGGACGAGCGCCACGAGGGCGGCAACAAGTGGATCGGAACGGCCGGGCGCTCGCCCTTCGGTGCGTATGGCTACAATCCCGAAGGCATTCGTATCGGGCAGGACAAGAGCCGGCACCGACGCGCCGTGAAGGTCTGGGAGCAGCGTGAATACGCGGATCTGGCCGACGATCGGGAGCTGGGAACACGCAATATCCAGATCGCGCTGCGCCGGCTTCGGCGCTTTGCCCGCGAGGGCGCGGCCGAGGAGCTGGATCTGGACGACACGATCGCGTCGACGGCGCGGCGCGGCGGTCAGCTCGATCTGGTCTATCACGCCAGCCGCCGCAACGCGCTGAAACTGTTGATCTTGTTCGACGTAGGCGGCTCGATGGACGATCACGTGGCCGCTTGCGAGCAGTTATTCACTGCCGCGCGTTCGGAATTTCAGCACCTGCGATATTACTATTTCCACAACTTCATCTACGAAGCGGTGTGGGATGACAACAAGCGTCGACGTCAGGAAAGTCTGTCCACGGCCGAGTTGTGCCGGACATTCGGCAGCGACTATCGCGTGCTGTTCGTGGGGGATGCGACGATGAGCCCTTATGAAATCGCTTACCCCGGTGGCTCGGTTGAGCACTGGAACGACGAAGCCGGGGCAACATGGCTAACGCGCATGCGCGAGGCGTTTCCCCGTTCGGTCTGGCTCAATCCGGTATCCGAGCAGCGCTGGGATTTTACGCCCTCGATCGAGATGACCCGTCGTCTCATGGCCGACCGGATGTATCCATTGACGCCCGCCGGGCTCACCGAAGCGATCAGTGCGCTGTCACGGCCCGCTTCGCCGAGTGGGGCCGGGCAATGAGCGGTGCTCGTTTCGGGTATGGCCTGTCGACAGCGAGCAGCCCGTGATCATCGGTGTCGTCAAGACGCTGATTTCCCTGACCGGTACGGCCGCACTGGCCGTGCTCGCCATCAATGCCTGGATGATCGGCGCCACGCGCGAGGCGGTCTACGACACGGTCCAGCGTGTGCCCATGGCCGACGTTGCGCTGGTGTTGGGCACCAGTCCCTATACGCACACGGGGCGGCCGAATCTGCTGTTCGAAAACCGGATCAACGCTGCCGCGCAGTTGTTCCATGCTCACAAGGTGCGTTATCTGCTCGTCTCCGGCGCCAATCCGTCGCGGGCCTACAACGAGCCTCAGAAGATGTATCAGGCCTTGCGCAAGCTGGGCGTGCCGGATGACGCCATCACACTGGATTTCGCCGGTTTTCGCACGCTGGATTCGGTCGTTCGTGCCAAGACAGTCTTCGGCCTGTCACACGTGACGTTAATCACACAGCGTTATCACGAGTATCGCGCGCTGTTTCTGGCCAAACGAACCGGTCTATCGGCCGTGGGCTATACCTGGCCCGATGAAGACCGGCGCCAACCGCTACGGACCGAGAGTCGCGAATATCTTGCACGGGTGAAGGCGGTGCTGGATCTGTTCGTGCTGGATACGTCGCCGCGTTTTCTCGGCCCGACGCGGCCGATCGATACGCGCCCGCCTGCGGTGCTGGATTACTATGGCCCGGAATGGCGTGGCCGGATCGGGCGCTGGCCGGCGGCGGCCAGCGTGCCTTTCAACTAGCGGGCATGGGCACATCGGCCGATGCCGGGAACAGCCCGTTCAACAACGCATCGATCTTGGCCGCGGCGTTGTTTTCCACGGCGTAGGTGGCCGGATGGCGCAGGCTGCACTCATACAGGCCGGCCAGGAAAGCCACGATCACATCGCTGGCATCGGCCGGGGACAGGCCCGGAGCCAGGCAGAAATCATCCGCGATCTCTTCACACAGGGCCAGCAGCGCGGTTCGTGTGTCATCGAACATCGTCTCGAGTACGCGGTTACTGATGACTTCTCGGTCATTGATTTCACAGCGATGCAGCACGATGTGACAAACACGGCGATGCTGGGCATCGCCAGCCAGGCGTTGTATGGCATGCAACATCATCTCGCGCAGCAGTTCGCGGGGCGCCGCATTGGGAATATGGTCGCCGATACAGCGTCGCAGATCCCGCATCGGCATCTTCGTGCGCGCGATCATGGCCTGCAACAAACTGGCCTTATCCTCGAAATGCCAGTAGATCGCGCCACGGGTGACTGCGGCACGCCGGGCGATCTGCTCGAGTGATGCCTTGCCGACGCCGCACGCCATCATCTCGATCTCGGCGGCATCGAGTATGCGCTCGCGGGTCTGTATTGATTCGCTTTTCGTCTTGCGTGCCATACTGCGAAAAAATCTGGATCGTCATCATGGGTCGGCGTGATGCTATATTACATACATACACGAATGTATGTATCATGTTGTGCGATACAGCCTCAGAGCTCAGGGATATCGGTATGCGTTTTCGTAACGACGTCGCCCGGCGACGCATGACAGCGTTTCGTGCGCTTGTCCTTTTCAGTCTCACGGCGACGTTGGCCGCCTGTAGCGGGGGTGAAGAATCGTCCGGCGGTGGCGCCGGCAAGAGCGGCCCGTCACAAAAGCAGCCGGCAACGAAGGTGTCGGCGGTCACTGTCCAGCCGAAGGCGGTTCAGGTATACGGCGAATATCCCGGCCGTGTCGAAGGCAAGCAGACCGCGCGCATCATCGGGCGGGTCAACGGCGTTCTCCTGGCCAAGAACTATCAGGAGGGCTCGATCGTCCATCAGGGTGATCTGTTGTTCACGATCGATCCCAAGCCTTATCGCGCCACGGTCAATCAACGCAAGGCTGCACTGGCCAGTGCCAAGGCCAGTCTGGCCAACTCGCGTCGCATCTATAACCGTACCAAACGCCTGTACGAGGCCAACGCAGTCAGCGAGGCCGAACGGGATCAGGCGTTGGCGAATTTCAATTCGGATCAGGCCGCGGTACAACAGGCCCAGGCCAATCTCGAATCGGCTCAGATCGATCTGGGCTATACCCACGTGGAAGCGCCGATCACGGGCGTGACCAGTCTGCGCGATATCGATCTCGGCTCGCTGGTTACGGCCAATCAGACCCAGATGACCACGATCACGCAGCTTGACCCGGTCTATGTGCTGTTCGCGCTGCCCGAAGACGATGCGTTCGCGCGGCGCAAGGCGCTGAGCGAAATGGGCAAGCAGACCAGCGATGCATCCACCCGCGAGGCCACGATCATCACCGGCACGGGCGATGTGTTTCCCTACAAGGGGCAGGTCGACTTCACGCAGAGCACGATCGATCCGGAGACCGGCACCGTGCAGCTGCGCGCCGTGGTCAAGAACCCGGAAAACGCGTTGATGCCCGGGCGCTACGTACGGACCCGTATTCGTATCCAGACCATCGAGGACGCGTTGGTCATTCCCAACGAAGCAGTCTCGGATAGCGGTCAGCGGGTCAACGTGTTCGTGGTCGGCGAGGATGGCAAGGCCAGGACACAGGCGGTCACGCTCGGCCCGGATACCGACTCCGGCCGCGTGATCACCAAGGGCCTTGAGGCCGGTGACCAGGTCATCACCTCCGGGCTGGGCACGTTGAGGCCGGGTATGCCGGTCGAGATCAAGCCGGCCGATACGTCATCGAACAAGGATTCGACAGCCGGCGCCAGTGCCGCGGGCAACAATCAGAAGTCGTCGGGCAACCGCTCGTCGGCTAAAGACAATCAGTAGAGGGCGCTCGCGTGCTGTCGAAGTTTTTTATTGAACGGCCGGTATTCGCGACAGTTCTGGCCATCGTCATCACCCTGTCCGGGGTGTTGGCGATGCGCTCGTTGCCGATCGCGCAGTATCCGGATGTCGTGCCGCCGGAAGTGGTGGTGCGTGCCAACTATCCCGGTGCCAGCGCCGAGGATATCGCCAAGACGGTCGCCGCGCCGCTCGAGACCTCGATCAACGGCGTCGAGAACATGATCTACATGACCTCGACGGCGTCCGACTCCGGTCAGATGCAGTTGAACGTCACGTTCAAGATCGGCACCGATCCGGATCTGGCGACCATCGATGTCAACAACCGGGTGCAGTCCGCATTGGCGCTGTTGCCGGATGTGGTGCAGCAGACCGGTGTGACCGTGCGCAAGCAGTCCACCAGTATTCTGCAGGTCGTCACGGTCTTCTCCCCGGGGCAGAAGTTCGATACGACCTTCATCAGCAACTACATGCTGGTATATGTCATCGACCCCATCAAACGCCTGCAGGGCGTGGGTGATGCGCGGCTGTTCTCGAGCGAGGACTACTCGATGCGCATCTGGCTCGATCCGGCCAAGATGGCACGTTTCGGTGTGACCACAAGCGATGTTCAGGCCGCGATCAACGAACAGAACTCGCAGTTTGCTGCCGGCAAGTTCGGGCAGCGGCCCTACGGCGGTGCCGATATCGCCTTCACGTTCACCGCCAGTACCGAAGGACGGTTCTCGAACGAGAAACAGTTCGAGCAGATCATCCTGAAGTCCATGGACAACGGGCGTGTGCTGAGGTTGCGCGACGTTGCGCGGATCGAGCTGGGGGCACAGGCGTATTCCACCCTGCACAGTTACAACGGCGAGCCGGCGGTGCCGGCAGCCATCTATCTCCAGCCCGGGGCCAACGCATTGGCCACGGCGGAGCGAGTGCGCGGGCTCATGGACGAGCTCAGCCAGGAGATGCCGGCCGGGCTCGAGTACAAGATTCCCTACAACACGACGAAGTTCGTCGATGCCTCGATTCACGAGGTGGTGCTGACCTTCTTCATCTCGCTCGTGCTCGTGTTGCTGGTGATATTCATCTTTCTCCAGAACTTCTGGGCCACGCTGATCCCGATGCTGGCCGTGCCGGTTGCGGTGGTCGGCACGTTTGCCGGCATCTTCGTGCTGGGCTTCTCGATCAACCTGTTGACCCTGTTCGGTCTGATCCTGGCCATCGGGCTGGTGGTCGACGATGCCATCATCGTGATCGAGAACATCGAGCGCATCATGACCGACGAGAAAGCCTCGCCGCGTCAAGCCTCGATCAAGGCGATGGAGGAGGTCACCGGGCCGATCATCGCCGTCACCCTGGCCTTGAACGCGGTGTTCGTGCCGGTGGGCTTTCTGGGCGGTCTGTCCGGCCAGATGTACAGTCAGTTCGCGATCACGATCGCGGTATCGGTACTGATTTCGGCACTGGTTGCGCTCACGCTCACGCCAGCGCTTTGCGCACTGTTCCTCAAGCCCAGTAAAGAAAACAAGAACTGGTTCTTCCGCAAGTTCAATCAGGGCTTTGGCAAGCTTGCGGACGCTTATCTGTGGGGGGTGAACTTCCTGCTCAAGCGCGCCATTCTGGGCGTTCTGATGTTCATCGGCGTCATCGTGGCGACGTGGGCTGTGTCCACTCAGGTGCCATCGGGCCTGATCCCGCAGGAAGACCAGGGCTATATCTTTGCCTACTACCAGCTGCCGCCAGGCGCCTCGCTGCAGCGCACCGAGGATGTAAGCCAGGATTTCTATCATCTGGCTCGTGACAACATGAACGGTCTGGCCGGCGTGATCAGCGTGCCCGGCTATGACTTTCTGGCCGGTGCGCCGCGCACCTGGGCCGGCGTGATGTTTCTTACACTCGAGGATTGGGGCAAACGTGCGCCCTCGTCGTTCGATCTGGTCGATCAGGCGTTCGGCCTGGGGGCACAGTTGCCGGACGCGCGGATCATCGCCTTCAACCCGCCGCCGATCATCGGGCTGTCGACCACGGGCGGCTTTGAAGGCTATGTCCAGAGCAAGGAAGGCTCGAACTATAGCGCGCTTTACAACAAGACCCAGAAGCTGGTTGCCGCAGCCAACCAGCGGCCCGAGCTGCAGCGCGTGCGCACGACGCTGACGACGGATGTGCCGCGCTACAAGATCAAGGCCGATCGCGAAAAGGCCAAGAATCTCGGCGTGCCGATCAATGATCTGTTCAACACGCTGCAGGCCACGTTCGGGCAGCTGTACGTGAACCAGTTCACGTTTCTGGGCCGAAACTGGCAGGTGAACCTGCAGTCGGATGCGCCGTATCGTATGCACCCGGACGATCTGCGCCAGGTCTATGTCCAGTCCGACAAGACGGGCGAGATGATTCCGGTGTCCTCACTGGTATCGATGCAGCGCACCACCTCGGCCGACGTGGTGCAACGCTTCAACGTCTTCCCCGCGGCCATGGTGCAAGGCGCGCCCGCGCCCGGTTTCAGTTCGGGCCAGGCCAATGCCGCGATTCAGGAAGTGGCCGATCAGGTGCTGGGCAGCGGCTATAGCTGGTCATTCACCGGTACGGCCTATCAGGCCCAGCATGTGGGTAGCTCGGCGATCATCGCTCTGAGCTTCGGTGTGGTGATGGTGTTCCTGATTCTGGCGGCTCAGTACGAGAAGTGGACATTGCCGCTGGCCGTGTTGACGGCGGTGCCGTTCGCTGCTCTGGGGGCGTATATCGCGGTCTGGCTGCGTGGAGTCGACAACAATATCTACTTCACGGTGGGCCTGCTCGTATTGATCGGGCTCGCGGCCAAGAACGCGATTCTGATCGTCGAGTTCGCGGTGATCGAGCGCCAGGCCGGCAAGAGCCCGGCGGATGCAGCCTACTCGGCAGCCAAGCTGCGGTTCCGCCCGATCATCATGACCTCGTTGACCTTCGTGCTGGCCTCGGTGCCTCTGGCGGTCGCCAGCGGTGCTTCGGCCAACAGCCGTATCGCGATCGGGACATCGGTGATCGGCGGCATGCTGTTTGCCACGTTCTTCGCGATCCTGTTCGTTCCGATGTTCTACGATCTGATCGAGAGCGGATCGAACAAGCTGGCACGCATGCGTGGCAAGACTCCGGAAGCGGATACCATTGAAGATGAAGACCGCTCGCAAGAACTTTCCGACGACTCGCGTCGTGGCGAAACGAATGACAGGAACAACAACGATGCGTAGTGCGCTGATCCTCGGTGCTGTCGTCCTGCTGGCCGGTTGTGCAGTCGGGCCGGACTATGAACGTCCGGATCTCGACCTGCCGGAATCCCGGTTCGACTCGACGCTGCTTTCACAACAGCAGCAACAAGAGCTGGCTTACTGGTGGACGCGCTATCATGACCCCACGCTCAACAAGCTGATCGACCAGGCTCTGGATTCGAACCTGCAGATTGCGCTGCAGTTCCAGCGTATCCGCCAGGCCCGGGCCGAGCTGGGTTTTCAGAACGCCCAGCTGTATCCGTCGGTCGAGGGTCAGGCCCAGGCACAGCGACAGCGCACGGGCGTGGGTGGCTTTGCCAGCGGCGGCGGCGCTAGTGGCTTGGGGGGCGCCGGCACGAGCGGCGGTTCTGCCGGCGGTAATAGCAGTAACAACGTCGGCGGTGGCGCCGGCGGTGGCGGCGGCAACCAGGTTCAGCGCTTCAATTTCTTTTCCGTCACCGGGACGCTGAACTACGAGTTCGATCTCTGGGGCGCGCTGCGTCGCTCGGCAGAGCAGGCGCGCGCTCAGCTGTTGAGCTCGGCCTACACCCAGGATTCCCTGCGTCTGATGGTGGTCTCGGATGTGGTGACCAACTATATGTCGTTGCGCTCCTTCCAGCGACAGATCGCGGTGACCAAGGAGACGATCAAGACACGACTCCAGGGCTACCGGCTGGACAAGAAGCGCTATGAATTCGGCGCGATCAACAAGCTGGTCCTGCTGCAGACGAAGTCACTGTTGCAATCGGCACGGGCCCAGTTGCCGCCGCTGGAGCAACAGGCTGACCGGCTCCAGACCTCGCTGGCGATCCTGACCGGCAAGACGCCGCGCCAGATCATGAACACCACGACGGTGCCCGACGGCGATTTCGAGGATCTGACATTGCCGACCGATCTGCCGGTCGTGCTGCCGTCGTCGCTGATCGAGCGTCGCCCGGACATTCGTGCCGCGGAAGCCTCGCTTATCGCGGCCAATGCCAATGTCGGCGTCGCCAAGGCCCGTTTCTTCCCGACGCTCAACCTGAGCGCAGGTCTGGGGACCCAGGCTCTGGATGTTTCGGATCTGTTCGAGCCTTACTCGGAGCTGCAACGCATCAGCGGCTCGATCACCGCGCCGATTCTGGATTTCGGCCGAATCAACGCCCAGTATCGAAGCTCCAAGGCACAGAAGGCACAGGCCGAGATTCAGTATCGCCAGGCCGTGCGGCAAGCCTTCCAGGAAGTCGAGAATGCCCTTCAGGCGGTCAAGTACAGCCGCCAGCGCTATCTGGCCATTCAGGATCAGGTCGAAAGCTATCGCGAGACGCTGCGTCTGGCCCGGCTGCGTTATCAGGTCGGTCGTACCGATTTCTTCGACGTGCTCGATGCACAGCGCAACCTGTTCTCCAGCCAGCTGGAGCTGGCCGATGCGATCGCCTCGCGCTTTACAGCCACGGCCGATCTGTACAAGGCGCTGGGAGGCGGCTGGACACAGCAGTCCGATTCGCTGGATCCGGCGCTACAGGAAGTGGCCAACGACTACGAGCCGGTGCCCGGCGAGAAAGACGGCGCCGGTGCGGCCACCGCCAACGCGCCGATTCCGGGCAACGATCCGTAATCGGGCTGGGCCTTCTTGCTCGTTGTCTGGCCCGGCCGGGCACGTCCGGGCCGGCTGGGTTAAGCTGCGCGGCATGATCGGCAATCGCTCGTTTTGCGTGAGATTCAGTCCTGCCCACGTCCGGACCGGTTCGCCCGTGATGCCTGGCCATATCGGTGATCGGTGCCGGCGGCGTTTATCGTGAGCGTGCGGGAAACGACGTCCAGGCTGATTGCCGTCGAGACCGAGTCGGGTACGCCGGTGGTTCATCTGTCGGGCGACTGGGGCCGTGCCGTGCGTCCGCCATCGGCCGCGCACGTGGCCGATACGCTCGATACGGGTGACCAGTCGCGTGTGGTGGTCGATGGTGCGGCGCTTGATAATGCGCACCCGCGCGTCGCGGCTTTTGTTCATGCGTTGAGTCAGGCGCTCGGCGAGGTCGATGTATCGCTGGAAACACGCGATCTGCCGAGTGATGTCTCGGCACTCATCGCGCTGGCAAGCCCGACGCCGACAGCCACCGAACAGCCTCGGCGGCCGGGGCTGCTGGCCCGGGTGGGCCGCCGCGCGGGAGGGCAGGCCAACACCGCGCGCAACACCGCGAATCTCGTGGGTCATGCCCTGGCGCTCACGCCAGCGCTGATATCCGGCCGGGCACAGACGCGCTGGCGGGATTTCGTGGAGCTGGTTCGCGAGACCGGGGCCGCGTCGCTGCCGGTGGTCACGGTGGTCAATATTCTGATCGGGGCCGTACTCGGTTTCATCGGCGCTGTTCAGCTTCAGACATTCGGCGCCGGCATGTATCTGGCCGATCTCGTGGGGATTGCCTCGGCACGAGAAATGGCGGCGATCATGACGGCATTCATCATGGCCGGGCGTATCGGGGCCACGTTCGCCGCGCATCTGGCGACCATGGAATCCAACGAAGAGATCGATGCTCTGCGCATGATCGGCGTCTCGCCGTTCGAGTTTCTGGCCTTGCCGCGTTTGGCGGCACTTTCGCTGATGATGCCGCTGCTGTTTCTCTACGGGGCCACGTTGGCTATCGTTGGCGGCATGATCGTGGCCCATATCGTGCTCGGCACGCCGCCGATGGCCTTCGTCGAGCGCTTGCAGGATGCGATGAGCGTGTCCGAATTCGTGATCGGCTTCGTCAAATCCATTGCATTCGGCGTGCTCATCGCCCTGAGCAGCTGTTATATCGGGCTGAACGCCGGACGCAACGCGGCCGAAGTCGGGCGCGCGGCAACACGAACGGTGGTTGTCTGTATCATCGGGATCATCTCCATCGATGCCGTGGCCGCGCTCTGTACGAACGCGCTGGGCATTTAAGCCGCTCCGTTATGGCCGAGCTCTCCGATAATCAGAACCTCGAGCGCGGTATCGTCGTGCGCGATCTGCGTCTGGCTTTTGGCGATACACTGGTGCAAGAGGCGCTATCGTTCGCGATTCACCCGGCCTCGATCTTCGTGATCATGGGCGTGTCGGGCTGTGGCAAAAGCACGCTGCTTCGA
Organism: Lysobacterales bacterium; assembly: GCA_002715985.1. GTDB lineage: Bacteria > Pseudomonadota > Gammaproteobacteria > Nevskiales > Salinisphaeraceae > Salinisphaera. Next base: position 85,951 of record PBAO01000015.1, on the reverse strand, counting down.
CACATGATCGATCTGGCACGGGCCGATCAGGGCGATATCGTGTTCGACGGCATGCGGCTGGTGACCGACGATCGCCTCGAACGGGCCGCGCTGCAGCGACGCATCGGGGTGTTGTTCCAATCCACAGCACTCTGGTCGTCGATGACGGTGGGCGAGAACGTCGCACTGCCGATGCAGCTGCACACCAAGATGGGCGCCGGTGAAATCGCCGATCAGGTGGCCTTCAAGCTGGCGCTCGTAGGGCTTGCCGGACAGCAGTCACGCATGCCCAGCGAACTGTCGGGCGGCATGCAGAAGCGGGCCGGGCTGGCCCGGGCGATCGCGCTGGATCCCGATTATCTGTTTCTGGACGAGCCCAGTGCGGGGCTCGACCCGATCACCTCACAGCGCCTGGATGCATTGATCATGCGGCTGCGGGATGCGCTCAAACTATCGGTCATCGCGGTCACGCACGAGTTGCCGAGTATTTTCACCATCGCCGACGATAGTATCTATCTCGACAACCATTCGAAGACAGCGATCGCCCACGGCGACCCGCACCGGCTCGTCGAGCAGGGCCCGGACCGGGTACGAGCTTTTCTAAAACGCGAACCCATCGAGGCCGAGGAGACAGAATCGATATGACGCAGCGTGTGACGCATGGCGAGTAATCGCAACTATACGATCATCGGCGCGTTTCTTCTGGGCGCGTTGGCACTCATCGCGGTCGGGATTCTCGCGTTCGGCAATACCGGGCTGCTGCGCCAGGATCGTCAGGCGATCATCTTTTTCGATCAGTCCGTGCTCGGGCTGACCAACGGCTCGCGTGTGTTGTTCCGCGGTGTGCAGGTCGGCACGGTCAAGAAAGTCCAGCTGCGTTTGGCCGGCCAGGGGGAGGGCGCGCGCATCGCGGTCACCGTGGACATGAGCGGCGACAATATGACCATGCTCGACGGTGAGCGCGCCGACAGCGACATGTCGATCGAATCGATGGTCGATCGCGGTCTGCGCGCTCAGTTGGTCATATACAGCTATGTCACTTCACAGCTCGCAGTGAATCTGGATTTCCAGCCCGATGAGCCCGCCAACTTCGTGGTCGATCCCTCGAAGCTGGATGTGCCGGAAATTCCCGCCGTACCGTCTCAGCTCGATCAGCTCAAGGACACGGTGGCGCAGCTGCCCTGGAAACAGACCCTCGACCGTATCGACCATGCCTTGAAGACCATGGTGACGCTGGCCGAAGACGTTGACAGCGCTGTCACCACGCTCACGCCCGCGATCAAGCAGACCACCGAAAACACCGACGATACGCTGAGTGCGGTGACAAAAGCGGTGAATCAGAACAACGAACAGCTGCAGCAGACGCTGGCCAGCGTCGAGCGGCTCAGCGAAACGGCGACCAAGCAGATCGATTCACGCGACGAACAGATCACTCAGGTGCTCAACAACGTGCAGGCGACCAGCGATAGCCTGGCGGAACTATCCAGACAGATTCAGCAGGTCACCGATCCCGATTCCGGCACCCGTCAGGATGTCGAGAGCACCCTGCGTGATCTGGCGGCGGCGGCGTCATCGATTCGTCGTTTCGCTGAAACACTCGAGCGCAATCCGCATGCGCTGCTCTACGGAGGCGATGGCCGCTGATGAAACACGCAACGCTACAATGGGCCGGCATGATCCTGGTCTCCGGCGGTCTGCTGGCCGGCTGCGGCGGCGTGGCGCCGCTCAAGCGTATAACGCTGTCGCCGCCGCAGACCGAGCGCCTGCCGGCCCGGCCCAGCGACTGGCATGTCATGCGGGTCCAGGTGCCCGAATATCTGGACAACTATCATCTCCAGATCCGAAGCGATGCCCATGTCCTGTCGGAATTGCCCAATGCCAAATGGGCGATCCGCTTGCCCGTGGCCATGACGCGTCTTCTGCAAGAGACCATCGACGAGAAACTCGTGCAAGGGCGCAACAAGCCCTACGACGTCCATGTCGATGTCTCAACGTTTGAGCCGCAACCGGGCGGCACCTTGGTGCTGGCGGCACAGTGGCGGGTCACCGACAGTGCCGATACCACCGTGGCGCGTGATACGGCTCTGATCAGAGAATCGTTGCCGGCGGGGTCGAGCGATAACGCCGAGGTCATCGGCCGCGCCATGTCGAACGCGGTGCGCGAGCTGGCCATGCAGATTCTGGCCCAGACCGGCTAGCGTCTATCGTCATTGCGAGGCGCCGGCGATGATGTATGGCCGCCGGGGGCGTGGCCCCGGGCGGTGCGGCTACGATCGATGTGACGCCTCCATCCCGAACGGGGTCGGGTCGCCTGGCAGGCAAGCGCGGGGGCACCAGCCAAGCGGCCGCGACACGGTGTCCATCATGGCGCCTGGCCTGCGTTCTGACTCGTTCTTGCCGTGTGAGGCGTGATACGTCTCGTCGGGCCACCCCCATTACCCGCCTCGTGAAGACGCCAGGGTAGCTGCTCGGCGACGCCGGGCTCGACACCGTGCTGTCATACAAGTACGCGAGTCGGTCGAGATCCTCGAAACCGCCCCTGCGCCCGGGGCCGGCTGATTGATTGGTGCTGTTCGATCGGGGCCTGGCTCGGCGGGCCGGCCTGCGCCCAATAAAAAGCCCCGATCATCGAACGGATGACCGGGGCCGACTCACCGTTGCCGATGAATCATGTCGTCACGGTTTAGCGCTCCGGGAAGGCACGGCCACCGTGGATTTCGTTGCCGGTGAGCTGGAAATTCAGCCGACCCGGACGGATTTCGGCGCTCGCGGGCAGAAGCCCCAGAGCCGTGGCCTGCAGGCTGAACGTATTGACGTTGTTCAGCGAAATGACCAGACGACCGTTCTGCTCGAAGGCCACGGGGCCGACGACGTTGACCACGATTCTCTGCTGGCTCAGCGTCAAGCCCTGTGCGTCCGGTGCATTGGCCACGAGGTTGAGCGATGCCGTGAAGCAGGGCTCGTACTCGTAATCCTGGCCGTTCAGAGTGCCTTCGCAACGAGGAACGATATAGCCGGACTGGGCACTGTCCATGGCCGCACCGTCGTCGGTGTCGTTCGGGAAGCGCAGCAGCAGCTGGCCTGTATTGATCGGATCGCCGTTGACCGGGATCAACCCTTCAGCAAGCCCCCCAAGTACCTCGTCCAGCAATCCGCTGGTCTCATCCAACAGATCGCCAAGCGTGCCGTTGACGCCGTCAAGGAGAGGGCCGACCAGCGGAATCTGTTGAAGCGGTGTGGTCAAACCAACAACGCCATCGTTGACCAGGTCGGTGAGCGTTCCGGTGATTGCCGAAGCGGCTTCCGGCCCGGAAATCCCGATACCGGTCAGCGCACTGAAGCCACCCGGCAGTAACGACACCTGGATACAGTCATCCGGGACATCGCCCACGGCGTTCTCGCCATCATCGTTCACGATGCTGTCCAACCGGGCGCCGCAGTTGCCGACGGTCTTGCGGATGGCGACGGGCCGGGTCAGAGACAGATAGGCCGGGAAGGCGCCGCCATTGGCCATGCCGATGTCATCGCTGTTGGCGATCTGACTACCGGCAAGCGACAGATCGACCAGCGTACGGTTGCTGGGTTGTGGCCGCTCGTCGCCGTCATCGTATACGCCGTTGCCGCTGGCATCGTCGAACTGGCCGTTTCCGTTGGTGTCGGTATAGGGTAGCGTGAACTGGTCGGCGTAGAAGTCCGTGGTATAGCCGATCGCATCAAAGGGCATGATGATGTCCGGGCCGCCAGCAGCCTGCTCGTCCGGCGAGGCGGGCGTCGTTCCGGTCCCGGTATATGGATCCGTGTTCAACGCCAGTCCGTCGGTATCGAGGACTGTGGCACCGCAGCTCGAGTCGCTGTCGTTGCCACACACCACGATCCAGTAACGTGCGCCTTCTTCCAGTTCCTCGACCGGGCGAATCGTGACCCCGCGAGTCGTTTCGTCGTTAGTGTTCAAGAACGCCAGCGAGGCCTCGGGGGTGCCAATGCACTGGCCGCTGGCATCGATACGCTCGAGAGCGAGCGTCGCATCACCATTGCTGTTGCCATCGCCGCTGCCCTGAGTCAGGCAGCCATCGGCCAGGACGACGGTATCGCGTTGCACGAATTTCGAGAACGAGAGGTTGATCGATACGTTCTTCGGATTCTGAAACACCGGGTAATCGGCGGTCACCATGCCGCCGTCCATGCTGTCGGCGTCGTCATCTTGCGTTGCCGTCGTGTCGGACGAATCACTGCCGACGCAACGTCCGGCTGTGTTGCCGCCACTCATGAAGTTGCCGCCTTCGAGTGCACAGGGCACGCCGGGTGTCAGCTCGCCGAGGATCACCGGAGCCTCACGGGCATCGTTGTCGACCAGGGGTTCGGTGGTGAAACGAATGCTCTGGCCGGGGCCGCCGGCCGGATTGGCCACTAACGCGTTACCGCCCAGGTCGCGCAGCGCGCTCCCGCTGCCCAGAGTGATCGTGTACTGGGTGTCGGGCTGAAGCAGATCATCCGGACGCAGAACCACCGAGGAGCCGTCGAGCTGGAAAGAGACCGGCACGTTACCGGCCGGTCCGGTGATCTGAATGCTCTGGCGGTTCACCGACAACGGGTCCAGCGGCTCGCTGAAGGTCAGCGCCGGGCTGGCCTCGATCTGGAAGTCGTTAATGCCCGAGGGCGTGCTGAGAGCGCCGCCCTGTTGCAGAACCTGTACGCAGGCCTGTTCCGGGAGTACCGTCGGGGCGGAACCACGCTGCTCGTAAAGCGGGCGATACGCCGGCGTGCCGAAAGTATACAGACAGGCGCTTGGCGACTGGGCGATGATGAAGGGGGCGATCGTGTCGGCCTGGACCGGATCCTGCTCGCTGGCCGGCAGACGCAGCGTCAATGAGAAATCGATCGTGAGATCGTCGCTGCGGTTAACGGTCAGCGGGAAGGTGCCGAGTGTGGAGATCACCAGGTCGCCGTTGTCTTGCGGAATGGCCAGCCCCGAAGCCTGGATGTTCAGCGCCGACTGGTTGAACACGCCATTGGCCAGGGCCTGAACGACATATTCCGGGGTGCCGGGGGCGGCTGAAATCAACGTGGTGTTGTTCAGGTCGAAGCGTAGACGGACCGCCGTTGGTGTGGCGATGTCCTGATAGTCGTTGGCCATCAGGTACACATTCGCATCGGTACCGAACTGCACCTGGATCGGCCCGCTCTGCAGCGGCGTGGGGACGTCGCCGTTGAGCGAGACGCTCAACGGCTTGAGCTCGATGATCTGGCCGGCCGGAATGCTGTTCGGGAACACATCGCCAAAGCCGGGCATGCCGGGCTGGCTGAGGTTGGTCAGAACCCCGCCGCGCGTCGGTTTGTTGCGAGCCGGCTGCTGGTTCACACCGATCAATTGGGTGCGAATCGTGATCAGGTTGTCCATCAGGCCGTCGAGCGGGCTATCGTCGGCGTCACCGGCAAAGCCCTGATCGTTATCGACTAGCAGGTTCTGCTGGACGATTTCACCGGAATCGAGCACGGTTCGGGTGACCGACATCGGCTCGAGCGATTTGCCGAACGCCGAACGCACGTCGCCGGACAACGAGATCGTGTAGTCGCCAGGCGCCAGGTTATCGGCCGGGTCGAAAGCGATTTCGTGGCCGGATACGATCAGTGCGCCGTCGACATCATCGCCGTCGGGGCCGGTGACGGTAAACGTCTCACCATCGACTATGCTCGACGGGTCGATCGTTTCGGACAACGAGATATGCAGGGTATTGAACTGCGCGAAGATCGAGGTCCGGCCCGTGACCGGATTGGTTTCGCCGGGAGCGACTTCCGTCACACGGAATTCGCCGTCCGACGGGCCGCCGGGCGTCGGAGCTGTGGTGAACTGAAACAACGTCTGGCCGGCGTCATAACGCACATCCCCCGACTGGAGGGCTCGGGTGGTGACCAGACGATACGTGACGTTGCCGCGCAGCGGCCGCGACGTCTGAACACGATAGACGTTGGGCTGATTATCGTCCTGAACCACGTTGATCGACAGATCCGGTGCGATTTCACCAGAGGCGGTGCGCAGGACGATCGCATCGGCGATATCGTTTTCGAAAGCGCTCTGGGTGCGAAACGCGATCTGGCTGGTCAGCGTGACGTTTTGCTGGCCGTTGTACGGATAGCTGAACACCAGGCCCATCGGCCCGTCTTCGATCGCCTGCTGTTCGGCCGGGGTACGGCCGTTGTCGCCGCCAGAGCCAGCGTCGCAGGCACTGAGCATCAAGCCGCTGGTCGCGGCCAGGCAGGCCGCGAGTCCGGCGTGGCGGACCGTTCTCCTGAGTTCTGTCCCGAAACCGGACGCCAATGGCTCCGGTTGCATCCCCTTGGAACGCTTCTTCTTCACGATGAATCTCCCTGGTGAAGGCCCAATGGCCGATAGCGCGTTTTTAGAGTTCTGGGATCCAAGCCTAGCCGAAAAGATGCCATGTCTGAATCCTGGCCCGGTAAGCGGGCGGCGATGGTCATCGATACGGATCAGCGTCTTTGACGCCGGGGCGCAAAAAGCTCGCTATGACAAGCCTTTCAGGAGGGAGCGGGTAGAGGGCGCGCTCGGCATGACGCGTTTCATACCTTAGTCTGAGGCGTCGACCAAAGGGCACGAACGCGTCTGTTCTGCGCGATCTTTTATTGCAGTTGTGTGCAATCGATCAGTCGTGCTTTTGTCGTTGTATGACGGCATTCGCGGGCCGGTTTCATACGTGTCGGTATGAAAAAAGACGCTCATGGGAGCGTCTTTTGTCTTCGTGCGGTTATCGTATCAATCGCTTGGTCATGCAGCCCGACTCGCGGCGGCCGAGGCGGTTGTCTTGGCGCGGCCGCGCATCTCGCCGGGGTCGAAGTCGTCCACGTCTATGACCTTCATCTGCAGCTCGAAGGCCAGGCGCATGGCCGCGGCTTCATCGGCCGAAATCACGCCGTTGTCATGCCCTTCGATGATCTGCTCGAACGGGTGATCGGCCGTGATCGCCCCGCTCTTGCGAGCCTTGACCAGTTTCTTGGCGGTCTCGGCGGTATCCAGTGTTGCCTGCATGGCCCGCTCGAACAGCGCGAGATCACGGTCGGGCCGGGTTGACGAGATGAAGCAGCGGGGAGTGAGACGGTCGCGGGCGGCGTCCGGCGTGGTCACGCGCTTGGCCACGCGCTGGCCCAGCGGATCGCTGGGGCGGCGTGCCGTGCGGCCCAGCGGGAAGATCAGCACCCGGCCCAGGGCCGCCACGAAGCGATTGGGCAGATGGCGCAACACACCGGACAACGCGACCTCGATTTCTGCGAACGCGGTTTCACACACCCAGGCCACATAAGGCCGGTCGTCAGCGTGGGCACCGTCCTCGATATAGCGTTTGAGGGTGGCGCTGGCGATATAGAGCTGGGACAGCACATCACCCAGGCGTGCCGAGATCGATTCGCGGAACTTGAGTGTGCCGCCCATCGTGGCCATGGCCAGATCGGACAGCAGCGCGAGATTGGCCGAGTAGCGATTCATGGTCTGGTAGAACGTCGCCACATCGGCCTGCTTGCCTGTCGCCGAGCCCAGCCCGCCGGTAAAGCCCATCACGAGCGAGCGGGCTGCGGCTGCGAAATCGTGCCCGATATGGGCATAGAGCAGCGCGTCGAAGGCGTCCAGGGCTTCGTCCTGGTCGCGATTGTTGGCGGCCTCGATCTCGGCCAGCACATAAGGATGACAACGAATCGATCCCTGGCCGTAGATCATCATCGAGCGGGTGAGTATATTCGCCCCCTCGACCGTGATATTGACCGGGGCTGCCTGGAAGCTGCGAGCGATGGGGTTCGACGGGCCCAGCATGACGGCCTTGCCGGCGTGAACGTCCATGGCGTCCTTGGCGACCTCCTGAGCCATGGTGGTCACGTGATACTTGGCGATGGCCGAAGCCACAGAGGGTTTTTCACCCAGATCCACCGCGTTGGCGGTGAAGCGTCGGATGGACTCACACGCATAGGTCTTGCCCCCGATGCGTGCCAGCGCTTCCTGCACACCTTCGAAGGCACTGATCGAGACATTGAACTGACGACGGATGACCGAGTAGGCGCCGGTATAGCGGGCGTTGGCGATGGCGTCCCCCGCCGAGCCGGAAGGCAGGGAGATCGAGCGCCCCACCGACAGACACTCCATGAGCATGCGCCAGCCCTGGCCGATCATCGCTCGGCCGCCGATGATGGCATCCAGCGGCAGGAAGACGTCGTTGCCCCAAGTGGGCCCATTCTGGAAGGGCGCGCTGGCCGGGAAATGCCGGCGCCCGGTATGACAGCCCGGCATGGCTGTGGGGATCAGGGCACAGGTCACGCCCAGCTCCCGCTCGCCGCCCAGCAGGCCGTCCGGATCATAGAGCTTGAACGCCAGACCGAGCACGGTGGCGATCGGGGCCAGGGTGATATAACGCTTGTCCCAGGTCAGGCGCATGCCCAGCACCTGTTCGCCCTGCCAGTCGTCGTAGCAGATCACGCCGCGATCCGGAATCGCCCCGGCATCCGAGCCGGCGTGCGGGCTGGTCAGCCCGAAACACGGAATTTCGTCGCCCACGGCCAACCGGGGCAGATAATAATCCTTCTGGGCCTCGGTGCCGTAGTGCATCAGAAGCTCGGCCGGGCCGAGCGAGTTGGGTACGGCGACGATCGGCCCCACGGTGGCTCCGGCCGGGCCGGAACCGATCTTGGCCAGCACACAGGAGTGCGCGTAGGCCGAAAATTCCAGCCCCCCGTAGGCACGCGGGATGATCATGCCCCAGAACTTGTTGTCCTTGATGTGGTCCCAGGCGGCCTGGGGCAGGTCGCCGTCGACCTGTGTGATCTGCCACTCGTCACATAGATCCAGCAGCTGCTGAACCGGGCCATCGATGAAAGCCTGTTCGTCGGCGGTCAGAGCCGCCGGCGGGATTTCCTCAAGGCGGCGCCAGTTGGGCTGCCCCGAGAACAGTTCGCCCTCCCACCAGACCGTGCCGGCATCCAGCGCGGTGCGCTCGGTGGCCGAAAGGGTGGGCAGCACGCGGCGGAATATATTGAGCACGGGCCGTGTGATCAGCCGACGTCGCAGGCCGGGCACGAGCAGCACCCCGAATACGCCGGCGAAAACGGCCCAAAGCACCAGGGCCGTGACGGCGCCGATGCTGGTTGCCGTGCAAACAGCCAGCAGCACGCCGATGACGCCCGCGGCCGTCACCAGCCGTGCACGTTTATAGGCCAGGGCAACGAACGCGACGAAGAAGACAGCGATCCAGAACAGGGTGAGCATATGACATCTCCATCGCCGTCTCTAAGAGGCCGGCGGGTCGGGCAGAACAGCTTTCGAGCATAGGCGCGGACTCAGTGACCGCGCAACTGATACCGCCCCGCGTGCCGCTACGCGAGCAGTCGGCGGCTGGCGATGAAATCGGCGATGGTTTCGGCCACACGATCCGGCGCCTGCCAATGGAGCATATGCCCCAGGTCATCGAGTTCGGTGTGTTCGAGATCGGCCAGCACGCGACGGCGTTCGGCGCGTGTGGCCTCGTCGATGAATCCCTTGGCCGGCGAGGCGGCGCCGTCGATCATCAACACCGGTGCCGTGATCTCGGCCCAGATCGCCATGGCCTCGTCGGCGCGGAAGCCGTAAGGACTCTTGCGCAGATGGGCCGGATCGGCCGCCAGCCGATAGCCATCGCCGTCACGGCGCAGCCAGAGCTCGGCCAGCGCCGTCGTGGCCGCGCGGCCAAGCTCGGGATAGCGCCGCGCCAGACGTGCCGTAAACGCCTCCGGATCGGCATAACGACGGGGCGCCGGCGGGGCGTAGCATGTATCCAGCCAGTCGCGATAGCGCTCGCCGGCGGTGTTCGGGTCGCCCTCGGGGACGTTCAGGGTATCCAGCAGTATCAGCCCGGCGATCCGCTCGGCGCGAATGCCGGCGTACAGGCTCGCCGCCTGGCCGCCCATGCTGTGGCCGATGAGAAGGACGGTCTGGCCGGGCACGAGAGTGTCCAGCAGGGCCTCGAGATCGGCGAGATAGTTGCAAAAGACATAGTCGCCCGGCGTCCACGCCGAGTCTCCGTGACCTCGCCAGTCCGGCGCCAGCCAGTACGCCGGCGAGGCCAACCGAGGCGCCAATGCGTCGATCAACGGCGCGAACGAGCCCCCGTTATCGAGCAATCCGTGCAGACAGACCACCACAGGCTCGCCCGGCTGGCCCCGGCTGCGACAGCACAGATTCAGCCCGTTGATCGAGTGCTGTTGCATAGCGTCTGTCTCTGGATTGTCAGGCATCACGAAAAGCCGGATGAGAAACACCGGAAAAGCGTGGCAGGTTGGCGCTGTCTTGCAAGTGTTGCGCGGATGCCTGTATCGGGCGGCATATGTCAGCCTGAAGCGCGTCCCACGCGTGATAGACTCGCCGCTTTATAACAAGCGACTCGGGGCATGACGCAACAGACGTCCAGCACAGCGGCCGGCGTAACCTTCAAGGGACGCATGATGACCTTGACCGTGGTTGAGATCCGCGAGACCGACTGCGAACAGATCGCCGCACAGATCGATACGCAACTGGCACGCGCGCCGGGTTTCTTCGCGCGCATGCCGGTGCTGGTCTCGCTGATCGATGTATTGCCGGATCTGTCGCGTCTGGCCGCGATCTTTCACGCCGCCAATCTGGTGGTGGTCGGCGTTCTCGACGCCGATGAGGCGGCTGCCGATGCCGCCAGCCAGGCAGGCCTGGCGCTGATGAACTCGCCGGGGCGCGGCGCGGAAAACCCGCCGCCGGCGCGTGCCAACCCGGTGCTCGATGCCGCCGAGGCCGAGCCGGAGACATCGGACTCGGCCGAGGACGAGACGGCGACGCGCGGGCCCGCACGGCTCGTGACCAAGCCGGTGCGCTCGGGCCAGCAGATCTATGCCCGCGGCGGGGATCTCGTGGTCACGAACTCGGTCTCGGAAGGCGCCGAGCTGCTGGCCGATGGGCATATTCATGTTTATGGCGCGCTTCGAGGGCGTGCACTGGCCGGCGCTTCCGGCGACACTTCGGCACGAATCTTCTGCAAGCGATTCGAGCCGGATCTGGTCGCCATCGCCGGCTGTTACAAGGTCGCTGATGCGATCGACGAGGGGCTCGTGTCGAGGCCGGTGGTCGTCCGGCTCGATAATGATAATTTGCTGATCGAATTGCAGGAGTAAGCAGTGGCCAAGATCATCGTAGTCACGTCGGGAAAGGGCGGGGTCGGCAAGACGACCACCTCGGCGTCATTCGCTGCCGGGCTTGCCATGCGCGGGCACAAGACCGTGGTCATCGACTTCGACGTCGGCCTTCGCAATCTGGACCTCATCATGGGCTGCGAGCGCCGGGTGGTCTTTGATTTCGTCAACGTCATCAACGGCGAAGCCAACCTCAAGCAGGCCCTGATTCGCGACAAGCGGATCGAGAACCTGTATATCCTTGCCGCCTCGCAGACCCGCGACAAGGACGCACTCACCCAGGAAGGGGTAGAGCGCACGCTCAACAAGCTGGCCGAGGACTTCGAATACATCATCTGCGATTCGCCCGCGGGTATCGAAACCGGGGCGATCATGGCCATGTACTTTGCCGACGAGGCGCTGGTGGTGACCAATCCGGAAGTCTCCTCCGTGCGCGACTCCGACCGCGTTCTGGGTATGCTGTCGTCCAAGACCAAGCGTGCCCAGGAGGGCGGCGAAGGCGTGAAAGAGCATCTGGTCGTCACGCGCTATGCCCCCGGCCGTGTGGGCAAGGGCGAGATGCTGTCGCTCGAGGATATCGGCGATATCCTGGCCATCCCGCTGCTCGGCGTGGTGCCCGAATCCGAAACCGTGCTCAACGCCTCCAACGCCGGCAGTCCCGTCGTTCTGGAGCAGGAAGCCGATGCCGGTGGCGCCTATTTCGATATGGTGGCGCGGTTTCTGGGGGAAGAACGCCCGATGCGCTTCACTCAGGCCAAGAAAGGCTTCTTCGAACGGCTGATGGGGAGATAAACCATGGGTTGGCTTGACGTATTCCGATCAGACAAGAAAAGTTCGGCGCAGACGGCCAAGGAACGACTGCAGCTGGTCGTCGCCCATCGGCGGTCCGGCGGCGGCGAACAGCCGGCGTATTTCCCGCAGCTGCAACAGGACCTGCTGGATGTGCTGCGCAAGTACATCGAGGTCGGTGATGATGCCGTACAGATGGAGATCGAGCGCGAGGGCGATCTCGAAGTGCTCGAGCTGAACATCACACTTCCAGAATCTCGACACTAGCCTCTGATACGATTGCCGGATCGGGCCAACACCGTCGTGGCCCGATCAGGCATGTCGCCCGGCAAGACGCGATATGTTCTGACCGATAAAAAGAACAGATCGCGACATCGCAGGTGCGACGAGGAGGCAGACCATGGGCGACGAGACACAGGCGTCTTACGATTACGTAATTGTCGGAGGCGGCTCGGCCGGATGTGTTCTGGCCAACCGGCTGACCGCCGATCCCGATATCTCGGTCGTCATGCTCGAAGCCGGGCCTCCGGATTGGAGTCCGCTGATCCATATCCCCAGTGGCATCATCGGGCTGATGTGGTCGCGTTTTCTGAACTGGTACTACTGGACCGCGCCACAGCAGCACATGGGCGGGCGCAAGCTGTACTGGCCGCGTGGCAAGACCCTGGGCGGGTCTTCGGCCATCAATGCCCAGTGCTACACCCGTGGCTCCGCGGCCGACTACGACCACTGGGCCGAGCTTGGCAACCGCGGCTGGGGATACAGCGAAATGCTGGCCTATTTCAAGCGCTCCGAGCGGTTTGAAGACGGCGAAAACGATTACCACGGGGCCGGTGGCGGCTATGCCGTGAGCAAGCCGCGCCATTCCAATCCCCTGAACGAAAAGTTCATTCAGGCCGCCCAGGCCTGCGGCTATCCGCGAAATGATGATTTCGGTGGCGCCACGGATCAGGGCTTCGGTCTTTATGACGTGGCCCAGCACAACGGGCGTCGTTGTTCCAATGCCGATGCGTTTCTGCATCCCGTCAAGCATCGCAAGAACCTGACGATACTCACGCGCGCACAGGCCGAGCGGATCCTTTTCGAAGGCAGACGAGCCACCGGGGTCACGCTGCGCCAGGGCCTGCTCAAGCGAAAGCGTACGTTGCACGCCAGGCAGGAAGTGTTGTTGTGCAGTGGTGCGATCAACTCGCCGCAGCTGCTCATGCTCTCCGGCGTGGGCTCGAGAGACGCGATCGAGCCGCACGGCATCCCCATGGTCGCCGAGCTCGATGGCGTCGGGCGCAACCTGCAGGATCATCTGGATATCAGCGTCATCGATATCGAAAAGACCAGGCTGAGCCTGCGCATGTCGCCCAGGTTCATTCTGATCGACGCGCCCAAGGCGATCTATCAGTACTTTCGCCACGGTCGTGGCCAGTTCACGAGCAATATCGCCGAATCCGGCGGCTTCATCAGTACGACCGACGATCCGCGCCAGTCGGATCTACAGTTTCACTTCATCGCCACGATCGAGCAGGACCACGGCAACCTGATCAACACGATGAAGCATCACGGCTACAGCCTGCGCGTGTGCGACCTTCATCCGGCCTCACGCGGGCGCATCACGCTGGCGAGCGCCAAACCGCGCGACTATCCGATCATTGATCCGAACTACCTGGCCGAGCCGCGAGACATCGAGCAGATGATCAAGGCGGTGAAGATCGCGCGCAACATCATGCGCGCCAAGCCGCTGGCCGAACATCTCGAGCGCCCGCTGGAGCCTCAGGAGGCCGATGTCAAAGACGATGCCGCGATCGCCGACTATGTACGGCGGCGCGCCGAGACGATCTATCACCCGGTGGGCACCTGTCGCATGGGCCATGACAAGTCCGCGGTCGTTGATGATCGGCTTCGCGTGCATACGCTCGAAGCCCTGCGCGTGGTCGATGCCTCCATCATGCCGACGATCGTGGGCGGCAACACGAATGCGCCAACCACCGCGATCGCCGAAAAGGCTGCAGACATGATTATCGCCGATCGTATGGCCTAGCAACCGCTCGCCCGTCGTGCCGGAGGCGCCCGGTCTGATACCGTTCGCGCGTTCCGGGTTTTTGTCGAGGCGCCATGAGCGCGGTGATCAATGTTCTGCTGCCGATATTCGGCCTGATTCTGGCCGGGTTTGTCGGGCGTCGTGGCAGGGTGCTCGGCGACACCGCGGCCGGCGAGCTCAATCGGTTCGTGGTCTGGTTCTGCCTGCCGGCACTGTTGTTCAGCGCGACGGCCACGGCCAGCTTCTCGGCGCTGTGGCATCCGGGCTTCATCGCGGTCAACGGGTTGGCCAGTGTCGGCGTCTTTGTCGCGACACTGGTCTGGCGACAATGCAGCGGTCAGCCCGGCATCGATGCGGCGATCGACGCGCTGGCCGGGGCGTATGCCAATGTGGGCTATGTCGGTATTCCGCTATGTGTGCTCGTGCTGGGGGATTCGGCACTGGCCCCGGCGCTGATCGCGACACTGATCGTGGTATGTGTCGTCTTTGCACTGGCCATCGTGCTCATCGAGGTGTTCCGGCAGGCCGGACACGGTATCGTCCGGCCGTTCGTGACGGTATTCATGGCGTTGGCCAAGAACCCGATCGTGGTGGCGCCGGTCATTGGGGGGCTGTGGGCGGCCAGTGGTGCACAACTGATACGGCCGCTTGACCAGTTCGTCGATCTTTTGGGGGCCGCGACAACGCCGTGTGCGCTGGTATCGATCGGTGCGTTTCTCGCCCGGCCAGCAATCAAGACCGCCGAAGCACCGTCAACGGGGCTGCTCGGCCTGCTGGCAGCCAAGCTCATCGTGCATCCGGGATTGTCGGCGGTGCTGGCCTACGGGGTATTCGACCTGTCGCCGGTCTGGGCCGCATCGGCCGTACTGCTGGCCGCGCTGCCCACCGGAACCGGCCCGTATATGCTGGCCGAGTTCTATGGCCGGGATCTCACCCTGACCTCGAAGATGATTCTCTGGAGCACCGTCGGTTCAATCATCACGCTGACGGTCTGCCTGATGGTTCTGCCGGCCACGCGAGCCGTGGCCGGCGGGTGATGCGCTAGCCCCGCAGGTCCTTGCGCAGAATCTTGCCGACGTTGGATTTGGGCAGCTCGTCGATGAAGGCCACATGCTTGGGCACCTTGTAGCCGGTCAGCTCCTCGCGGCAATAAGCCAGAAGCTCGTCTTCGGTGAGCGAGGCATCGGCCTTGACCACGAAGACCTTGACCACTTCACCCGAGCGCTCGTCGTCGACGCCGATACAGGCGGCTTCCATGACCTTCGGATGCGCGGAGACAACGTCCTCCACCTCGTTGGGGTAGACGTTGAAGCCCGAGACCAGAATCATGTCCTTCTTGCGATCGACGATATACAGAAAGCCCTGTTCGTCGAAGCGGGCCACGTCACCGGTGCGCAGATAGCCATCGGGGAAGAAAGTGCTTTCATTCTCCTCGGGCTTGTTCCAGTAGCCGGCCATGACCTGCGGGCCAGAGACACAAAGCTCGCCCGGTTCGCCGGGTTCGACCTCGTTGCCGGCCTCGTCGCGAATCGAGATATTCGTCGAGGGCAGCGGCAGGCCGATCGAACCGTTGTAACGCTCGAGCGTCAACGGGTTGATCGACACGCCCGGTGAGGTCTCGGTCAGGCCATAGGCTTCGATGAGCGCCACGCCGGTGGCTTTCTGCCATTTCTCGGCCACGGCCTTCTGCACCGCGGCCCCGCCACCCAACGTGATCTTGAGCCGAGAGAAATCCAGCTTGGTGAAGGCTTCGTTGTTGACCAATGCGTTGAACAACGTGTTCACGCCGGTGAAGGCCGTGGGCTTGTGGGTATCGAATTCCTTGACCAGCGCAGGGATATCGCGCGGGTTGGTGATCAGCACGTTCTTGCCGCCCTGGCGCATGAACATCAGACAGTTCGCCATCAGAGCAAACACGTGATACAGCGGTAGCGGGGTGAGAATCACCTCGTTGCCTTTCTCGGTCCACGGATCGAGCCAGGCCTCGGCCTGGCTGACGTTGGCCACCATGTTGCGGTGCAGAAGGATCGCGCCCTTGGCCAGGCCGGTCGTGCCGCCCGTGTACTGCAGAAACGCGATATCGTCGGGGGAGACCTTGACCGGCTTCATCGACTGTTTGGCGCCGTCGGCCAGCACTGTGTTGAAGGCGATCGCGCCCGGCAGCTTGAATGCCGGCACCATGCGTTTGACGTGTTTGACCACGAAATTGGTCAGCAACCGTTTGGCCGTTGGCAGTGCATCGCCGATCTGGGTGGTGATCACCGCCTCGAGCGGCACCTTGTCGACCACTTTCTCCAGTGTGGCGGCGAAGTTCTCGACGATCACGATCGCGCGCGCGCCTGCGTCCGACAGCTGATGTTCGAGCTCTCGGGCGGTATAGAGCGGGTTGACGTTTACGGCCACCATGCCGGCCCGCAGGATGCCGATCAGGGCGATCGGGTACTGCAGGAGGTTGGGCATCATGATCGCCACGCGATCGCCCTTGGCAAAGCCCAGCTCGTGCTGCAGATAGGCCGCGAAGTGCGCCGAGCGTTCATCGAGCTCGCGGTAGGTCAGCGTCGCGCCCATGTTGGTGAACGCCGGCTTGTCGGCGAACTCTCGACAGCTGCCCAGAATCAGGTCGACCAGCGTTTCGTCCTTCGTCGCAGGAATCTCCTCAGGTACGCCTTTCGGATACTGCTTGAGCCAAACCTTGTCCACGCTGTCTCCTTGAAATAAGACGTCTAGCGGCCCGTCGAGCCAAGAAATCCGGTTGATTCGAGTATATCAGCCGCGACAGGGGCCGCGACCAGCCGCTGTTTCTACGTCTTTAGTGCCGTGGACTGGCCCGTGTCGAAGGCTTTTTCTTCGAATTGTCCCGTTGATTCAACGAGATCGCGCAGCGTGGTGTCAGCAATGACATGCTGGCGTGCCGACTCGGCGCGTATCAGTAATTCGTCGACTGCCGCGCCGGGCGCATGTACAGGCAGGGCGATTCGGGCGGTGGCATCGCCGTTGGCCACCACGGCGACGATATCGGCCACGCGGATGCGCCGGATATCGCGTTTGGGGACCAGGGCCTGGGTGGCAGAGCCCTGTTCGGTTTCGATGAGGACATCCGCGACGACCAGACGCTCGACCGCGCGATGGACATGATCGGGGGCGGCATGCAGCTGTTGTGACAGATGCGCTACATCGGTGGCGGGCTCGCCGAGCGAAAAGCGACGCGCGATCTCGGTCGCGATACGAAGCACCAGACGCTCGGCTTCGCGGCTGCCCAGCCGTGGCGGGTAGTCGCCGGGCATCAAACGCTCGGGGTGCTGAATCCAGAACGCGACCCGGCACCCCAGCAACACGATCATCCACGACACATACAGCCAGATCAGCAGAAGGATGAGAATCGCGAAACTCGAGTAGATCGCGTTGACGTTACCGGCGTTGCTGGCGAACACGGAAAACCCGATACTGGCGGTCTGCCACAGCACGCCGGCGAAAATGCCGCCGCCGATTGCGGGTACAAGCTTGACGCGCGTGTTGGGAATGAACTTGAACAGTGCCGTGAAGGCGATGCTGTAGAGCACATAGGGCAGGACGTGGCCGGCTGCATACAGCGCCATGCCAAAGCCCTGGTACTGCGACAGATACACCACGGTCGAATTCTTCGACACACTGGCCGTGAGACTCGCTGCCGCCAGGATGACCAGAGGCCCGACGACCAGCACGCTGATGTATTCGGTGACACGTCGGCCCAGCGGGCGGGGCTGGCGCACCCGCCAGATGAAATTGCAGCCGGCCTCGACTTTCTGTATCAGCGACAGCACGGAATAGATCAGGGCCACCACGCCGATCGCCCCGAGAACGCCGACCTGCACGTTGGAGACGAAATCCACGATCTTGTCGACGATGGCCGTGCTGCCACTGCCCAACGGCGCCAGAAAACGGGCCAGCGTCGGCCGCAGGGCATTGTCCGCGCCAAAGGCCTTGAGCAACGAGAACGCCAGTGCCAGAAGCGGAACCAGCGAGACGAGCGTGGTATAGACCAGGCTCATGGCGCGCAGCGTGATATCGCCGTCACGAAAATCGCCGATGAGCGCGATGATGATACGCGCAGCACGCAGGGGCACGCGCTTGTAGAGCGCCAGATCCTCGGGGTCGCGCGCCCAAACGATGCGTTCGTAGCCTTGTTTGATCGCGCCGAAAGATGCCATGACCGGTTTCGCTTGAATTGATGCTCGGCGCATTGTAACGATTGACAGGGTATTCCCTGCGACGAGCCATTCCCGTGGCCTCGTCGAGCCGTGAGTTGCTCATGCCGATTGCCAGGCCCCGCTCAGCTGCTAGCTCCCCCGAACTGCCCTCGGCCGAGCCCGAGGTCATGGATCCCAGCCGTCGAGCGGAGTGGCCCTCGTTGTCGCGCTCGATGTCCGAACTCGTGGCGGCCAGTGCGCGCCAGCCCTTGACCGTGGCACGCATCGAGATGGCCCTGGTTGCCCGTCTGGCGCTCATCGCCTTGGGGCGTGCGCCGCTCGCCCCGCACGCCGGCGACCGACGTTTCACCGATCACTCCTGGCAGGCGCATCCGGTGTTCCGGCGCACCCTGCAGATCTATCTGGCCTGGTCACAGGCGCTGACCGATCTGGTCGACGCACTCACGGTCGACGACACCACGCGCGATCGCCTGCGCTTTGTCGTGCGTCATGCCATGGCAGCCGGGGCGCCGAGCAATCTTTTCTTCCTGCATCCCGGTTTCTATGCGCGCGCCCGGGCCACGAAGGGCGCATCGATGCTCACCGGGCTGGTGCAGTTCGTCGATGACATGACGCGTCACCACGGGCTGCCGCGCCAGGTCGACACGTCCGCATTCACGATCGGCAAGAACATCGCGGCCACGCCGGGGGCGGTCATCTATCGTGATGCACTGGTCGAGCTGATCCAGTACGCCCCGGCCACGCCCGAGCAGGATGCATCGCCCATCCTCATCGTGCCGCCTCAGATCAACAAGTTCTATGTCTTCGATCTATCGGGCGAGAACAGCTTTGTGCGCTATGCGCTGGCCGCCGGTCAGCCGGTTTTCATGCTGTCCTGGCGCAACCCCACGGCTGCCCAGAAGCACTGGGGGCTGGCGGATTACGTCAAGGCCGTGGATCAAGCGATCGAGCGTGTGGCCACCCTCAATGACGGCGCCGCGGTCAAGCTCGTGGGCGCCTGTGCCGGCGGGCTCACCGCGGCCGTGGCGCTGGCCTATCGTCGCGCCCGCGACGTCGCGCCCGGGGCCGCATCGGCCGATGTGGCCTGTCTGTCGTTGTTCGTCACGCTGCTGGGCAAGAGTCTGGCAACCGACGACGCCGGCCGGGCCCATGACGAACGCGCCGTGCGACACGCCCTGGCGCGATCCTCGACGACGGGCGTACTCGATGGGGCCGACATGGCACGGGCTTTTGCCTGGCTGCGCCCCGAGGACATGATCTGGCGGTTCGTGACCAATAACTACGTGCTCGGCCAGCGCCCGCCGGCCAGCGATATCCTGTATTGGAACGCCGATACCACCCGGCTGCCGGCGCGACTGCACGCCGATCTGCTGCGCATCTATGGCGACGACGCGCTGGCGCGCCCCGGCGGGATCATGATCGACGATATCGCGATCGACCTGTCGGCGATCGACTGCGATGTGTTCGTCATGGCCGGGGAAAAAGACCACATCACCCCGTGGCGCGCCTGTCACGAAAGCGCCGCACGTCTGAGTGCGCCCTCTCGTTTCGTGCTGGTTGGGGCCGGGCACGTGCAGTCATTGGTCTGTCCACCGGGCGAGGGCACGATGTATGCCAGTGATGTCTGTGGTCAGGGGGAGACGGCCGCTGATTGGCGGGCCGGGGCGCCGGGCTATCATGAGTCCTGGTGGCACGAATGGCTGGCCTGGTGCCAGGCGCACGGTGCAGCCGCGCGCCCCGCCCCCGTTCACTACGGCGATACGGCCACGGGCCTTGCCCCGATCGATATCGCACCGGGGCGTTATGTCCGACAACGCTGAATCGAGCCGCGCGACGGCCGGCGATCTCGAGGTCGACCTCGAGATCGATCTGGCCGGTCAGCGGCTGGGTGTGACCCGCACCGCCGGCCAGGGCACCACGCTGCTTCTATGCAGCGACTACGGCGCGGATCGCGCGCTTCTGGCTTCCTTCTGCCGGGCCTTGTCCTGTCCCACGGTGATATTCGACTGGCCGGGCATGCACGGCACGCAGAGCGTCTCGTTCGCCGCGGCACGTCAGCGCATGCCTGCGCGCGCGGATCAGATCGCCAGGTTGCTTGATGAGCTGGGACTGGCCCGGGTCAACGTCCTCGGCATGGGCTGGGGCGGCCTGCTGGCCCAGCAGCTGGCCTATCGTGAGGCAGCACGCGTGAACGCGCTCGTACTGGTGGCCACGTCCTGTGGCCAGACGATGCTGCCCGGGCGCTGGCGAGCTCTGAAGGGCCTGGCCGGTATCGCCGGGCGGGCCGGTCTGAACGTGGATGCCCGCCAAGCGCGCGAGATCTTCGGCGGGCGCTGCGAACGCGATTGTCGCGACGTGGCGCTTGCCCTGGCGGGGGCCCGCACGCCGAGCGCGGCCGCGCTGGCCGGTCAGCTCTATGCCGTGGTCGGTTTTTCCAGTCTGATGTTTGCTCACCGCATCAGCATGCCGACGCTGATACTGGCCGGCGACGATGATCGAATCGTGCCGTTGGCCAACGCGCGGCTGCTACAACTGCTCATGCCGCGCGCCGAGCTGTCCGTGCTGCACGGGGCCGGGCACTGGCTGCTGATCGAGCGTCGCAGCGAATCGCTGCGACGAATCGAGGCATTCCTGGCGCTTTTCGAGGAACGATGATGGCACAAGCCTCCGCACGCGGCGCTCGCCGCGCACTGCCCCCGGCACAGAGCGCGCTGCGTCGGCGTACCCGCATGCAGATCGACTGGCTGGATGTCGACGGCGTCCGGCTGCGCTATGGCGTGCGTCGCGGGGCCGGGCGGCCGATGGTACTGCTCGGCACCGTGGGGACGCACCTGGATATGCTGTTGCCGCTGGTCGATGCCCTGGATGATATCGAGGTCATCATCCCCGAAATGCCGGGCTCGGGGGCCTCGCCCGCGCGACGGATACCGCGCGGCATGGGCTGGCATGCCCGGCTTCTAAAGACATTTCTGGCGCGCTTGGGGTATGACAGCGCTGTCAACGTTGTCGGCCTGGGGTGGGGCGCCGCACTGGCCCAGTCGTTTGCCCTGGATGACAGCCATCCGGTCAATCGCCTGGTGCTGGCAGCGGGTACCGTTGGCGTGGGCATCAACGCGCTGAATACCAACAGCCTGCGACGCTTCAGGGCGATACGGCGTTTCCATGCCGACGAGGCCACCCCGGACGGCATGTCCGGGTTTTATAGCGGCCTGGTACAACAGACGCCGGTCGAGACAGCGACCGCGCGCGAGCATCTGGCCGCGCCAGAGCTGCATGGCTATATCAATCAGCTGGTGGCGCGTGTGGGCTGGATGACGATCCATCGGCTACACAATCTGATGTGTCCCACGCTGGTCATGGCTGGCGACGATGACCCGATCGCTCCGCTGTATCAGAGCCGTCTGTTGTACTGGCTGATCCCCAAATCGCACGTTCATATCGTGCGCGGTGGCGGGCACCTGTTCCTGTTGCTGCGTGCCAATGAATGCGCCGCGGTGATTCAGCGATTCATCAACGAGCGGCGCTACGACGGCACCGACAACGCCGATTATTACGCGCTACGTGGCCTGCCGGGCGATGGCCATATCGCACCGCCTGCGCGCGACGAGGCTAACTGAGTGAGTCGCTGCGCAATTCCTTGGCGGTGGCCACGGCCTGGCGATGCGCCACGGCCGTGCGCGCCGCTTCGGCCAGGCTGCGTCGATCATAGCCGCGCGGATTGATGGGCGCGCAGATGCGCAGCTGGGCGGTGATGCCCCGCAGCCGAAACAGATCCTTGAAATGCGGGCCCAGCGGCGCCTCGTTCACCCAGGGCGCCAGCGCGTGGTGCATGCCGGGCGGGGTGGTGTCGTCGCAGTAGCGAAGCCCCACGGGCAGAACCGAATAGCCACCGTCGATCGCGGCCGCAAATAGACGGGCATGAAAACGCTGCGGACTGGGATCGCAAGTGGTCGTGCCTTCGGGAAAGAACAACACCGAGCGCCCGTTATCCAGTACCTCGCGAATCCGCGCGCTGGTCTCGCCGGTCTTGCCGGCCCCGCGCGAGAGGAACAATGTGCCACCGGCGCGTGCAAACGAACCCACGATCGGCCATTTGCCGACCTCGGCCTTGGAAACGAACGCGGTGTTGAACGCCCAGCCCAGCACCAGGATATCCAGCCACGAGCAGTGGTTGGCAACCACCAGCATGGGCGCGGCCGGCGCCTGGCCATCGAGTTCGACATCGACCGCGAGTGCGGCCAGCATGCGACCCAGCCACCAGTTGATCAGATGCTTGGCGTGGCGCCCCAGCAGCGCAACGCTGGGCAACAGCACCACGCCGAGCAACAGCACGCCGGCAAAGTGGATGCCCTTGAGGATCAGGCGGGCCCGCCCGAGCAACGGACGGTCACTGGAAAACGAGGATTGGGTCGCGGACATAGATCGGTTGTGTCAGCCAGAGATCGAGAAAGTCGGCTTTGAAGATCGTGCCAGTGCCTAGCTTTGTGGCTCGGGCGGCACGGCATCGTAGACCGGCTGAAAGCGATTGACGATACGACAGAACAGACGCGCGGTCTGTTCGGTGTCATAAAGTGCCGAGTGGGCGGCCTGGTTGTCCCAGTCCATGCCGGCCGCTGTGGCCGCACGCCGCAGCACGGTCTGGCCATAGGCCACGCCGGCCAGCGTGGCCGTATCGAAGCACGAGAACGGATGAAACGGGCTGCGTTTGATGCCTGTTCGGGCGATCGCGGCGTTCAAGAACCCCAGATCGAAGTGGGCGTTATGCCCGACCAGTACCGCGCGCTTGCATCCGGTGGTCTTCATGGCTTCGCGCACGAGCCGAAAGATCCGGCCCAGAGCATCGCGTTCCGGAATGGCCGGGCGCAGCGGGTGATGCGGATCGATCCCGTTGACCTCGAGCGAGGCAGCTTCGATGTTCGCGCCCTCGAACGGTGTAACGTGGTAGGAGATGGATTCCATCAGGTCCAGGCTGCCATCCTCGGTGAACCCCACCGTAACGGCGGCGATCTCCAGCAGGGCATCGGTGGCCGAATTGAAACCGCCGGTCTCGACATCGATGACGACCGGCAGAAACCCACGGAAGCGCGTGGCCATGCGCGGCGATGTCTCACTCGTCTGGGATAAGTCATTCATATGCGGATGGTAGCACTGCCGGGCACGTGCCGAGCGCTGGTTTTGTATACTCGGTGGCTTTGCGACAACCCTTGAGCGGAGCGCACCCATGAGCGGCGACGTTGCCAAAGTGGTCCTGGCCTATTCGGGCGGACTCGATACCTCGGTCATTCTGAAATGGCTGCAAGACGAATACGACTGCGAAGTCGTGACCTTCACCGCGGATATCGGCCAGGGCGAGGAGCTGTCCGAAGTCGAACCCAAGGCACGCGCGCTGGGGGTCAGCCAGGTTTTCATCGACGATCTGCGCGAAGAGTTCGTGGCCGATTTCGTGTACCCGATGTTCCGGGCCAACGCCATCTATGAAGGCGAATATCTGCTGGGCACCTCCATTGCCCGGCCCCTGATCTCCAAGCGCCTGGTCGAGATCGCGCGCGAGACCGGGGCCGACGCCATCGCCCACGGCGCCACCGGCAAGGGCAATGATCAGGTGCGCTTCGAACTGTCTGCCTATGCGCTGGCCCCGGACATCAAGGTCATCGCGCCCTGGCGGGAGTGGGATCTGAACTCGCGCGAGCGATTGCTGGCCTATGCCGAGGACAACGGCATCGATATCCGCAAGAAGGCCGACGGCGGCTCGCCGTATTCCACCGATGCCAACGCACTGCATATCTCCTACGAGGGCGGCGTACTCGAAGACCCCTGGACCCCGGCCGAAGATGTCATGTGGGAGTGGTCGGTCAGACCCGAGGACGCGCCCGACACGCCCCAGGAGGTCGACTTGACCTTCGCCGCCGGCGACATCGTGGCCGTGGACGGTCAGGACCTGAGCCCGTACCAGGTGCTGGCCAAGCTCAACGAACTGGGCGGGGCCCACGGCATCGGACGGATCGATATCGTCGAGAACCGCTACGTCGGCATGAAATCGCGCGGCTGCTACGAAACCCCGGGCGGGACCATCATGCTGCGCGCGCATCGCGCCATCGAGTCGATCACGCTGGACCGCGAGGCCGCGCATCTGAAAGACGAGCTGATGCCGCGCTATGCCAAGCTCATCTACAACGGCTACTGGTTCTCGCCCGAGCGTCGCATGATGCAGGCGGCCATCGATGAGTCCCAGCACCACGTCAACGGCACGGTTCGGGTCAAGCTCTACAAGGGCAGTGTCTCGATCGTGGGCCGGGCCTCCGAGCGCGATAGCCTGTTCGATTCGGCTATCGCCACCTTCGAGGATGACCGTGGGGCCTATGATCAGAAAGACGCCGAGGGTTTCATCCGCCTGAACGCGCTGCGTCTGCGCCTGGGGCACCGCCAGGGCTGATTCGACGGATCGTGGTTGACCTTTGAAGACGCATGTCCGCCGAGCGGGCATGCAGCTTTTGCCCCGGTCTTCTTTCACGTAGTCTCGGGACGTTCAACAAGGACAGGAAATGGCCATGAAGAAAACGTTTGTACTGTGTGCCTGCGCGCTGGCACTGACCGCCTGTGGCAATGAAGGTGCATCGAACAACACGAGCACTGACACCACGGCCTCGAATACGGCGAGCAACACCAGCTCGGGCGACCAGCAGTTCACCAGCAAAAGCGCCAAACGCAGCTATGCGCTGGGCATGGATATCGGCAACTCTCTTAAGGATCTGCCGATGAATCTCGATCTGGATCAACTGACCCAGGGCGTACGCGACGTGGTCGGCCAAGGCCCGACCCGGATCAGCCAGGACGAGCTCCAGACCGTGATGCAGGGCGTGGTGTCTGACATGCAGGCCGCCCAGCAGAAGGAACAGAACAAGGAAGCTCAGGCCAACATGAAGGCGGGTCAGGAATTTCTCGCCGAGAACAAGAAGAAAGACGGCGTCAAGACGCTTGAGGATGGCCTGCAGTACAAGGTCATCGAGAAAGGCGATGGCCCCCAACCGGATGCCAACGACAGCGTGACGGTCCGCTATACCGGCAAGCTGATCGACGGTACGGTCTTTGACAGCTCCGAAGAGCGCGGCAAGCCGGTGACCTTCCCGGTCAACGCCGTGATCCCGGGCTGGACGGAAGCCTTGCAGATGATGCACGCGGGCGGCCAGTACAAGCTGTTCATCCCGCCGGATCTGGCTTATGGCGAGCGCGGCGCCGGCGCCAAGATCGGCCCGAACGAAACCCTGATCTTCGACGTCACGCTGGTGAGCGTGGACAAGAACAAGGGCACGGGCGAAGACAGCGACAGTGCCGATAGCACGGATAGCGCCAACAGCGGTCAGTAAACCGGGCACGCCCGTTGGATAGCGAAAAGCCGCCGGATCATCCGGCGGCTTTTTTTTGCGCCAACAAGGCCTACATCACGGCACGGATTCCCATCGAGGCGAAATCGTTGGTCTTGAAGTTCGCCTGGAACATATCGCGCAGCGTTCGTGCCTGGGCATCGTAGGCGTCCTGGTCGGCCCAGGTGTTGCGCGGGTCGAGAATCTCGCTGGGCACGTCCGGGCATTCGCGCGGCATGGCCAGGCCGAAGACGGGATGGGTGTCACAGGCCACATCATCCAGCGCACCCGACAGGGCGGCAGACAACAGATTCCGGGTGTGCGCAATGGATATCCGTTTGCCCACGCCGTGTGGCCCGCCTGTCCAGCCGGTATTGAGCAGCACACAGCGTGCGCCGTGGGTCTTCATCTTGGCAGCCAGCAGCTCGGCATACACCGCTGCCGGGCGGGGCATGAACGGCGCGCCGTAGCAGGCCGAAAATGCGGCCTGGGGCTCGGTCACACCGACTTCCGTGCCCGCGAGCTTGGCGGTGAAGCCCGAGACGAAGTGATACATGACCTCGTCGCTCGACAGGATCGAGATCGGTGGCAGTACGCCGAAGGCATCGGCGGTCAGCAGCACGATCGTGGTCGGGTGCGGGCCCCGTGCGCCGGCGGCGACGTTGTCGTTGGCGGCCAGCGGATAGGACAGGCGCGTGTTCTCGGTGATCGAGTCGTCAGTGAGATCCAGATCCTGAGGATCGGTTTCGGCCAACGGCTTGTCCGGCAGTGGCGGCACGTTTTCGATGATCGAGCAGGGCATGGACAGGGCCCGTGCGATCACCGGCTCGGCTTGTTTGTTCAGATCGATCAGCTTGGCATAGCAACCGCCCTCGAAGTTGGATACGCCGTTCGCCGTCCAGGCGTGTTCGTCGTCGCCGATCAACTGTCGGGCCGGATCGGCCGACAGCGTGGTCTTGCCCGTACCGGACAGACCGAACAGCACGGCCGTGTCATCGGCGTCGCCCAGATTGGCCGAGCAGTGCATGGGCAGATCACCGCGCGCCGGCAGGCGATAGTTCATGACGGTGAACATCGTCTTCTTGACGATGCCGCAATAGTCGGCCGGGCCCAGCACCAGGGCGACACGATTTTCCAGATCCACGATCACCGCGCGCTCGGAGAGCGTGCCGTCACGGGCCGGGTCACACATGAAACTGGGGGCGTTGATCAGTGTCCAGCGGCGCGACTTTGGGTCGGCCACGGGGACGTCGCTGGCAAACATGTTCTGAGCGAACAGGGCATGGGTGGCGAACTCGCTGACCAGCCGATAGGGCACCGCGTAATCCGGGTCCCAGCCGCAGAACGTGTCCTGTACGTAGAGATGACCGCCACGCGCATTCAGATGCGCCACCACGCGGGGCAACAGCGCATCGAAGGCATCGGCCGAGAACGGCTGGAAATCACGTTTCCACCACACCGTGTCGATGACCGAATCGCGGGCCACGGCGAACGTATCGCCCACGGGGCGTCCGGTACAGCTGGGGTCGGAGTAATAGACCAGTGGACCATCGGCGCCCATCCGGGTGGCGAAGGCCTTGTGTTCGTCGGCCGGGCCATCGGCGCGTACACGCCCGCGGTCGTTGGCGATCGCCTCGGCAAACAAGGCAGGGCGGGCCAGGTTGTGCCGGAACTCGATACCGGCCAATCCCAGCGAGTGCTCCAGTTCCCGAGTCAATGTCATGCACAATCTCCGTCGACGGCCGGCGTCGTGTCGCAAAAGATCAGAAGACTAGAAAAGAAGGGTTTTGGGCGCAACGCCTTATGTCCCGAATCGATCATGGGATCGGTTCCGGGGCGCAATTTCCTGTTCTCAACCGTCGTGCGGCGCGTGCGACACGCCTTAATCCGGCGTTCGGTTTTCGGTGATGACGATCTTGTCGTTGGCGCTCGGGGCGGTATTCGGCACCCGAGCAATCAACGTACCGTCGGCCAGCCCGTCGATACGGCCGGCCGCGGTCTGGGCCCGGTAATCGTAAAGATGAAAATGCAGGCGCTTATTGTTTTCGTTGACGAGTGCCAGGCGGGCATTGACCAGCACTGTCCCGTAGAACCGTGCATCGCCGGACTGTAGCCAGATATAGCTGTCGGCTTCGACCGGCGGATCGTTGAACGTCGGCTCGGGGGCGTCGCTGGTGAAAACGAGCGTCATCCCGCGCTCGGACAGCGTGACCTTCTCGATCGTGTCGATTTCGAGCCGTGGGCCAGGAAACAGTGTTTCCGGGTCCATCAGCAACGTATTGTCCTGGAGATGGGCCCCGGGGCGATCGAGCGGCGTGAGATCGGCGAGTGTGAGCCCGGTGGCGTTCAGCAACGGGCGAAGCGATACCCCGAAGCTGCTGACCCGGTCCGGCGTATAGGCCAGACGGTTGTCCTCGGTTACATGAACCGGGCCGGACAAGCGTGTCGGCAGGCCGCCGATCGGGGGCAGAAAGCCGCGCAGGCGCGCGCCAACATCGACAATCAGACGCCCGTCGCGGGTGTGGTTGGTGACGCTGGACAGCGAGCGCGGTGCATGGGTCAGCACGTAGCGGTTGAACACCGCATCCAGTTGCGCCGGGCTCAGCGTGACTTCGCCGGCATGCACTTGAATCCGATACTGATCGGGGTCGTCGAAGTCGACCGGCGCGCCGGCGGTATTGGGCACGAGTGCCCCGACCAGCGATTTCACATAGAAGCCGATACCGTCGGCGATTTCATAGTCGACATCCTGGAGCCTGATGCCGACCGTCGGCACGTTGGAATCCCGCGCCGTGGGCGCGTCTGTCGGGCGCGCCAGGCCGCGCGGTACGTGTCGGGCCTGCCATTCATCCTGTAGCGCCCGATAGCGCTGTTGTTGTTTCTCCACGAGTGCGGGGACATGCGCCGCATCCTGGGGATCGAGGGTATTGGCCTGCTCGTCAGCCGCATCGGCGGGCCCGGCCACCAGCCAGAGGGTGGCCACGAGCCCCATCACGAGCCACGACGATAATAAGCGATCAGTCATGAGCGGGGCTCTCGGACGGTGCGCTTGCCGTTGGTGGCAGCGGGGCCATGAACGCGATCAGCTCGCCGGCGCGGGTGGCCTGGAAATGTCCGCCCACGATCTGTTGGCGATAGTCATAGAGCGAGGTGTCGAGTTTGCCGCCGCCGGCAGCCACCAGCTGCATCCGGACATGCGTGATCAAGGCACGAAAGGTCTTCAGATCGCCGCCTTCGAGCAGCACATAGCTGTCCCGGTCGATGACCGGCTCGGGCCAGGCCGGGCGATGCTCGCTGGTAAAACTCAGATGCAGGCCGGCGGCGTCGAGCCTCATGTCGGCGACGTGGACAGCCTGTGTGGGCGGTGGCAGGGAATGATTGAGGTCGAGCACGATGGCGTCGCCCGACAGCTCGGCGCCTTCGGTATCGATCTGCACCAGATTGGAAAGCTGAAGACGAACCACCTTGAGCAGCCCCTTGGCCGGAATCTTGGCGATCTCGATCCGGGTGGGCTCGTAGACGAACAGATGATGGTCGACCAGGCGCACGGGCCCGGCCATTTCAAAATCCAGCCACAGCCCGGGGATCTTCTGGGTCTGGCCGGTCACGCGCAGCGTGCCGTCGTCGCTGCTCGTGATCGTCAGATCCCGCAGCTGAGTGTCGGGATAATCGATCAGATAATCATTGAACAGCGCGGTCAGTGCCGAATCCGGCATCACCACGTCACCGTGCAGCGGCTTGAAGATGAACGATGTCGGATCGTCCAGAACGACCGGTGCGCCGCTGGTTGTCGGCTCGAGCAGGGCAGAAAGCGTAGCGACATCAAAGCCGATATCGCCGACGATATGAAAAAACGTATGACGGATGAACAACCCCACGCCCGCACGACCTGAATCGCGCAGGGTGGCTGTCCGCGTGGCCGGATTCCAGGCGGCTTCGCCGGGGGCGAGCATCTGTGCGTCGAGCTGTTTCAGATTGGCCAGCTGTTGTTGCTTGGCAGCGACCAGCGGCGAATTGCGGGCATGGCGGTTTCGCTCGGCTAGATGGTACGAGACACCGATCGCGATAACGGCGATCGCGACCAGTGCCATACCGGCACCCACGATGATCTTCTTCTTGGGACTCAAGCAACGCCTCAGGGTGGCGATACCGTGAGCTTGATCCTCCTCCAGGATCGGCGAAATGACAAGATTTCTTTTCGGATCAGGAGGTGCCGATCGTCCAGGTCGCGGGCTGGAATTGCGGGCCCGACAGGCACAGACGCTGTCCCGGCACGACCGGGCCGACGCCTTCGGGTGTGCCGGTGAAGATCAGATCGCCGGGGCGCAGCGTCCAGGTTTGGCTGACGACAGCCACCAGGCGGGTGATGCCGACCATCATGTTCGCGGTATGTCCGACCTGTCGGGTCTGGCCGTCGATGGTCAACTCGAAGTGCAGGTCGGCCAGATCGATATCTTCGGTCAACGGCGTCATCGGACCCAGCGGTGCGCTCTGCTCGAAGGCCTTGGCGCGCTCCCAGGGCTCGCCGGAGGACTTGAGCTCGGTTTGGACATCGCGGGCCGTCAGATCCAGGCCCAGCCCGAGGGCTGCAATATGGTCGCGTGCCGAATCGCTCGGGATCTCGTGTCCGCCCCGGCCGATCTCGATGACAAGCTCGGCCTCGTGATGGATCTCGCCGCGCTCCAGGGGCAGCATCAGCGCATCGTCGGGCGCGACCAGGCTGGCGAGCGGCTTCATGAAGATGACGCATTCAGCCCCCGGCAGGGTGCTGTTCAACTCGGCGATATGCTTGGCGTAATTACGCCCGATACAGAAGATACGCGGCGTCTGGCGATGGGCAAAGGCAGCGGCCTGGGTGTGGGTCATGGCGTGTTGTTCGTGGGCAGATTCTTGTGCCGATATTCACATAGATCGAGGATCACGCACGCGCTACAGGCCGGTGATCGGGCGCGACAGGTATAGCGTCCGTGCAGAATCAGCCAGTGATGCGCATCCTGCAGATAAGGCTTTGGCACCAGACGCATCAGTCGGTCCTCGACGGCTCGCACCGTCTTGCCGGTGGCGATGCCGGTACGATTGGACACACGAAAGATATGCGTGTCCACGGCCATGGCGGGTTGGCCGAACGCGGTATTGAGCACCACATTGGCGGTCTTGCGGCCCACGCCGGGCAGAGCGACCAGTTCGGCGCGCGTGGCCGGCACGACGCCGTCATGATCATCAAGCAGTGCCCGACAGGTCTTGATCACGTTGGCGGCCTTGGATCGATACAGGCCGATGGTCTTGATGTACTCGATCAGCCCGGCCTCGCCCAGATCCCAGATCGCCTGCGGGGTGTTGGCCACGGGATAAAGCCGGCGCGTGGCCTTGTTCACACCGACATCCGTGGCCTGGGCCGAGAGAATCACGGCGATCAGCAGCTCGAAATTCGAGCTGTATTCCAGTTCGGTCCGGGGCGCCGGGTTGGCCGATTTGAGCCGTTCGAAGATCGCCGTGCGTTTGTCTTTGTTCATGGGTTATCGGGCCTGGAGGCGCGTTTTTTCAGTCCGCGCATGAACGCCAATGAATAAATACAGGCATTTATCCGCTGGTGCACGCCGGTTGGCGCCGACTGAAATCAGATGGAAGACAGAAGAATGAGAGCGCTCTGCAGTCACGAAACGCCTAGAAATCATCTCTCTTTTATCTGCGGCCATCTGCGTCAATCGGTGGAGTGTCTTCTTCTCTCGTATGCGCGTTCAGTTGCAGACGATTATTCATTCTCGCGTGACGCACGACGGGCCCTGGCCCGAGCGATGGCATCGGCGATCGTCGATTGTTTTTCCGGTGAGGTGGCGATGGCGTCTTCGCGGGCGTCGTAGGTCTGGTCGTGTCGGTTGGCTCGCCGTCGGCGCGTGGTGGTCATGTTCAGGCGTGCCTGGCGGGCCTCGAACAGGTCGCGGGCACGGGCGGCGCGCTCGGCGTCAATCGCACGCGGCGGCGGCCAGAGTGGCTGGCCGGTTTCGGCCGTGGATTCCGGCATGTCGATACAGTCTACCGGGCAGGCCGGCACGCACAGTTCGCAACCCGTGCAGTCGGCACCGATCACGGTGTGCATCTGCTTGGCGGCCCCGGCGATGGCATCGGTCGGACAGACCTGGATACAACGGGTACAGCCGATACACTCGGCTTCACGGATGAAGGCGACCTTGGCCACGCTGGCATCGCCACATTCCGGATCGATCGGTTTGACGGTGTGACCGGTCAGCGTGGCCAAGGCCTCGACCGTCTCCGGCCCGCCGGGCGGGCAGCGATTGATATCGGTTTCGCCGGCGGCGATCGCTTCGGCGTAAGGTCGGCAACCGTCATAACCACAGCGTCGACACTGGGTCTGTGGCAATAGCGCGTCGATGTCGTTCACGAACGCGTCAGTCATCGCTCATCGCTCCGCTCATGCGCCAAGGCATCGGTCGTGAAGACAATCCGCTCGATGAACGTCGAGCACGCCAACGACGACCATCGATCTGTGTCAGACCCGCGTCGGCACCGATGTCGTGCTTCATGTCGGTCTCCGATCAGCGCTCATCTGCGGACTGGCTTGAAACACGCCGAACTACTTGATTCGATCCCCCGGCTTGGCGCCTTCGTCGGGGGCCAGCACGTGGGGGCTGTCGCCGGCGGCCAGCACCATGCCTTCGGAGATGCCAAAGCGCATCTTGCGCGGGGCCAGGTTGGCCACCAGCGCGACATGTCGGCCTTCCAGGGTTTCCGGGGCATAGGCCGATTTGATGCCGGCAAAGACCTGACGCTGGCCCAGCTCGCCGACATCCAGCGTCAGCTTCAGCAGCTTGTCCGCGCCCTCGACATGATCGGCCGCCACCACTTTGGCGACCCGCAGATCGACCTTTGCGAAATCCTCGATGCCAATGATGCCGTCGTCCGGCGTGGGCGCATCGGACTCTTTGTTCTCGGCCTTGGCTGTCTTCTTCGGCTCGGCCTGGGCCTCTGTGGCCGGCGCGGCGGCCGCCGCCAGATCGTCCTTGCTGGCCTCGATCATCTTGTCGATGGCCGGCTGTTCCACCCGGCGCAGCAGCGGCTTGAACTTGGCGATC
Source organism: Lysobacterales bacterium (assembly GCA_002715985.1). GTDB lineage: Bacteria > Pseudomonadota > Gammaproteobacteria > Nevskiales > Salinisphaeraceae > Salinisphaera. The sequence goes on along the minus strand of PBAO01000015.1, from coordinate 53,328 downwards.
TTGTGGTCCAGCAGCGGCTGTTTGAGATCGGCCCAGGTCAGCGGGGCCACCTGCAGAAACGCCTCGGCGCGCTCGGCCGTGGCCGGCAGCACGGGCTTGAGATAGATCGTGAGCTGACGGAACAGCTCGAGCGCGGTCGTACAGATCGCCTGTAGCTCGGCCTCGCGGCCGTCTTCCTTGGCCAGCTGCCAGGGCGCGCGCTCGGCGACATAGGCATTGGCCTCGTCGGCCAGTGCCATGATCGCGCGAATGGCCTGGGAGTAGCGCCGGGCTTCGAAGTGTGCCGCTATGGTCTCGCCCTCGTCGGCGAAACGCTGGGCCAGCTCGGGGCGATCCAGCTCGCCGGCCAGTCGCCCGTTGAAACGCTTGGTGATGAAATTGGCCGAGCGCGAGGCGATATTGACGTACTTGCCGACCAGATCGGAGTTGATCCGGGCCATGAAGTCGTCAAAGTTGAGATCCAGGTCCTCGACCCGATGCGTGAGCTTGGCCGCAAAGTAATAGCGCAAAAACTCCGGCTCGATGTGATCCAGCCAGGTGCGGGCCTTGATGAATGTCCCGCGCGACTTGCTCATCTTCTCGCCGTTGACGGTGACAAACCCATGGGCATGGATCGCCGTGGGCGTGCGATAGCCCGCGCCTTCCAGCATGGCCGGCCAGAACAGCGCATGGAAATAGACGATGTCCTTGCCGATGAAGTGATACAGCTCGGCGGTCGACTCCTGGCCCCAGAAGCCGTCGAAGGACAGATCGGCCCGCTCGTCCACCAGTGCCTGGAAAGCCGCCATGTAACCGATCGGCGCATCCAGCCAGACATAGAAATACTTGTCTTCGGTGCCGGGGATCTGAAAGCCGAAATAAGGCGCATCGCGCGAGATGTCCCAGTCGCGCAGGCCGGCGGTAAACCACTCGTCCAGCTTGCGGGTGATGGCTTCCTGGAGATGATCACTACGCGTCCAGTCGCGCAGGAAGGCCTCGAAATCCGCCAGCTTGAAGAAATAATGCTCGGACTCGCGCTCGACCGGTGTCGCCCCGGACAGAACCGAGACCGGGTTGCCCAGCTCCGTGGGCTGATAGGTCGCCCCGCAGGCCTCGCAGGCATCGCCATACTGATCGGGCGCGCCACATTTCGGGCACTCGCCGCGGATGAAACGATCCGGCAGGAACATCTGCTGCTCGGGATCGAACGCCTGTTTGATGGTCCGGCTGGTCATGTGGCCGGCGTCCTTGAGCTTGTTGTAGATCGCGCTCGACAGCTCGCGGTTTTCGTCCGAATGGGTCGAGTGGTACTTGTCGTAGACCACATGGAAATCGGCGAAATCACGCTGGCGCTCGGCGGACACGCCGGCAATCAGCTCTTCGGGGGTGATCCCCGCATCGCGGGCCTTGAGCATGATCGGCGTGCCGTGGGCATCGTCGCCGCAGACTGCGATACAGTTGTGACCGCGCTGCTTTTGAAAACGCACCCAGATATCGGTCTGGATATGCTCGAGCATATGGCCCAGATGGGTTGCGCCGTTGGCGTAGGGCAGGGCGGATGTAACGAGAATATCGCGTGCCATGGTCGTGTCGCGGACGCCGTCAAGTCAGCCGCGCAGTATGCCATAGCCCAGCCAGGCCACGGCCGGCGGCCACCGCTCTGGCGGCGCGAATTGCTATCATCGTGATCATCATCATTTGCCCGACCATCGGCAAAGCCCCATGAGCGATACGCTGAGACAAGATATCGAAGCCAAACTGGCGACGATTCACGAACCGCATCTGGATACCGACCTGGCCAGCGCACGAACCGTGCGTTCGCTGGAGATCGACAACGGCCACGTCACGCTCGAGCTCGATATGGGCTTTCCCTGTGGCGATCACGGCCAGCGCCTGGCCGAGCAGGTCCAGACCGCGCTCCAGGGCATGGACGGCGTGACCCAGGCCGATGTGACGGTGGGCTTCTCCGTGCAAGCACGGGCCGTGCAGCCGAGCATCAAGCGCATCGACGGCGTGGCCAATATCATTGCCGTGGCCTCGGCCAAGGGCGGCGTGGGCAAATCCACCGTCGCGGCCAACCTCGCGCTGGCGCTCAAGGCCGACGGGGCCAACGTCGGCCTGCTGGATGCCGATATCTATGGCCCCAGCCAGCCGCGGCTGATGGGCATGGACACCAAGGCCAAGGCCGCCGGCGAGAACACGCTGCTGCCGGTCGAGGCGCACGGGATCCAGACCATGTCGATCGGTTATCTCATCGACAAGGACAGCCCGGCCATCCTGCGCGGGCCGATGGTCACCTCGGCACTCCAGCAGATGCTGTTCCAGAGCGCCTGGGCGGATCTGGATTATCTGATCATCGACCTGCCGCCGGGCACCGGCGATATCCAGCTGACTCTGGCCCAGAAGATCCCGGTCTCGGGGGCCGTGGTGGTCACGACACCGCAGGATCTCTCGCTCATCGATGCGCGCAAGGGCGTAGAGATGTTCAAGAAGGTCAACGTGCCGGTGTTGGGTATCGTGGAGAACATGAGCACGCATATCTGCTCACAGTGTGGCCACGAGGAGCATATCTTCGGTGAGCACGGCGGCCAGACCCTGGCCGACGACTACGACACCACGCTGCTCGGCCAGCTGCCCCTGGATATCAGCATCCGCGAGAACGCCGATGCCGGTACGCCCAGCGTGGTGGCCGCGCCCGAGTCCCAGGTGGCCGCGGCGTACTTCGATATCGCGCGCCGCACCAGCGCCCGTCTGGCGCGCCAGAAAAAGGATTACGCCAGCAAGTTCCCGAATATCAAGGTCGAGGAGAACTAGCCGGCATTGCCATGCCGGCGGCGCGCCACGCGCCCGGCATGGCGGATGCTGCGAACCATGGCATCCGTGCCCGTGCCCGGGCAGGCGATCCAGGGGCGTTCCAGCCCGGCGCGCACGGCGCGGCCGAAGTGCGTTCGGATATACGGCATGAGCACGACGGCGTCGGCGTTGTTGCAGGTAGCCAGCAGCTGCGGCAGGCGGCGTGCCCAGTGGGCGTCCCAGCCCACATGATGAAACGTGGCTGTTATGCCCGGGTCCTCGGCAAGCAGCCGGTCACGCGCGGCATCGTCGCGACGGGCCTGGACCTCGTTGCCACCGACGAACACGATCGATACCGGTGCAGCAGAAGCCACCGGCGCATCGTCGGTGTTCTGTTCGGCCGTATCCGGGGGCAGCGCAGCTGCCAGCCGATCGGCAACATCCGCCAGTTCCCAGTCGCGTGCCAGGGCGATCAGCTCGCCGGCGCCGAAGCGGTCCGTATCACGAATCGTGTAGAACAGCCGCGTGAGTATGGCCGGCAGACTGGCCCGATCATGGCAGTAGCGGGCCAGGCGCAGGCGGAACCACAGAATCGAGCGCCGGGACCACGCCGGGCGCAGCTCGGCCCCGGCGTCGAGCCAGGCTGCAATCGTGGCGGCCGGTGCCGGTCGCTCGGCCCATCGTTCCAGGCGATCCAGCGCAGCGCGCGCGGCTTCGATCTCGTCTGTTGCCTGATGGGCCTCGACAAGTCGGCACTCGACCAACACCGCTTGAGCCGGCTTGATGTCGCAGGCCGTGGCTCGCCGTGTCCAATGTTCTCGGATCGCCGGGCTGTGTTCCAGATAAACACGATGCAGGCCGGGCCGTATCGGCAGATCGACAGACTGCTCGATCAACCACTGGGCAAGCACCGTGGCGTGCGCGGTATCGGCCCGGTCGGCCGCCCGAAAAAGGGCACGCCAGTGCGTGCCGGAGAGCCGCCCCACGAGCGGGCCAAGCCGATGACAGTCGAGTGGCGGCAGGCCCGGGCCGCCACACCGCCGGCGCTGAAAGGCCGCCAACCGATGCAGATAACAAGCGTGTGCTGCCCATAACGACGTGCTCGAGCCGCCGGCGCTGTGGCGCAAGGCCTCGGCAAGGCGGGCGGCCACCCGCCGCGGCGGACGCGCCCGGTTCATCGCCAGCCAGCCGTATACCGCCAGAAGATAGGCCGCCGGGCCGGCCAACGCCGGATCATCGATACGCGCCAACCGACAGAGCGGTTTTTCTACGCCGGCAAGACGGGCACGCCAGGACGAGGCATCGCCGGCGAGAATCATGCCAACGACCGTATCGACGGCGTCGGCCTCGAGATCGTTCAGAACCGTTTCCAGGCGTAGCGAATCGCTTTTGTCGTATCGCTGCAGAACACGGTAGCGACGCGCGGCCACTGCGTAGTGACCCTCGCGGTTCAGGCGTCGTGCCAGCCGTCGTCCGGCCGCCAGGCCCAGCTCGCCGATCGGTGCGCCCTTGACAGTCTCGACGTGCACCACGAGCGCATCGAGCAGGCCGCGATGAATGATCGGATCGGTCGATGATCCATCGTCCACCCAGTCGAGCACGGCCCGGCGATTACTCTGGCCAAGGGCTGAAAACACGGTTTGAACCAACCGAACCACAACGTCGCCGTGCCCGGCCCGCCAGAGCGGGGCAAGCAATTGATCGGCGGCCCATCCTGCCGGCGCTTCGCCGCGGCCGGCGATATCCAGAAGATGTTTGCGGTGCGCCTGTGCCCGGGCGTCGAATACGACCGCCGGCGCGCCTGCCTGTGTTTCGACGAGATAAGCCATCAAAAGCCAATCACGGGCGATGCACGTCGTGGCCGCGCCTGCCACCTCGCATGTCTTCTGATTGCCGGCCCGGCAGCGCCCCAATGCACACGCTGCCTCGGCGTGGCTCGGCGCCTCGGCCAACAGGCGCGTGGCTGTATCGACGACGCCCGTGCCGTACTGATCGGCGGCAATTGCGGTGGCGAGCGCGGCTTCAAGGTCAGCGATCGTCTGCTGGCGCTGTTCGGCCTCGCTCGGCTCGACGGGCACGCTGTAATCGTCGTCAAAGCTGGTTGCGAGATTGGGATGACAGGCCTCGATATGCGCGATTGCCCCACGTGCCCGGTGTTGCCAGTCCATGACGAGCGCCGACTGCAGCGCGAGATAGCGGTAAATCGCTCGCACCGAGCGCGCCTCGACCATACAGCGCTCGACTGCGGCGAATACGTCATCGGCTGCGGGCAAGGATATGTTTTTCGCCACAACGTTGCGTTCGTCGTGCGGCTTGCCCAAAAGATCAAGAAATCGGCTCACCGATCGCCCGCGCCGACGAAGATAATAAGCATCGGTGACGTATTCCATGAGCAGCCTGATGTCCGGGAGCTTGGGCAAGAGCCAGCGTGCCCGTCGCCGCGGGGCCATCTTGCGTAGCTGGCGTGGTGTAACGCCCAGATGGGCCGCGATGTGCCGCAATACGCCGGGTAGCTCGGGCGCGTTGGCGGCCAGCATATCCTGCCAGCCGGCTTCGAACGCGGCATCGAGTTTGCCCTTTTCGAAGGTTTCCAAAAACGCCAGCCAGAAATCACGTGTGGTCTGTGGCACGAGCGGGAACGGTCAGACGATCGACGGCGCCCGGTCACCCGGCGCGTGAATGACGGGTCGATGTGTCGGCGTTGCGTACAAACCGGGCCTCGAACGATAGCGATACGCGTGACCATCAATCGTGCCGCGCAAGCCCCGGTCTCGAAAGTAACGTTCGGTCGTGCCTATGAATAGGAATATGGCCGGACAATGGCGCTTATCCTGCGCTCGAGCGGCACGCGCGCAATACGTCACGTGCCGCGGCGGTTTCAAGCGGTGGCGATATCAATCACGATCTTGCCCACGGCCTTGCCGGATTCCAGACGACGATGAGCATCGGCGACATCGTTCAGGGTGAAGCGTGCCGTATCCAGCAAGGGGTCGAGCTCGCCGGTATCGACCAGGTGCGCGGCCTTGGTGAGGATTTCGCCGTGATGTCCCGGGTCGATGCCGTTGAGCATGGCGGTGAGCATCAGGACCACATGCAGCGACAGGCTCTTGGTATGCATCGGCGACAGATCGGCGGTGTACTGCGACACGATCGTCACGACCTGGCCATTGACGCGCGCGGCCTCGAAGGATTTGGCGATATCCGAGCCGCCGGTGGCATCGAAGACCACGTCGAAACCACGCCCGCCAGTCACCCGGGCCACGTAATCAGCCACGGCCTCATCGGTGTAGTAGATGATGTCGTCGGCGCCCAGACGCGCGGCGATATCGGCTTTTTCTGTCGTCGATACCGTGGTGGCCACCCGTGCCCCGAGCGTCTTGGCCAGCTGGACCGCGATATGGCCCACGCCGCCCGTACCGCCGTGCACGAGAACATGATCGCCGGGGCGGACACCGGCCCGATCGACCAGGGCTTCCCAGGCGGTGATGGTCACCAGCGGCAGGGCCGCGGTCTGGCGCCAATCCAGGTTGCGGGGCTTGGCGGCCATGAAGGCTGCGTCGACCACGGCGTACTCGCCGTAGGCCCCGTCGTGCCCGATGACACCCGTGGCACAGCCATAAACCTCGTCGCCGACCTGAAACGCGCGTACGCCGTCACCGACGCTTTCCACGATACCGGCCACATCACAGCCCAGGACCGCGGGCAATGCCGGTGCGATCGGCGGGCCGGCCGCGCGCAGTTTGGTATCGACCGGGTTGACGCTGGTGGCCATCTGACGGACACGGATCTGGCGCGGGCCCGGCTCGCGGGCCTCGACGTCGGCGGCGTGAAAGACATCGGGCGTGCCGAATTCGTTGATCTGCTGGACCTTCATGGAAAGAACCCGTTGGTTGGCGATGCCCGGCACGATACGACAGCTTGGGGCCCGTCGTCATAAGACAAGCCGACCCGTCGTCATATCTTGGGGGTGGCTCGCGCCCTGCCGGGCACGCCGGGCGCGGGCAAGGCGACGGCATATTTCATGACGACAGGCCCGAAGGCTGCGTGCCCAGTCGGATCCGCTGATTCGCCGGGCCGTGTGCCTGCAACAACAATGGCTGGGCGTGCGTGCCGCGCATCGTTAGACTGTTGCGCTACCACCGGCGCCGAGCAGCACAACATGAGTATCAAAGCCGACAAATGGATTCGTCGCATGGCTGAATCCGAAGGCATGATCGAGCCCTTCGAGCCTGGCCAGGTCAAGGAGCGCGACGGCGAGAAGATCGTGTCCTACGGCGTGTCCAGCTATGGCTACGACGTACGCTGCTCGCCGCATTTCAAGCTGTTCACCAACATCAATACCTCGATGGTTGATCCCAAGGCCTTCGACTCGAAGGGGTTCGTGGATTTCGAGGGCGATGTCTGCATCATCCCGCCGAACTCGTTCGCGCTGGCCTCGACCATCGAGTATTTCCGGATTCCGCGCAACGTGCTCACGATCTGCCTGGGCAAATCGACCTATGCCCGCTGCGGCATCATCGTCAACGTCACGCCGCTGGAGCCGGAGTGGGAAGGCCACGTCACGCTGGAGTTCTCCAACACCACGCCGCTACCGGCCAAGATCTATGCCAATGAAGGCGTGGCCCAGATGCTGTTTCTCGAATCCGATGAGGTCTGCGAAACCTCATATGCCGATCGGGGCGGTAAGTATCAGGGCCAGCGCGGCGTCACCCTGCCGCGCACCTAGGGCTTATCGTCAGGCTATAAGTCGCGGCATGGCCCGTGCCGGGTGCGCCAGGCAGGGCGCGGGCGGCCGGCGCGCCGTCTTGTTTGATCGCGACACGCCCCCGGTCAGTCCTCGACGACGATCTGATCAGCGCTCATGGTGAAGACTCGGCCGTCCTTGCCGGTCGTGACCTTCACCGGGATGTAATGCGCTTCGGGCGCCAACCAGAGTTCCAGCGTGTGATCGGCGCTGTCGGTTCGACTGACCTTTTGTGTGTCGTAGTTGTCGGCAGCGGTCTTGACCGTGCCGGCCGGCGCGGTCGTCAGCGCAAACATCTTGATGCCGTCATCGTCGGCCAGTGGAAAGGTCTTGTCAGCGCGCGCCGGCCGGGACAGCCCGGCCACCCAGGCACGGGCGGCGATCTGTAGCGATAACGGATCCTGTACGCCGGGCTGGGTATCGAACACGCGTTTGCGCCCGGCCTTGTCGGTATAGCGGATCTTGGCCGCCGACCAGTCGAAGACCAGCGTATAGCTCTTGCGCGGCTCACCCTTCTCGGCATGGGAGAACCGCATGGGTCGTACCCGGCCATCGACCAGGCAGAACCGCGAGCGCTCGTCGATATCGCCGAGAAAGAGTTTGACGAAGGCGTTGGGGTTGGCCTGGCCCCGATAGATGAAGCAGTGGGGCTCATCGGCCGCGCGCAGTGAAAATCGTGTGTCACCGAGCGGCAGCCCGGCCTTGTTCACTGTAAAGCTGGCGGTAAACGGCGTGGTCGCGCTGGCCAGCGCGGCCGATGACGGCCGGTCCGGGGGGCTGGTCTTGGCCACGACCGACGCACTGGCCGCCAACGTCAGCCCTGTGGTAAGCGCGAGAATCAGCCGGTGCATCAATCGTAATCCTGAATGGGCGGGGTGTGCTGGCGGACGCCGTCGCGATACAGCGCGCCGTCGTCCGCGGCCGTGACCCGCGCCTCGAACAGATCGGCCAGCGCGGCGGCATACAACGGGCGCTCGATTCGATCCAGCACGCGATCGGCCAGTGTCTGCTCGGTATCGTCGGCCGTGATGCGGATTCGCCCCTGGCGCACGACCGGGCCCTCGTCGAGCGCGGGAATGACCAGATGTACGCTGGCCCCGTGATGGGTATCGCCGGCCGCAAGCGCGCGGGCATGGGTATGCAGGCCCTTGTACTTGGGCAACAGCGACGGGTGGATATTCACGATCCGCCCGGCAAACGGGGCGATGAATGCATCACTGAGCACCCGCATGAAGCCGGCCAGAACCACCCAGTCGGGGCGCGCTGCGGCCACGCGTCGGGCCAGGGCGGCATCGTAGCTTTCGCGATCGGCAAACGCCGTTGGCGAAATGGCAACCGTGGGCAGCCCGGCCAGACGGGCATATCCCAGGCCCGGCGCCCGGGTCTTGTTGCTGGCCACAAGCACGATTTCGGCGTTCAGCTCGTCGCGCTCGATGGCCTGGTGGATCGCTTCGAGATTGCGCCCGCGCCCGGAGATCAGCACCACGATCCGCGGTTTTGGGGCTGGTATATCGCTCATGAAGAAAACACGACGGCCGGCTGTTCATCCGCACGCGCGCAGAGCTCACCCAGGGTGACCACCGTCTCGCCGGCAGCGCGCAGCGTCTCGATCGCGGTGTCTGCTTGGTCGGCCGGCACGACGACACAGAACCCGATGCCGTTATTGAACGTGCGCGCCATTTCGCCGTCGGCGACCTGGCCGGCCGCGGCCAGCCAGTCGAACACCGGCGGTCGGCGCCATGCCCGCTGATCCAGCCGTGCCCCAATGCCCTCGGGCAGCACGCGCGCGAAGTTCTCGGCCAGACCGCCGCCGGTGATATGCGCCATGGCGTGTACCTCACAGGCGCCCAGCAGTGCTTGGACGGCCTGCACGTAGATACGCGTCGGTGCCATCAGGGCATCCAGCAGACGGGTCTCGCCCAGTGTTTCGGCTGCGGGATCGATCCCGGCGTGCTCGAGAATCCGTCGCACGAGCGAATAGCCGTTGGAATGCGGTCCGCTGGAGGCCAGGCCGAGCACCACGTCGCCCACGCCACAGGCGCTGCCGTCGATGCGTTTGTCGTACTCGACCACGCCGACCGAGAAGCCCGCCAGATCGAAGTCACCGTCGCGATACATGCCCGGCATCTCGGCGGTCTCTCCGCCGACCAGCGCCGCGCCCGCCTGGCGACATCCTTCGGCGATACTCTGGATCACCGGCGTGGCCACCGCCGGATCCAGATGGGCCGTGGCGTAGTAATCGAGAAAGAACAGAGGCTCGGCGCCCGTGACCAGCACATCGTTGACGCACATGGCGACCAGGTCGATACCGATGCCCTCATAGCGGCCGTGGTCGATGGCCAGACGCAGCTTGGTGCCTACGCCATCGGTGCCCGAGACCAGAACGGGCCGCTTGTAGCGATCGACCGGCAGCTCGAACAAGCCACCGAAACCGCCCAGGGTGCCGATGACTTCGGGCCGGCGCGTGGCTTCGACCGGCCCGCGGATGGCATCGACCAGACGGTTGCCGGCATCGATATCCACGCCGGCGTCGGCATAGGTCAGGCCGGGCGCATCGCCCGATGATGTAGAACGCTCGCTCACGTGAGGCAGGCCTGTTGCTGAAAGAATTGGATCGGCAGAGCGCCGGGATGTGCGTGCTATTGTACCGCTTCGATATCTTTTCGTGGATCGGGCACGGTCCATGACCGATCGGATCTGAAACTATGCGCGGTCGCACGCTTGCTGCTATTGCAATCGCCGGTTTCGTGGCGATCATCGTACTGCTGCACGGGATGCTCCTGCCGTTCGTGCTGGGCGCCGGTCTGGCCTATGTCTGTGATCCGATCGTGGACCGGCTGGAACGGCTCAAACTGGGCCGCACGCTGGGCGTGATCATCGTGTTTCTGGTCATGATCCTGACCACCACGCTGGCGGTGTTTCTGGTCCTTCCGGTGCTCCAGGCCCAGTTCGAAACACTGCTGCGCAACGTGCCGCGCTATCTGGACTGGGTTCAGAGCACGCTCAACCCCTGGATCCAGCGAGTGGCCCCGGGGGTGGGCGGCATCGATGCGCGTTCGATCCAGAATCTGGTGACCAACAACTGGGGCTCGGCCAGTGGTGTGGCCACCACGGTGTTCAAAAAAGCACTGACCTCGGGAACCGCGCTGTTCTCCTGGGCGATCAATCTGCTCTTGATCCCGGTCATCATGTTCTATCTGCTGCGCGACTGGGACCAGATGACCGGTTTCATCCGGGACCAGCTGCCGCGGCGTTATGTCGATACGGTCACCGAGCTGGCCTGCGAGACCGACAACGTGCTGGGCCATTTTCTGCGAGGGCAGGGCCTGGTCATGCTGGTGCTGGGCACGATCTATATTGTCGGGCTGTGGCTTGCCGGGCTGGATCTGGCGCTGGTCATCGGGCTGGGGGCCGGTATCGTGAGCTTCGTGCCCTATGTCGGCGTCTTGTCCGGCGTATCGTTCGCCTCGCTGGCCATGCTGGTCCAGACCGGCGACCCGATACAGGTGCTTTGGGTCTTTCTGGTCTTCGGTATCGGCCAGGTGATGGAGCAGGTCGTACTTCAGCCGTTACTGCTGGGCGATGCCATCGGGCTGCATCCGGTCTGGGTGATCTTCGCGGTGCTGGCCGGCGGCCAGCTGTTCGGTTTCATCGGTGTATTGCTGGCGCTGCCCACGGCTGCGGTTCTGGCCGTGCTGGTGCGTTACGGCGGGCGTCGATGGCGCGACAGCCAGCTGTATCTGCAGGATTGAGTGTCTCGGCCGGGGCGGCTCGGTTGTGGCGGCCGGCTTGGGCCGGCATGCTGACGGCCGTCGACGACCTGCCTTCGTTTTTCTCATCGGGCGTGTGTGCCTATGACCGTTCAGCTTGTGCTCGGTGTTCAGTTGCCGGCTTCGGCCACGCTCGAAGCGTTCGTGGGCGACGTCAACGCCGAGGCACGGGCTTCGATCGCCCAGATCATCGCCGGCCGCGCCGAGCGGCTTTATCTGGCTGGGCCCGAGGCCAGCGGCAAGACGCATCTGTTGCAGGCGGCCTGTCGAGCGGTCGGCGACGCCGGTAAGCGCAGTTGCTATCTGCCGCTGGGCCAAGTGCGCCAGCGCCTGCAGCCGTTGATCGAGAACCTGGCCGAAATGGACTGTGTCTGTATTGACGATATCGATGTCATCGCGGGCCAGCGCGAGGCGGAAATCGCCCTGGTGGGGCTGTCCGATGCGCTGCGCGCTCGCGGTAGCCGATTGGTGGCGGCAGGCTCGCGCCTGCCGCGCGAGCTGGGCCTGGCGCTGCCCGATCTGGCCACGCGCCTGGCCTGGGGCGGGGCGGTGTGTTGTCGCGCGCTGGACGACGAGGACAAGATCGCCCTGCTGGTCGAGCGCGGCGCCCAGCGCGGGATGACGCTGCCCGAGCCCACGGCGCGCTGGATCCTCAAGCACGCCGACAGCGACGTGCCCACGCTGATGGCCACGCTGGATACGCTGGATCGGGCTTCGTTGGCCGCCCAGCGCCGGCTGACCATTCCGTTTGTCAAGCAGACGCTGGACAACCGCTAGATCAATCGGTGCGCCAGTGACGGCGGAGTGCGGCCAGGACACGATCGGAATAGACCGTACGGCCCGTGCTGCCGTTGTAGCGCGCCAGCGCGGGGGCGAGTCGGCCGTGTTCACGCTCTAGATAGACCGCCAGAATCGCGCAGCCATAGCGCAGGTTGGTGGCTCGGGCGAACAGGTTGTCGTCTGCCGCGCCGATTTCGTTGCGCCAGAACGGCATGACCTGCATCAGCCCGCGGGCACCGGCTGACGAGAGCGCGAAACGCTTGAAATGCGACTCGACCTCGATGATGGCCAGCACCAGCTCCGGGGACACGCCGGCCTGGCTGGCGGCGGCGTGTACATCACGCAACAGCGCCAGGCGTCGGGTCACGTCGGGTACGAAATGCGCCAGCCGGCGCGACATGTCGACCAGCCAGACTTCGGCGGCAAAACGATTGTCGAAGCCGGGGCTGGCCGCGATCGCGCGGGCCAGAGTCGCCCGCGTGGCCGGATCCAGCAAGGCCGGCGCGCGGGCGGCCGGCCAGGCCGTGCCCCAGACGAGCAGACAGGCCAATATCGCGCCGGCGCGGCGCGTGGCGCTAACGGTGGCCGATCCTGTCCCGAATAGCGTCGATATCATGAGCCACGTCGCTGTTTTCGGCGTCGGCGCGGCCCTTGTATTCGAGCCGGCCGGCTTCCAGGCCCCGGTCCGAGACCACGATCCGATGCGGGATGCCGATCAGCTCGGCATCGGCGAACATCGGGCCGGGGCGCAGGCCGCGATCATCATAGGCCACGTCCACGCCGGCGGCTTTCAGTTCGCCGTAAAGTGCCTCGCAGGCATCGCGCACCGCCTGGGACTTGTCGGCCTTGATCGGCACGATCACCAGCTCGAACGGAGCGATCGCCGCGGGCCAGACGATGCCGGCGTCGTCGTGGCACTGCTCGATGGCCGCGGCCACCACGCGCGAGACGCCAAAGCCGTAGCAGCCCATCTGTGGCACGACCTCCGCACCGGATTCGTTGAGCACGGTCAGATTCAGCGCGCGGCTGTATTTGTCGCCCAGCTGGAAGACATGGCCGACCTCGATACCGCGCAGAATATCGATCGTGCCCTGACCGTCGGGGCTGGTATCGCCGGCCACGATATTGCGCAGATCGGCAAACCGGGGCTCGGGGTGATCACGGCCCCAGTTGAAGCCGGTGAAGTGGGCGCCGTCGTAGTTGGCCCCCACGACCATGTCCGCTGCGTTGGCCAGTGCATGATCGGCGATGACCTCGACCGTGGCATTCACCGGGCCGAGCGATCCGGGCCCGGCACCGAAATGATTACGGATGGTGGCTTCATCGGCCATGGTCAGCGGCGCGGCGATACCGGGCAGCTGTTCGGCCTTGATCGCGTTGAGCGTGTGATCACCGCGCAGCATGAGCAGTACGGGGTCCCCCGACTCGCCCATCACCACGATCGCCTTGGCGGTTGCGCGCTCGGGCACCTTCAAGTGCTCGGCCAGGCCGGCGATCGTGGTCACGCCGGGCGTGTCGATCTTTTTCAGCGCCGCGCCGGGGGCTGCGCGGGGGCCATCACCGGCCCGGGTGACCGCGGCCTCGATATTGGCGGCATAGCCGCCTTCGCTGGCCACGGCCAGCTCGTCCTCGCCCGAGTGGGCAAGCACATGGAACTCTTCCGACTTGGCCCCGCCGATGGCGCCCGAATCCGCGGCGACCACGCGATAATCCAGGCCCATGCGATCGAGAATGCGGGCATAGGCCCCGCGCATGGCCTGGTATTCGCGGTCCAGGCCGGCCTCATCCATATGGAAGGAGTAGGCGTCCTTCATGATGAACTCGCGCGCGCGCATCAGGCCGAAGCGCGGCCGGATCTCGTCGCGGAACTTGGTCTGGATTTGATAGACCGTCAGCGGCAGCTGCTTGTAGCTGCGCACGTCGCGTTTGATGTAATCGGTAACGACCTCCTCGTGCGTAGGGCCGAAGCAGTACTCGCGCTCGGCCCGGTCGGTCATGCGCAGCATGAGCGGGCCCATGGCCTGCCAGCGTCCGGATTCCTGCCATAGCTCGGCGGGCTGTACCGCCGGCATGAGGATCTCGAGCGCGTCGATGGCGGCCATCTCGGCCCGGATGATCGCCTCGACCTTGCGCAGTACCCGCATGCCCAGCGGCGACCACGTATACAGCCCGGCCCCCAGCCGCCGGATCATGCCGGCACGCAGCATCAGCTGGTGCGAGACGATCTCGGCATCGGCCGGGGTTTCCTTGGTGGTGGCCAGGGCCAGACGGGATAAGCGCATCGCGGGTCTTAATCGGGAGAACAGAGCACGATTCTACAAAAAAGCAGTGCGTTCGGCCGGCTCGATGATGAGCGGGCATTCCGCGGCCGAGCTGGGCTGGAGCCACCAGGCCCGGATAACATCGGCATCGGCGCCGGGTGCGACGATGATGGCGGGAATGGCCGGGTAGCCGTGGCCGCGGCGATCATGCGCCGACGGCACAGCCTCGCCGACCGGGTGCGAGTGATAGATGGCAACGATCAGACGCCCGGCACAACGAGTCGTTCGAAACGCGTCGATCTGCTGGCCGATATCCATCTGAAAACGATCGGCGGCGCGCGTAGCCCGGTTGGCGATCGTCATATCGTGGCGTGCCCGGCCGGCCTCGGCCCCGGTCAGCAGGCCGCATATCTCATGGCCGGCCGCGCCCCGGGCGCGCGTGAGCAGACCCGCTGCCAGCTCATGGGGCAGGTGAAGGCCCGGCACAGCCCGGCTCATCGCGCGCTGCATTCTCGGTCGAAGTCTGCTCGAGAGACCGGCACCAGTTGAAAATCCAGCAGCCGCCAGTCGAGATCGGTGATCGTATCCCGCAGGGTTTCCATGTCGACGAGCCGGGCACGGCTTTCGTCCGGACACACCAGCGCGATCCCAGTCAGCATCCGGCCTTCTTCGCGCAGACGCACGCGTACCGTCTCGACCCAGGGCTCGGCCTGGATCCGGCGCTGGATCGTGGCGACCAGCGGCACGACATGATTGGTGCCGATCTCGCGTGGCACTTCGTCCATGAGATCGCAGATCGCGGTATAGACATGACGCAGTCCCTGGCCGAACACGGTCACGCCAATGAGCAGGGTGGCCGCGATATCCAGCCACGCCGCGCCCAGGCCGATACCCAGGACACCGCAGATCGCCGTGGCCGCGGCCATCCAGTTCACCTGGCCCATCGAAGCATCGGCATAGAGGCCCTTGTCGTGCAGATTGATGGCATGGGCCTTGCGCCGTCGACCAATCACCAGCGGCACGGCCATGCTGTAGGCCAGGGCAGCGATCACCCACCAGCCGGGCCATTGCCACCAGGCCGTCATGGCGCTGATCGTGGCCAGCTTGTCGGGATCGTTCATCAGGTGTGATTGCAGGCCGGAGACGATCAGATACGCGCCCATGGCCACCAGCGACAATGCCGAGGTCAGGAAACCGATGCTTACCGCGCGATAGAAGCCGAACGGAAACCGCCGGGTCGGCGGGCGCCGCTCAAGAGCCGAGGCAGCGAGAAACGCAAGCGGTGGCCAGAGCGCCCACAGGCTCTTGAACCAAATGGCCGACAGCGCCTGACTGTTGCCGATCACGCCGTACAGTGCAGCGATCACCGTCAGGCGCAGAACCCATGTGGCCCATTCCTGACGCCGTGCGGCGGCGAGCTCTGTCTCTTTGTCGGCGGGCAGCCGGCGTTGATGCGATGCGCCCGCCGAACACGGTGCCGATCTCGACATCCGGCTCATCGACTCACGGATAGATATGGATCGGCGTGCCGTCGGCCACGCGCGACCAGATATCGTCGATGGCGGCATCCGAGACCGCGATACAGCCGTTGGTCCAGTCGCCGGTACGCAGACGATCATCGTAGCTCGGCTGGCCGTGGATCATGATGTTCGAGCCGGGCGGCACGCCGAGAACAGCCGCCTGTGCCCGGTCTTCGGTGTCCGGATAGCTGATATGCAGCGAGCGGTGGAAATCACTGTTCGGGTTGCGCCAGTCCAGGGTATAGGCCCCGATGGGGGTCTTGTTGTCGCCTGCCATCTGTTTCGTGCCCCGGGGCGATGCGCCGAGGGCGACCGGATATTGAGCCACCACATGCCCCGCCTGATACAGATAAAGCACCCGCTCTGATTTCATCACGACCACCAGATCGGTCGACGTCGAGGGGCTGGCAGCCGCGGCCTGGCCCCCGGACCCGGCTATCAGAATGAGGGCGAGCAGTGTTTGAAACAGGCCTCGCATAGAGGATCCGCCGGTTGAAACGATGCCGCGATGAGACAACTGATAGGATGCCATAAAGCTCACACGACAGGCGTTCGTACGCCGTCAAGGCAAGGATCATATGGCGCAAAGGCCCCTGACCGTTATCAAGGGTGATGGAATCGGCCCCGATATCGTGGACTCGGCACTGTCGGTGCTGAACGCCGTGGGCGCCGAATTCGATATCGAGGAAGTCGCCGTCGGCAAGGCCGCGCTCGACGGCGGTGCCGATGACCCCCTGCCCGAGGAGGCGCTGACCTCGATCGAGCGCACGGGCCTGGTGTTGAAAGGCCCGGTAACCACGCCCTCGGGCGGCGGGTATCGCTCGGTCAACGTGGCCATGCGCAAGCATTTCGATCTGTATGCCAACGTGCGGCCCACGATCAGCCTGCCGGGCACGAAATCGCGCTACGACGATCTCGACATCATCACCGTTCGTGAAAACAAGGGCGGCATGTATTCCGGCGAAGGCCAGACCGTCTCTGACGACGGGCAGCGCGCCGAAGCCCTGTCGGTGATCACCCGTGAACAGTGCGAGCGCATCATCAAGTTCGCTTTCGAGATGGCGCGCGCACGCGGGCGCAAGAAAGTCACGCTGGCGCACAAGGCCAACATCATGAAATCCACCTCGGGGCTGTTTCTCGAAGTGGGCCGAGAGTTGGCCGAGCAGTACGAGGATCTCGAGCACGAAGAGCTGATCGTCGATGCCTGTGCCATGAAGCTCGTCATGGAGCCGAAGAACTTCGACGTCATCGTCACCACCAATCTGTTCGGCGATATCCTGTCCGATCTCTGTGCCGGACTGATCGGCGGTCTGGGCCTGGCGCCCGGCGCCAACATCGGTGACGAATGCGCCATGTTCGAGGCCGTGCACGGCAGTGCGCCGGATATCGCCGGCCAGGGCATCGCCAATCCCACGTCCGTGATCCTGGCGGCCGCCCTCATGCTCGATCATATCGACCAGCCCGAGCGCGCCCGTCGGATCCGCGAGGCCGTACGCGGGGCCATTGCCGAAGGCGATCGCACCACGCCCGATCTGGGCGGCGAGGGCAGCACATCGTCGTTCACCGAGGCCGTCATTTCGCGGCTGCAGTGATCGGGCGATAAATCGTTTATCCGCCGATGCACGCTGATGAAACGCAGATAATGGACTGCCGGGCAGGAAAATCCGTCATGCGTCTTGGCGCCGTTTGACTCAAGGCGCTGTTGCTCAACTGTTCGCGAACAGGCACGAACAGAGCGTACAGCGTTGGCGGCCGAGCACGATCGTCAGCGTCTTGTCAGAACATTCTGTCTTCTCGCTATCTGCGTTCAATCGGCGCCCATCGGCGGATAGAAGACAATCCTGCGTCTATTCATCCCCGCGATTGACCAGGCCACCGGTTACGCGATCGCGACCGGCGTGGTCGGCCCGGGTGAGCACATCCGAAAAGCCGGCGGCGAGGAGCAGGGCGCGTACAGCCTGTCCCTGATCATAGCCATGTTCGACGAACAGCCCGCCCCCGGGCCGCAGATGCTGCGGAGCCGTGGTGGCAATGACAGCCAGATCGGCCAGGCCATGGTCGGCGGCGACCAGGGCCTGGCGCGGCTCGTGTGTGAGTGCCGCCAGATGCGTGTCTTCGGGGGCGATATAGGGCGGATTGGCCACGACGACATCAAAGCGCTGATGCCCCAGATTCGCAAACCAGTCCGATTCGATGAAGACAACGCGGCCCAGGCCCAAGGCGGCCGCGTTGTCGCGGGCCACGGTCAGTGCGGCCGGGCTGCGATCGGTCGCGGTGATGTGCCAGCCCGGGCGCGCGTCGGCCAGCATCAAGGCGATCGCGCCGCTGCCGGTGCCCAGATCGATCACATGCAGATCGCGCTCGGCGGCAAATGTCGCGAGCACCGTTTCCACAAGCACCTCGGTATCGGCCCGCGGGATCAGCACGTCAGGCGTCACCCGGAGTTCCAGCGGGCCGAAATCGGCCCGGCCGATGATCTGAGCCAGCGGTACACCGGACAGGCGACGCGCCAGGGCCGCTTCCAGGCGCTCGTGATCCACGATGGCCAGCGTCCGGGGATCGGCCAGGATGAGCTGGGTCGTGGTCAGGCCGAGCACGTGCTCGGCCAGCCACCGGGCTTCGGCTTCGGCGTTGTCGGTGGCGTTGTCGCCGGCCAGGCGCCCGGCCGCGGCGCGACGCCAATCGGCCAGTGTTGTCGCGGGCTCGGCCAAGGGGTCAGGCGGCGCCCATTTCGGCCAGCAGATCGGCCTGATGCTCGCTGGTCAGTGCTTGCACCACCTCGTCGAGATCACCCTGGACGATCTGTTCCAGCTTGTAGAGGGTGAGATTGATGCGGTGATCGGTCACCCGCCCCTGCGGATAGTTGTAGGTGCGAATCCGCTCGGAGCGATCTCCGCTGCCGACCAGACGCTTGCGCGCGGCGGCCTGTTCGTTGGCCTGCTTGTCCTGCTCGGCGGTCATCAGTTTGGTCTGAAGCAGGCTCATGGCCTGGGCGCGGTTCTTGTGCTGGGAGCGCTCTTGCTGACATTCGACCACCACGCCCGTGGGCAGGTGGGTGATCCGGATCGCCGAATCGGTGGTGTTGACGTGCTGGCCGCCAGCACCGGCCGAACGAAAGGTATCCACACGCAGATCGCTGGGATCGATCTTGATCTCGGAGACTTCATCCATCTCGGGCAGCACGGCCACGGTACAGGCCGAGGTATGGATGCGCCCCTGGGATTCGGTGGCCGGTACGCGCTGAACACGATGCGCGCCGGATTCGAACTTCAGCTGCGAGAATGCGCCGGTACCGATCACCCGCGAGATGACCTCCTTGTAACCGCCGTGCTCGCCGGCCGAGGCCGATAGCAGCTCGACCCGCCAGCCCTGTTTTTCAGCATACGCGGTGTACATGCGCAACAGGTCGCCGGCGAACAGAGCCGCTTCATCGCCGCCGGTGCCGGCCCGGATCTCCAGATACAGGTTGGCGTTGTCGTTGGGATCCTTGGGAATCAGATGACGACGCAGCGCTTCTTCGAGGGCGGCGATCTTCGGGCGTGCCTCGGCCAGCTCGGCTTCGGCCATCTCGGCCAGCTCGCCATCATCGCCGTTCTCCATGTCTTCCAGCCCTTCGACCTCGTCGGTCAGATCGCGCCAGGCCCGATAGTCCTGGGCCAGTGACTCGAGCTGGGCGTATTCCTGGGACATGCGCCGGAACTTGTCCTGATCGTTGATGACGTCGGGGTCCGACATCGAATAGGCCAGGTCTTCGTGGCGTTCGATCAGTTCATCGAGTTTGGCGCGTAGAGAATCTTTCATCGGGTCTCGCGGGGGTTGTCCGGGCCGGGCGCAGACGGCGTGTCGTCGGCCTCGTCGCCCAGCTCGAACAGCTCTCGGGCCGGGCCGAGCAGGCGTTGTTGGCGGGCGCCGACTGCTTTGCGAAGCGTGGCCGTCGGCTCGTGCATGAGTTTGTTGGTCAGGATACGCGCCATATCGGCCATCACCGTATCGGCATCCTCGCCGCGGGCCAGGCGCCGGCGGGCACCGGCGACGGCCCGATCGCGCTTGGCCTCGGCGTCGGCGCGTATTTCGCGGATTGTGGCGGTGGCCTGGCGCGAATCCACCCATTCCAGATATTCATCGATCCGCTGGTCGATGATCGCATGCGCGGCCTGGGCCGCCGCCTGGCGCGACCGCTTGTTGTCGTCGATCACGCTCTGCAGATCGTCGACCGTGTACAGATACAGATCCTCGAGCGTTGCCGCGCGGGGCTCGATATCGCGCGGCACGGCCAGATCGAGCGCGAATATCGGTTTGCGGCGACGCTTGCGCAGCGCTTTCTTGATCTGATCGGCAGTCACGATATGGCCGGGCGCGGCGGTGGAGGCAATCAACAGATCCGCCTCGGCCAGATGCGTGGGTACATCGGCCAGCGACAGCGCATAGCCGTGGTATCGCGTGGCCAGTTCCTGGGCCTTGTCCAGGCTGCGATTGGCAAAGATCATGCGCGAGACGCCGATCTCGGCCAGGTAGCGCGCGGTCAGCTCGATGGTGTCGCCGGCGCCGATCATCAGCGCGCAGGATTCGGAAACGTCGGTGAAGATCTGGCGGGCCAGCGAGACACCGGCATAGGCCACCGACACCGGGCTGGCGCCGATTTCGGTCTGGCTGCGCACGCTCTTGGCGACCGTGAAGCTGTGCTCGAACAAACGGGTGAGCAGGGTGCCGGTGCCGCGCGCTGCCTGGGCGGTGCGATAGGCGTCCTTCATCTGGCCGAGAATCTGGGGCTCGCCCAGGATCATCGAATCCAGCCCGGCGGCCACGCACAGACTATGGCGCACCACCTCGCGTCCGTGGTGGATATAGAAACAATCCTGAAGCGTGGCCAGCTCCAGGCCGCGCTGGGCGGCCAGCCACGCGCGCAGGCCGGCGTCGTCGTCTGTTGTCAGCTCGTCGTCGATGATCGCGTAGAGTTCGGTGCGATTACAGGTCGACAGAATCGCCCCTTCCCGGATTTGCGGCAGACGCAGAAAATCATCCAGGGCACTGGCAAACTGATCGGCCGGAAACGCCACTGCTTCGCGAATCGACAGGGCGGCGGTATTGTGATTCAGGCCCACGGTGAGCAGCGACATGCGCGTATTCTACCGTGCGCGTCATAGCTCTGGGGCAATCGGGATGCGAATCAGGCATTACAAAAACAATCGTGGCCATTGGCCGAGCCGTATGGCCGGCCGGCTCGGGGCGACAGCCACGGTGCTCGCCAGCGCCATGGTCATCGCCTCTGTGGCCACGCCGAGCCAGGCAGCGATACGTGCTGATGATGCACGTATCCCCGGCTGGCAGGCGGCCATCGAAGAATCGATGACCACGGCGGCGAACGCGCCGGCCGCGCGGATCGCCTATCACGTGCTGGCCGCAGAGATGGCGTTGTCGCGCGACAACATGAGCGAGGCCGCGGAACAATATGCGGCCGCGCTGGCGCTGAATGCGCGTCTGGATCAGCCGGTCGATGGGCCAACCGATCTGGCCGAGCGTACGGCCAAGGTAGCGATCACCGCGGATCGGCCGGATCTGGCCTATCCCGCGGTCAAGCTCTGGGCGGTCCGACAGCCCGACGATATCGCAGCCCAGCAGGCCGCACTCGAGCTTGCCTTTGTCAACGACGATGCCGATGGCGTGATCCAGTTCGCGCCACGATTCGCCCGTGCCGTCGGGCCGGGCATCGCCAAGACACGTCAGGCCTATCAGAGAATCGCGGATCTGTTGTCGGGCAAACCGGCGAAGTCGGCAAAGGCCATCGCCCTGGCGAAACAGATCCGGGCGTCTTCGGACAACAAGACCGCGGCCGGCTACGCGCTGGCCCTGGTGGCGTTTGGCTACGACGAGCTGGCCACGGCCCGACAGGCGATCAAACCGGTGATTGCCGCCGCACCCGACTGGGCGGATGCGCATCTGCTGGCGGCGTTCATCGAAGCCCGTGATCTGCACATCGAACGCGCACGCCAGACTCTGGCCGAGCTGAGTGGTTCGGCCGACGAGAAAGCGAGCTATCACGCACGCCTGGCACGGTATCTGTTGTCCATCGGCAAGACCACGGCCGGGCTGTCCGAGTTTGAAACCGCGGTTTCTCTGGCCCCGAAGGACAGCGATATCCGTTTCGGGCTCGCGCTGGCGCGTCTTGGCAACCACGAGCCGGACAAGGCGGCCAGGGTTTTCAAGACACTCACCGATGACGCCGCGCATGGCGATGCCGCGAGCTACTATCTCGGCCGGATCGCCGAGCAGCGGGGCGCGGCCGAGGTGGCGCGCCAGCGCTATGAGCAGGTCGGTGCCGGCGATCATCTGTTCCGGGCCCGTCTGCGTCTGGCTGTTGTCCAGGCCGGTAGCGGCGAACTCGACGCGGCCCTGAACACGCTGGATACGCTGGCCGAGCAAACACCTTCCAGGGCCGACGAGCTGCTCTCGGCCAAGGCCGAGCTGCTTATGTCGGCCGGGCAGGCAGCGCGTGCACTCACGCTGTATAACGACGCCTTGGCGCATCGCCCGGGCAAGCCCGCTCTGCTGTATGGCCGAGCGCTGGCGCACGAGTCGATGGGGGACATCGACGCCGCCCGGGCCGATCTCGATCAGATATTGACGATCGAGCCGGACAACGCCATGGCGCTGAACGCGCTCGGTTATCTGCTGACCAATCATTCCAGCGATTACGCCCGGGCCGAGACGTTGATTCGTCGCGCCTTGAAGCAGCAGCCCAACGACGCCTCCATGCTCGATAGCCTGGGCTGGGTGGAGTACAAGCAGGGCAATCTGGCGGCCGCGCGCCGTCACCTCGAGCAGGCGCACGAACGCGCGGGCCACCCTGAAATCGCGCGGCATCTGGGCACGGTCCGCTGGGCGCAGGGCGATCACCAGGCAGCGCGCCGGATCTGGCAAGACGCGCTGGATGCCCACCCGCACGACGCGGATCTGAAACAGACCCTGAAGGCTCATCGCCCATGAAACGATTCATCGCTGTTGCGACCACTCTCATGGCCATGGCGGCTGTTCTGCCCGGCTGTGCCATCATCACCAAGCCCGATCAGCGCGCGGCCGGCATCGCCAACGGCACGGCCTGGCAAGCGCATCGCGCCGAACTGGCGGATCTCACGACCTGGTCGCTACAGGGCCGGGTGGCCACCGGCCAGCTGTTGGGCTGGACGGGCAATCTGAGCTGGCGCGAGCGCGGCGAGCATTTCGATGTGCGGCTGGCCGGCCCGCTCGGCGCCGGCGGGATGCGGGCCCAGGGCACGCTCGATCAGGTCACGATCGATACCGACAAGGGCGAGCATCTGGTGACCCGGCAGCCCGACGTGCTGGTCGAGCGCACGCTCGGCTGGTCGTTTCCGCTGGCCCCGTTGCGTTACTGGGTACGCGGTCTGCCAGCCCCGGGCGACTATGCGCGGATCTCGGTCGGGGAAGACGGCCGTCTGCAGTCGATCACCCAGGACGGCTGGCGTGTGTCCTACCAGGCCTACACGACACCGATCGGTGCGCCGAGCGCGCTGCCCCGAAAGATCGTGCTCGACAATGACGAGACCCGAATCCGGCTGGTCGTCGATCGCTGGTTCGATCTCGACACGCCCTAGCGCGGTCGGCATCGGGCGTTCTCTCGGCGTCGCCGGTTGTGGCAAGCGGAAAACCGGCGGCGGTGAATTGACACATGAATACGTTGCAAAGACAATACGCGCCTCTGGATTGGGGCGTAGCCAAGCGGTAAGGCAACGGGTTTTGATCCCGTCATGCGCAGGTTCGATCCCTGCCGCCCCAGCCAAATCAACCTGATGCCCGAGTGCAGGCGCGCCTCGAGCGTCATGGCCAATTCCCCAACCGACAGTTTCCCATGGCGGATACCCGATTGATGGTCTTTACCGGCAATGCCAACCCGGCATTGGCGCGTGATGTTGCGGGCTATCTGAAGCTGCCGATCGGCAAGGCGACCGTGGGCTGTTTCTCCGATGGCGAATGCCAGGTCGAGATCGACGAAAACGTGCGCGGGCGCGACGTGTTCGTGGTCCAGTCGACCTGTCAGCCCACCAACGACAACTTGATGGAACTGTTGATGATGATCGATGCCCTGCATCGTGCATCGGCAGGCCGCATCACGGCCGTGGTTCCGTATTTCGGTTATGCCCGCCAGGATCGACGTCCGCGCAGCGCGCGCGTGCCGATCTCGGCCAAGGTGGCTGCCAGCCTGCTCGGCACGGTCGGCACCGATCGCGTGCTGACCGTCGATCTGCACGCCGACCAGATCCAGGGTTTTTTCGATATGCCCGTGGACAACGTCTATGCCTCGCCGGTGCTGCTGGGCGATATCTGGCGCCAGAAGCAGCGTGACGATAACCTGGTCGTCGTCTCGCCGGACGTTGGCGGTGTGGTGCGTGCACGTGCGTTGGCCAAGCGCCTTGATGAAGCCGATCTGGCCATTATCGACAAGCGCCGGCCGCGGGCCAACGAAGCCAAGATCATGAACATCATTGGCGATGTGAATGGCAAGAGCTGCATCATGGTCGATGATCTGGTCGATACCGCCGGCACGCTGTGTGCCGCAGCCGATGCCCTGAAGAATCAGGGCGCGACCAAGGTGCGGGCCTATGTCACGCATCCCGTGCTTTCGGGCAAGGCGGTCGAGAACATCCGCAACTCGCGCCTCGACGAGCTGGTGGTCACCGACACCATTCCGCTGTCCGGCGATGCCGCAGCCTGCGGCAAGATCCGCCAGCTGCACATCGCGGCCCTGCTCGCAGAGACGATTCGTCGCGTGAGTGCAGAAGAGTCGGTGTCGACGCTGTACAAGGACGCCTAGCACGACAGGCGTCGATGAGCGTTCCGGCTCGTGCAAAAACCGATCAAACGCGTATACTACGCGGTCTTTTAACGCCCTCGGCCCGACAGGCCGGGAGCCACGAACACCTTCAAACCGCGGCCGCGGAGCAATTCCCGGCGGCCTCATAGCCAGCTGGAGCCAGACTATGGAAGCCTTCGAGCTCAACGCCGAGAAACGTCAGTCCACCGGCCGTGCCGAGAACAAGCGCCTGCGCAAGACGGGCCGTGTGCCGGCCATCATCTACGGCGGTAACGGCGATCCCAAGATGGTGTCGTTCAACCATAACGACCTCAGCCATCATCTGGACAACGAGGCATTCTTCTCGCACATCATCAAGATCAACGTCGAAGGTGACGAGACCGAAGAAGCCGTGCTGCGTGCGCTCCAGCGTCATCCGGCCAAGCCGTTCATCGAACACGCGGATTTTCTGCGCATCGTGGCCGGCGAAGCGCTGCGCATGAGCATCCCGCTGCACTTCATCGGTGAAGAGGTCGCCCCGGGCGTGATCGATGAAGACGGCGTGATCTCGCACAACATGAATGACGTCGAGATCGAATGTCTGCCGCGTGACCTGCCCGAGTACATCGAGGTCGACTGCTCCAAGCTCAACCTGAACGACTCGGTGCATCTGTCGGATCTGGTCGTGCCGGCCGGCGTGCAGATCGTCGACCTGATGGGCGACGAAGACGAGCAGAACGATCAGACCGTGGTCACGGTTCAGATTCCGCGTGCTGCGGTCGAGCTCGAGGCCGAGGAAGAAGCCGAGGCCGAGGCGGCTGCTGCCGAGGACGCCGAAGCCGAAGACGGCGAAAGCAACGACGACAGCGATGCGGACGGCGAAGGCGAGGACAAGTAAGTCACACGCCTGTCAACGCTTGAGCGGGCCGCACGATGAGTGAGCGCTTGCGCGCGATCGTGGCACTGGGCAATCCCGGTGCCGACCACGCCGGCGATCGTCACAACGCCGGTTTCTGGTTCATCGACCGGCTGGCCGAGCGTTGGCGCGCCAGCTTTTCGTCCGAGAAGAAATTCAAGGGTGATCTGGCCCGTGCCGGCCGCGGCGACGACACGGTCTGGCTGCTCAAGCCCATGACGTTCATGAACGCCAGCGGGCAGGCGATCCAGCCGCTCGCCGCGTTTCACAAGATCGAGCCGGCCGAAATTCTGGTCGTGCATGACGAGCTCGATCTCGGCCCCGGCACAGCGCGTCTGAAAGACGGCGGTGGCCATGGCGGCCATAATGGCCTGCGCGATACCCATCGCGTGATCGGCTCGGGCTATCGTCGGCTGCGTATCGGTATCGGGCACCCCGGCAACAGTGCCGGGGTGTTGTCCCACGTGCTCGGCAAGCCGTCGCGTGACGAGGCGATCGCCATAGATCAAGCCATCGATGCGGCCATCGAGGCCGTGGAAACCGCGCTGGCCAGTGGCTGGATGCGCGGTGCGCAACAACTCAACTCGCGCAAGCTCTAAACAGTATCGCCGCTCGCCGGCTGCGAGCAGCGCAATCATCGAGAGGTCAGACCATGGCGCTTCAGATCGGTATCGTCGGTTTGCCGAACGTCGGCAAATCCACGTTGTTCAACGCGCTCACGGCGGCCGAGATTCCGGCCGAGAATTATCCGTTCTGCACGATCGATCCCAACGTGGGCGTGGTGCCCGTGCCGGATCCACGACTGGACAAGCTGGCCGCGATCGTCAAGCCGGCCAAGGTTCTGCCCACGAATATCGAGTTCGTGGATATCGCCGGTCTCGTGGCCGGGGCGTCCACGGGCGAGGGGTTGGGCAATCAGTTTCTCGCCAATATCCGCGAAACCGATGCCATCCTTCATGTGGTGCGTTGTTTCGAAAACGATGACGTCATGCATGTGGCCGGCCGTGTCGATCCCATTGCCGACGTCGAAACGATCGATACCGAGCTCGCCCTGGCGGATCTGACGACCGTGACGCGAGCCGCCGAACGCGCGGCCAAGGCCGCCAAATCCGGCGACAAGACGGCCAAACGCAACGTCGAACTGTTCGAGCGCGTGCGTGATCACTTGGACACGGGCGCGCCCGTTCGGGCGATGACGTTGTCCGAAGACGAGCAGCTGGCACTCCGCGAGCTACACCTGATCACGGCCAAACCGGCCCTGTTCGTGGCCAATGTCGACGAATCCGGTTTTGAAGACAACCCGCTGCTGGACCGTATTCACGAGCACGCCGAGGCACAGAATGCGCGCGTCGTGCCGGTCTGTGCCGCACTCGAGGGCGAGCTGGCCCAGCTCGAGGGCGACGACAAGAACGAATTCCTGGCGGATCTGGGTCTGGCCGAGCCCGGCTTGAACCGTGTGATTCGTGCCGGCTATGCGCTACTGGGCCTGCAGACGTTTTTCACGGCCGGGCCGCAGGAAGTGCGTGCATGGACCGTACGCACCGGCTCGACGGCGCCTCAGGCGGCTGGCGTGATCCATACGGACTTCGAGCGCGGCTTCATTCGTGCCGAGGTCATCGACTACGACACCTATGTTGATCTGGGCGGTGAAAAAGGCGCCAAGGAAGTCGGCAAGCAACGCCTGGAAGGCAAGGAGTACATCATGGCCGAAGGCGATGTCGTGCACTTTCGCTTCAACGTCTGATCACCGCCAGAAATTGCGAGATTCGCCTTGACGAAAAAGCTTCGGGCGAACATAATTTCGCGCTTTCCAAGGCCATGTAGCTCAGGGGTTAGAGCACAGCATTCATAATGCTGGTGTCGCTGGTTCAATTCCAGCCATGGCCACCAGACACTGATGAATCATCGTATTCATCGGCCCGCACGACGCTTGGTTGACGTGCACCGGCAATCGCCCGATTGTCGGAGAGAAGGCCCGGTCCATGACCGGGCCTTTTTTGTTGGGTGCATCATCGTAATCGACCGGACGGTGTTGTGCGGACGAGCGGCTAGGGCCTGTTGCCGTTTCATGCGAATCCGCGCCAAGCGCTCCATGAAACTGACTATAGGCGTCCAGACAAGGCGTAGCTCGCTCGGCGTGTCATTCGGCGCCGGTGGGCTGGGACGCTGGACGGCCGACGTGTTGTGAATGGAAGGGCGTTTGTCCCGAAGACTTCGGCCGCCCGTGAAAAACCGAACAAGGACGCACTGGCGCCGGCGCGTCTCGACCGTGGCACAGCCAGAGCCGCAACTCGCGTCTTGCAGGACACACTGCGGACTCTCGAGGAAAGCGGCGCTCGCATGAAACGGCAACAGGCCCTAGACTTGTCGATATGCCGACAGCCCGCACACGCCATGGCGAATAACTCCAAGAGCGACAAGCGCAAGCCGCTCAAACTCAAGACCGGGTCGTTCGATCGCAACGCCGCGATGGCCCGTATGGGGATGATGGCCGGTGCGTCGTACGCCACGCATACGTTCGGCAATCTGTTTCGCAGCAAATCCGATCGTGAGGCCCGCAACCGCGAGTTCTACGTGCGCCAGGCCCAGTTTCTGGCCGATGAGCTCGGCCAGTTGAAGGGCAGCGTCATGAAGGTGGGCCAGATGCTCTCGGTCTATGGCCAGTACTTCATGCCGCCGGAAGCCATCGAGGTGCTGCGCAGCCTGCAGGACGACAGCCCGCCGGTGGCCTGGGGCGATCTGGCCCCGGTGGTGCGCGAACGTCTGGGCGCCGAGCGTCTGGCGGAACTGGAGATCGACGAGGAGCCCTTGGCGGCGGCCTCGCTCGGTCAGGTGCACCGCGCACGGCGCAAATCCGACGGGCGCGAGCTCTGTATCAAGATCCAGTATCCGCAGCTGGCTGATGCCATCGACTCGGATATCCGTACTTTGACCAATATCGTGCGCCTGGCGCGGCTCGTGCCCAAGGGCATCGAGCTCAACGCGATCATGGAAGAAGTGCGCGAGATGATCTATCGCGAGGTCGATTACGACCGCGAGCTGCGCATGACGCGCGAGTTCGGCGAGCGTCTGGCCGACGACGATCGCTATGTCGTGCCCGACGTGTTTCCCGAATATTCGACCGAAACCGTACTGGTCACCTCATTCGAGGCCGCCAGTCATGTTCAGAGCGAAGCCGTGAAGGCCCTGCCACAGCCCCGGCGCAATCGCCTGGGCGGCGCCGCGCTGGAGCTGTTCTTTCTCGAATTCTTCGATTGGGGCATCGTCCAGACCGACCCGCATTTCGGCAACTACAAGATTCGCGTGGACGAGGCCGGCGACGATGACAAGTTCGTGCTGCTGGATTTCGGCGCCACGCGTGAATTCGCGCCCCGTTTTCTGGGCGCCTATTACGACACCGTGGCCGGCGCCTTCGAGCACGACCAGCAGAAGCTCATCGACGGGGCGATCGGCATCAGCCTGCTGCGCCGCGACTCGCCGCAGCAGGTCTTCGATGACTTCGCCCGGGTGGGCATGCTGATCATCGAGCCGTTTATGCGACAGCCGCCGGCGGAGTTCGCCACCACGGATCATCAATACAAATGGGGCGAGTCGGATCTGTTCTGGCGTGTATCGCGGGCGGTACAGGATGCCGCCATCTCGCGCTGGTTTCGGATCCCGCCGCGCGAGATCGTGTTCCTGCATCGCCGGCTCGGCGGTGTGTTCGTGCTCATGTCGGTACTCGACGCCGAATACAACGCCCATGACATGCTGGCCCACTATCTCTATCAAGAACACGGACGCATCCGGCCGGACGCCGGATCTGAAGCTTCAAAGGACGACGTATGAAGTTCGAGGAAACCTTCGATTTCGATTATCCCGCCGAGACCATCCTCAAGATGTTCGGCGACAAGGATTATTACCTGAAGAAATACGAACGCATGGGCGGCGACGCCCCCGAAGTGCTGGACACCAAGGCCGAAGGCGACAAGTTCTCCATCACCGTGCGCCATGCCCTCGATGCCTCGCGCATGAGCTTTCCCGATTTCATCAAGAGCCGGCTGGGCGACAATCTTTATCTCAAGCAGACTGATGCCTGGCAGCTCGACCAGGCCCGTGGCCGTATCGATATCGATATCGAAAAAGCCCCGGTGGCCATCCATGCCGACATGCATCTGGAAAATCGGGGCAACGGATCGCGCATGACGCTGGCCTACGAGATCGATGCCTCGATTCCCCTGATCGGCGGCAAGGTCGAAAAAGCGGTGGCCGGGCCGATCGCCAAGCACACGAAGAAGGATTTGAAGATCACGAACGAGATGGCGGCGGACTACGCCTGATCGTTTCTTGAGCGCTCCGGCGTGGCTCAGGGGGCGGTGACTTTGCGAGTTGGCATGCTTTCGAGAAGGTTTTGACCGGCCGGTTTCTTCGTGCTGCGGCGCGAAACCGGCCGGTCAAGACCGCACGTACGCGGCGCGACTCAAAGTGTGAAGCAACGACAGACCCTATCTCCGTCGCCGAATGCCAATCTGCCGTCCCGCCTGCGACGGCCAATCCGAGCGCTCAACGTGCCGATAGATATCGGCAGCCCGCGATACGCTGTCAGGAAACGCGGTTCCACGATGCGTGGCCGGATCGATTGCCATGAGCATCTGTTCGCTCGTCGCTGCCAGCGTGTCGTCGGCGCGGTAGAGCGAGAAGAACAGATGAAAGCGCTTGGTATCGCGATCGAGAATATCGAGCGTGACGCGCAGGGCTTCATCTTCGACGCATTCGGCCAGAAAACAGACGTGTGATTCGAGCGTGAAGGTGGTTACGCCTAGCGCATCGCGCTGGGCATCCCCCAGACCGATCGCCGCCCAGAAGGCATCCACGGCATAGGAAAAGACCCGTGCATATTCGGCGTCGTTCATGTGCTGGTTGTAGTCGACCCAGGCACTGGCCACGCGGGTGTTGTAGATCAGCTGACCCATATCGATTGTTCTCGCAGGTGATACAAACCGGGGATTTCGAATCGCGTAAAAAAAGAAACGCCGCGGGCGGCTATATGCGCCCGGCCAAGCCTTCCGACTCCGGCCAGTAACGCTCGACCAGATTCAGCAGATCGGTGAGAAACGCATCGCGCCGATCCTCGAGCTGGGCCACGGAACGCCCGGCGGCCTGGTGCTCGCAGCCGGTGACCACACGATCGATCAGGTGATCGGTGAGTTCCGGCGCTTCGAGTTTGGTCCAGGGCAGTTTCAGAGCCGGGCCGAACTGTTCGAGCATGTGGCGCATGCCTTGTTCGCCGCCGGCCAGATGAAACGTCAGGAACGTGCCCATCAGCGACCAGCGTAACCCGGCACCATAGACCACGGCGGCATCGATTTCTTCGGTCGTGGCCACGCCGTCGTTGACGAGATGCAGGGCCTCGCGCCAGAGCGCTTCCATCAGGCGATCAGCGATATGCCCTTCGATTTCGGCGCGCACCACGAGTGGCTTCATGCCCAGGCCGTGATAGAGCGCACGGGCCTGTTCGATCATTGCTTCGTCGGTGGCTGTATTACCCACGATCTCCACCAGCGGCAAGAGATAGACTGGGTTGAACGGATGCGCCACCACGATACGCCCCGGCGCACGGGTGGCCTTTTCGGCCAGCTCGCTCGGCTTGATGCCGGAGGTCGATGAGCCGATCAGCACATGCTCGGGGACGAGCGTATCGATCTCGGCGAGCACTTGCTGTTTGAGCGCCGTGCGCTCGGGCACATTCTCCTGAACCAGATCAGCGTCGGCCAGCGCATCGGCCAGGTCAGCGGTCACGCGCCAGGCGCCACTATCGGCCGCTGCGGCCAGCCCGCGTTTTTCCATCGACGGCCAGGCGATATCGATGGCCTGTTTCAGGCGACGCTCGGCCGTGGCCACATCGGTATCGAAGACCGTGACACGGGCACCGGCAGCCAGTGCGCGTACGGCCCAACCGCAGCCAATAACGCCGCCGCCGACGATGGCCACGTGTTCGGGCGTGATGACGAGCGGGTCGGTTTCTGTGCTCATACGGCACCTCGCAGGCCAAGCGTTTGGCGGGTGACTGCCGGGGTGACGACATCACCGCCCAGCGCCTGGATGATGTCCACGGCCTTGGCCACCAGCCCGGCGTTATCGGCTTTTACGCCGCGTGAAAGATAGAGGTTGTCTTCCAGGCCCACGCGACAATGTCCGCCCGCGATCATGGCCTGGGCCACCATCGGCATCTGTAGGCGTCCGATGGCAAAAGCCGCCCAGTGGGCGTTGGCCGGCAGCTTGTTGCGCATGGCAAGCAGGGTGGCGGGATCGGCCTCGGCGCCCCAGGGAATGCCCAGGCACAGCTGGAACAGCGGATCGCCGGCGATCAGGCCTTCGTCGATGAGCTGGCGTGCGAACCAGACATGGCCCAGGTCGAAGCATTCCAGCTCGGGCTTGACGCCGGCGTCACGCACGAGTGCTGCGTGCTCGCGCAGCCAGTCGGCGGTGTTGAGATACACCGCGTTGCCGAAGTTCAGCGAACCACAGTCCAGGGTGCAGATTTCGGGCAGCAGTTCGCCGATCGGCGCATGGCGCTCGGACGGCGTTTGCAGATCCGAGCCGGCCGCGGCCCGAATCTGGCGATCGTCGTTGTAGGTGCCGCTCAACTCCGGGATCAGATCACCGCCGCCGCCGGCGGTGAAGTTGAGCACGATATCGCGATCCGAATCGCGCACCCGGTCCACGATCTC
Source organism: Lysobacterales bacterium (assembly GCA_002715985.1). Lineage (GTDB taxonomy): Bacteria > Pseudomonadota > Gammaproteobacteria > Nevskiales > Salinisphaeraceae > Salinisphaera. The sequence continues at coordinate 21,049 of PBAO01000015.1, read as the reverse complement.
GGCAAAGTAGGCGGTGTCGTGACGGTGTGCCCCGGTTTCCGGATCGCGGACATGCACGTGGGCGATCGAGGCGCCGGCCCGGGCTGCGGCCAGGCAGTCGTCGGCGATGGCACGTGGCGTGACCGGCACGTTGGGGTTCCTGGCCGGCGTATCACCGGCGCCGGTCACGGCACAGGTTAGAATGATGTTCGTATTCACGGCGTTGACGATGGTTCGGTGAGACACGAAGTATGCCGTTTGCCTGTCCAGGCATTTGACGTGATGCGCTGCCTGGTTGACCGGAAACGATGCTTGTCCCGGTCGGTCGGTGAGCGACTGTGAGGCCGGGCGTCGGCACTGGCCTTGTCTTTGCTGTTTTTGGTGTCGTGTCGGCCGGCTCGGGGCTTGGGATTTCGGCTGCCGGCCTGCCGGCGGGGTTTCTGCTCGGGCCGATGATCGTGGCGGTGGCCTTCGCGCTGGCCGGGACGTCGTTGTCCGTGCCGCGCGGCGTGTTTCAGCTGGCCCAGGTCGTCATCGGGCTGATGATCGCGCGCAGCATCACCACTGATCTGCTGGGCGAGATCGCGCTGGAATGGCCGGTGTTCGCTGGCGGCGTGCTTTCGGTGATCGGGGTCAGCTTCGCGCTGGGCTGGTGGCTGGCCGCGCGCCAGATTCTGCCCGGGCCCACGGCGATCTGGGGGACCTCGCCTGGGGCGGCCGTTGCCATGACGCTGATGTCCCAGGCCTACGGCGCGGACGAGCGCCTGGTGGCCTTCATGCAGTATCTGCGAGTGGTGCTGGTGGTGTCCTCGGCGTCGCTGGTGGCGGCCTGGGTGGGCGTGCCGGCACAGGAAAGCTCGATGTTCGCGCATTGGTTCGTGGCGCTGGATGTTCAAGCGCTGGCGCTGACGATCGGTCTCGGACTGGCCTGTTGGCTGGTCGCGCGTGTATGGCGATTCCCAGCCGGTGCGCTGATCGTTGCTCTGGTGGCGGGGGCCGTTGCCCAGGATATCGGCGGGCTGACGCTCACGCTGCCGGCGTCGATATTCGCGCTCAGCTTCCTGATCGTGGGCTGGGGCATCGGGCTGCGCTTCACGCGCGAGACGGTGCGCCATGCCATCAAGGCGTTGCCGGCCGTACTGGCCTCGATCGTGTTGTTGATCGTGGTATGTGCCGGTATCGCCGGCCTGCTCGTGGTCTTTGCCGATGTCGATCCGTTGACGGCGTTCCTGGCGACGAGCCCCGGCGGCGCGGATACGGTGGGTATCATCGCCAGCACCACGCATGTCGATGTGGCCTATGTCATGGCCATGCAGCTGGCTCGTTTTCTGGCGGTCACACTCATCGGGCCGCCGCTGGCGCGTTGGCTGACGTATCGCGCCGGGTTCGAGCCGGTCGTCAACGCGCCTCGACGGTAATCCGAATCATCGCGGCTTGTCGCGGGCGGGGTGGTACACGCATGATTCGTCACCGCACTCCAACTTCGTGGACCGATTCCATGGCCGACAAACCCAACGTGCTGGTGCTCATGGCTGACCAGCTCAACGGCACGCTGTTCGAAAACGGCCCGGCAGATTTTCTGCATGCGCCGAACCTGAAGAAACTCGCCAAGCGCGCGGTGAACTTCAACAACGCCTATACGCCGAGCTATCTCTGTGCCCCGGGGCGGGCGGCCTTCATGTCCGGTCAGCTGCCCAGCCGTACCGGCGTTTATGACAACGCCGCGGAGTTCCAGTCGTCGATCCCGACGTGGGCGCATCACCTACGGCGCGCCGGCTATGAAACCTGCCTGTCGGGCAAGATGCATTTCGTGGGCCCTGACCAGCTCCACGGCTTCGAGTCGCGCCTGACGACCGACGTCTACCCGGCGGATTTCGGCTGGACGCCGGATTATCGCAAGCCCGGCGAGCGGATCGACTGGTGGTATCACAACCTGGGCTCGGTCACCGGCGCGGGTGTGGCCGAAATTTCCAACCAGATGGAATACGACGACGAGGTGGCCTTTCACGCCGAGCAGAAGCTCTTCGATCTGTCGCGCGGCCACGACGAGCGGCCCTGGGCGCTGTGTGTGAGCTTCACCCACCCGCACGACCCGTACGTGGCCCGTCGCAAGTTCTGGGATCTGTACAACGACTGTGACCAGCTCGAGCCAGAACAGGGCGCGGTGGCCTTCGAGGATCTGGACCCGCACAGCCAGCGGGTCTTCGAGGCCAACGACTATACGAAGTTCGATATCCAGCCCCAGGACGTGCGCAATGCCCGCCAGGGGTATTTCGCCAACATCTCTTATGTCGACGACAAGATCGGCGATATTCTGGACGTGCTGGATCGCACGCGCATGGCCGACAACACGATCATCGTGGTCTGCTCCGACCACGGCGACATGATTGGCGAGAAAGGCCTGTGGTTCAAGATGAGCCCCTACGAGGGCAGCTCGCGCGTGCCCTTGATGCTTGCGGCCCCCGGTCTGGCCCAGGCCAACGTCGATGCGCCGGTCTCCACCATCGATATCAATGCCACGCTGGCCGATATCGTGGGTATCGATCTGGCCGAGATCGAGCCCTGGACCGATGGCCAATCGCTGGTGCCGCTGGCCAAGGGCGAGACCCGCGAGGCCCCGGTCTACATGGAATACGCCGCCGAGGGCACCTATGCCCCGTTGGTGACCATTCGCGAGGGCAAGTACAAGTTCAACCACTGCGAGATCGATCCGCCCCAGCTGTTCGATCTGGAAGCCGATCCGGGCGAGACCACCAATCTGGCCCACGACCCCGAGTACGCCGAAGTGCTGGCCCAGTATCAGGCCAAGATGCGTAATCGCTGGGACATGGACAGCTTCGACGCCGATGTGCGCGAGTCGCAGGCGCGTCGCCTGATCGTTTATGAGGCCCTGCGCAACGGGCATTACTATCCCTGGGACCATCAGCCGCTGCAGGATGCGTCCCAGCGCTATATGCGCAACCATATGGACCTCAACGAGGTCGAGGAAGCCCAGCGCTTCCCCCGCGGCGAATGATCGGCGCGGCATGACTCAACGAGCCGGCGGGTTGCCCGCCGGCTTTTTTGTGCCCGTCGCCAGAGACGAAATGGCTTAGACTTTGCTTCGTATGACAGATAACCACACATCGCCGGCGGCCCTGATCGCCGTGGACTGGGGCACTTCGTCCCTGCGTGCCTGGTTGCTCGATGCCGACGGCCAGGTGCTGGACGCACGCCGCAGTGATCAAGGCCTCATGCAGGTGACAGACAGCGATTTTGCGGGCACGTATCACGCCTTGGTGCGCGAGTGGGTCAGGGCCCACGGCCGATGTCCGGCGATCGCCTGCGGCATGATCGGCAGCCAGGGCGGCTGGCAAGAAGTGCCTTATATCGAAACACCGGCTGCCCCGGCCTCACTGGCCAAGCGATTGGTGGTCATCGATACCGAGGCGGGGGCGTTTCATATCGTGCCCGGCGTGATGCAGGCTCCGGCCGCCGGGCGGCTTGCCGACGTCATGCGCGGTGAAGAAACCCAGAGTCTCGGCGCGCTGGCGCTGGAGCCAACGCTTGCCGCCTCGGCCCGGCTCATCACCCCCGGCACGCACAGCAAATGGATTACGGTCGAAGACGGTCGTCTTGGCGCGTTTGCCACCTATATGACCGGCGAGCTGTACGCGCTGCTTACTGCCCACTCGATTCTCGGCCGCCCGGCACAAGCACACGCGGGGACACCCGACCCGGCGGCCTTCGATCTCGGTGTGGCCACGGCGCGCGACACAGGCGAGACCGGCGGCATGCGGGCCTTGTTTTCCGCGCGCAGCCGCTGGCTGGCGGGTGAATTGCCGGCGGCTGATACCTCGGCGTATCTGTCCGGGCTCTTGATCGGCGAGGAATTGCGCAGCGCACTGAGCAACGATGATCACAAGACACCGATCTGTCTTATCGGCGATGCCGATCTGTGCGCGCGCTACCAGCGTGCCCTGATGCAGTTCGATCGTGCGCCCGCACGAGTGATCGAAGACGCGGCCCGCCACGGTCTATGGCAGATCGCGGAACAGGCCGGTCTGCTGACCAAGGAACAGCTATGACATTGAACGACTATCTGGCCGATCTACCGCTGATCGCGATTCTGCGTGGCGTTCGGCCCGACGAGATCATCGACGTGGGCGATGCGCTGGTCGCGGCCGGCTTTCGGGTGATCGAGATCCCGCTGAATTCGCCGGAACCGCTGGACAGCATCGAACGCCTGGCCACGCATCTGGGCGAGTCGGCGGTCGTGGGCGCTGGTACGGTGCTGAGCACCGACGACGTGACCTCCGTGGGCGCGGTCGGTGGGCGGCTGATTGTCTCGCCCAACATGAAGCCCTCGGTGATCGAGGCGGCCAAGGCCGCCGGGCTGTTCAGTGCGCCCGGTGTGGCGACCCCGACCGAGGGGTTCGCTGCCATGGAGGCCGGTGCCGACGCCTTGAAGCTCTTCCCCGCGGAGGCGATCACGCCAGCGATCGTAAAAGCCTGGCGCGCCGTGGTGCCGCACCATGTGCCCTTGATGCCGGTGGGCGGGGTATCGCCCGATACCATGCAGCCCTACATGACGGTCGGCGCCACCGGCTTTGGCCTGGGGTCGGCGCTCTACAAGGCCGGCATGGACGCCGATACCGTGGCCGCCAATGCCCGGGCCTTTGCCCATGCGTTTGCAGGGCTTCGTTCGGCGCTTTAAAAATCGTCCGCGAACGGACGCAGATTCGGACTGGGCGTTACGCGCGTATTCCGGCTGTATGCGCGTGCGGGGCGTTCCGTCGACCCGTGGACGATAAAGACATCATGAATGAGCGGTGTTTGAATCATCATTCGCGATCCAAACCAAACCGCGATTCCGTCATTCAGCGCTAATCTTCAAAAGCCCACTAAGCCTACATTTGCGTAGTCGGCGCCCATCTGCGGGTAAATGCCTGTATTCAAAGAGCGATAACCGTATGAAAATCACACAGCTCGAAACCTTCATCGTTCCGCCGCGCTGGTGCTTTCTAAAGATTGTCACCGACGAGGGCATCGTCGGCTGGGGCGAGCCGGTCGTCGAGGGCCGGGCGCATGCGGTGGCTGCCATGGTCGAGGAGCTGGCCGATTACCTGATCGGCACCGATCCGCGGCGTATAGAGGATCATTGGACCGTGCTTTATCGCGGCGGCTTCTATCGCGGCGGGCCGATCCACATGAGTGCTCTGGCCGGTATCGACCAGGCACTGTGGGATATCAAAGGCAAGGCACTGGGCGTGCCGGTCCATGAGCTTCTGGGCGGTCGGCTGCGGGACTCGATCAAGGTCTACTCCTGGATCGGCGGCGACCGGCCGGGCGATACGGCCGCCATGGCCAGGGAACGCGCGGATCTCGGTTTCACCGCGATCAAGATGAACGCCTCGGAAGAGATGCAGTTCATCGACAGCCACGCCAAGGTCGACGCGGTGCTGGACAACGTCGCGGCCATTCGCGAGGCCTGTGGCCCGCATTTCGGTATCGGCGTGGATTTTCATGGCCGGGTCCACAAGCCCATGGCCAAGGTCCTCATGCGCGAACTGGCCCCCTACAAACTGATGTTCATCGAAGAGCCCGTGCTATCAGAAAACCGCGAGGCGTTGCCCGAGCTGGCGGGTCTGACCAGCACGCCGATCGCGCTCGGCGAGCGGCTGTATTCACGCTGGGACTTCAAGCCGATCCTCGAAGGCGGCCACGTCGATATCATCCAGCCCGACCCCTCGCATTCGGGCGGCATCACCGAAACCCGCAAGATCGCAGCGATGGCCGAGGCCTACGACGTCGCCGTGGCTCTGCATTGCCCGCTGGGGCCGATCGCCCTGGCGGTCAACCTGCAGCTTGATGCAGTCTGTTACAACGCGTTTATTCAGGAACAGTCGCTGGGGATTCATTACAACCAGGGCAACGATATCCTGGACTACATCAAGAACCCGGAAGTCTTTGCCTACAACGACGGTTACGTCTCGATCCCCGACGGGCCGGGCCTGGGCGTTGAAATCGACGAAGACTATGTACGCGAGCGGGCCGCGGTCGGGCATCGCTGGCGTAACCCGATCTGGCGCCACGCTGACGGCAGTTTCGCCGAATGGTGAACCAGCCGATTGCCGACTCGAAGGCCGGCGCCCCACTTGGGATCGTCGATCCAGCGGGCAGGGTTCGCGGTGTGGGGCCGGTATCGACCAGGCCGGGCGGATCGGAGCCGCCCGGCACGGCGGCCTCGCCGCCGGAAACGCTTCAAGCGCGGCCATGTCGCGCGCCGGTCGTCGAGATCGGCCTGAAGGCTCGCTAACACCGTCTCGGCGCCGGTGGTGACGCGGACTTACGGCCGGGCCCCAAAAAGTCCGGAGACAACGGGGCGAGCCGGATGTGCCCTCGCGTCACGGCCACACGGGTCAGTCACTGATGGCCAGGTTTTGTCGCAGCGCCGCGGCGATCCGATCCATGGCGTTGCCGGTCGCCGCCAGCCAGGCCTGCATCTCGATGAAGCCGTGGATCACACCCGGATAGTGAGCATGATCGACCTCGACATCGTCATCCCGCAGGCGCGCGGCGTAGAGCACGCCCTCATCCATGAGCACATCGGCCCCGGCGGTGATCAACAGCGCCGGGGCTGTGCGTTCCAGCGTTTCGGCCAGAATGGGCGAGACACGCCAGTCCAGCGGATCGGTGTTGGCATCCACGCTGCGGGCGCCGAACCAGGCCATCAGCTCGGCCGTCAGTGGCGGGAAATTGGCATTGCGGCCTTTCGACGGGTACTTGGCCGCGGCCTCTCGTAGATCGGTGGCCGGGTAGATGAGCACCTGCAGCGCCAGCGGCCAGCCGGCATCCCGCGCGGCCAGGGCCACCACGGCCGATAGATGCCCGCCCGCGCTGTCGCCGCCCACGGCAATGCGCTGGGCATCGATCTCGAAATCCGCAGCGTGCTCGACCAGATAGCCGTAGGCCGCGATCGCGTCTTCGGACGATGCCGGCAGGCAGTACTCGGGCGCCAGGCGGTAATCCACGGCGATCACCTGGCATGCCGCGCGCTCGGCCAGTTGGCGACAGACGCGATCATGAGAGTCCAGATCCCCCAGGACCCAGCCGCCGCCGTGGAAATAGACGAGCGTGGGGGCCGCCCCCTCGGCCAGGGTCTCGGGGCGGTAGCGCCGGGCACCGATCGTGCGGCCGTCCAGCGCGATCTCTTGATCGCTGGCCATGGCCATCGGCACCGGCTCGCCGCCACTCTTGGCCAGGGTATCGATATAGAACTGACGTGCATCGGCCAGGCCGAGATCCTCGAACGAGATCGCGGCTTCGCGCATTTTGGCGACAACGCCAGCGACTTCCGGGGTGAGCGACATGAACGGTCCTTGTAAATGCCTGGATCAGTGCGTGTTTGATAGCACGATTGCCCCACGCTCTGCAGTCCGGAGACGCCCGTGCTGGAGAATTGACGGGCCCGCGAGTCACGGCGTATTGTCCGCTTACCCCACCCCAGGTGGGGTCGGTAAAAGAGGTGAATGATGAAACTCAAAATAGATGGCATGACCTGTGGACACTGTGTGGCCGCCGTGCGCGATGCGCTGACCGACGTCGATGGGGTAGTGCAGGTCATCGACGTGAGCCGCGCCGACGGCACGGCCGAAATCGAAGGCAACCCGGACAGCGATGCGCTCGTGGCCGCCGTCGAGGCCGAGGGCTATACCGCGCGCCTTGCCCATGAGTGATGCGCCCGAGACACCCGGCGGGTGCGAGGCACTGGCCATCGAACCGGCCATTCGGCGTGACGCGCTGGCCCGGCTGCGCTCGATCCGCGGGCATGTCGAGGGCATCGTACGCATGCTGGAGCGCGACGATGTCTACTGCGTCGACGCCCTCAAGCAGATCAAGGCGGTGCAGGGCGGCCTGGCCAAAACCTCGGATACGATCCTGCGGGGGCATCTCAAGCATCACGTGGTCACGGCCCATGAGCGCGGCGATGACGAAGCGATCGTCGCCGAGTTGATGGACGTATTGAAGTATCGCTGAGCGCGCCGACATGCCCGAAACCGTCACGCTCGAGTTCGGCATCCACGGCCTCATGTGCGGGGCCTGCGTGGCACGCGTCGAGAAGAAGATCACAAGGGCGGCCGGTGTCATATCGGCCTCGGTGAATCTCACGACCGAGAACGCACGCGTTGTCGTCGACGACGCCACGCGGGCATCCGGCGTTTTTGAAGCCGTGGACGCCGCGGGGTATCAGCCACAAGCCGCGGCACTGCGGCTTGAGGTCGGCGGCATGCACTGCGGCGGCTGTGTGGCGCGGGTCGAAAAAACGCTTGCGAGAACACCGGGTATACGGCGTGCCACGGTCAATCTGGCGACCGGCCGGGCCGATATCGCCTATATTCCGGGTGCGATCGATACCGCCGAAATCGTCTCGCGGATCGAGGCGGCCGGCTATACCGCCGCCTCGCCCGAGCGCGCGCCCGTGAATGAGCCGGCCAGCGCTCACGACGAAGCCACGGCCCTCAAGCGCGAGGTGCTGATCGCCACCCCCTTCACTGTGGGGGTGTTCGTGATCGCCATGGGGCAGATGCTGCCCGGTATCGGTGCCATGCTGGCCGCGATCGCCTCGTCGGCCACCTGGCTGACGATCCAGCTATTGCTGGTGCTGCCAGTACAGTTCTGGGCCGGGCGGCGCTTCTATCGCACGGGCTTTGCTGAGCTGGCCCACGGCGCGCCCGGCATGAACAGCCTGGTGCTGATCGGCTCGAACGCCGCATTTTTGTATTCGTTTGCGGTATGGCTGGTCCCCGGCCTTTTCCCGCCCGGCACCGCGCACGCGTATTTCGATGCTGCGGCCATGATCGTGACCCTGATTCTGATGGGCCGTTGGTTGGAAGCCGTGGCCAAGGGACGGACATCACAGGCCGTACGCGGACTGCTGGCGCTTCAAGCCCGTACGGCGCGGGTATGGCGTGGTGAGGCCTGGCAAGAGACCGCGATCGAGGCCGTTGCGGTCGATGACCGGGTGCTCATACGCCCGGGTGAGCGGGTGCCGGTGGATGCCCGGGTCACGGCCGGGCGCTCGATGCTCGATGAATCGATGATCTCTGGCGAGCCGATGGCCGTGACCAAGCGAGAAGCCGATACGCTGATTGCCGGAACAGTCAATCAGAACGGCACGCTGGAAGCCACAGTCACGCATGTCGGCGATGACACCACACTGGCGCGCATCATTCGGCTGGTCGAGGACGCCCAGGCCGAGAAACCGGCCATCCAGGCGATCGCCGATCGGATCGCCGGCGTGTTCGTGCCGGTGGTGATGGGGATCGCTGCGGCCACGTTCATCGGCTGGTGGCTGCTCGGACCGGCGCCGGTGCTCTCGCATGCGTTCGTGGCTGCGGTGGCGGTGCTGCTCATCGCCTGCCCCTGTGCCATGGGCCTGGCCACGCCCACGGCGATCATGGTCGGCACCGGCCGGGCCGCGCGCCTGGGGGTCTTGTTCCGTCGCGGCACGGCGATCGAAGCATTGGCCGGCGTGGATACCGTGGTCTTCGACAAGACCGGCACGCTGACCCAGGGCCGAGCCGCGCTGACCGATATTCACTGCGTGGCGGGTCGCGACGAAAACGACATGCTCGCGCGTCTCGCCGCCCTGGAGGCCCGCAGTGAACATCCGCTGGCCGCGGCGATCGTGACGGCAGCCGAGGATCGCGGCTTGCGGATCCCCGCGGTCGATGATTTCGAAACCGACACCGGCCTGGGGGTGCGCGGGCAGGTGGCGGGCGCGTCGCTGGCTATCGGCTCGGCGGCGTACATGAGGCATCTGGATATTGCTGTGGAAGATAATTGGCCTGCCAGGGCCGATCGGCTGGCCGCGCAGGCACGCACACCGCTTCATGTCGCCATCGACGGCCAGCTGGCCGGCCTGGTTGCCGTGGCCGATCCGGTACGCGCCGAGGCAGGCTCGGTCGTATCGAAGCTACGCGCTGCCGGCCTGGACGTGGCGATGCTCACCGGCGATCAACCCGCCACGGCGCGGGCCATCGCCGATGAGCTGGGCATTGCGTGCGTCATCGCCGACGTGCGGCCGGCCGACAAGGCCCGCGAGATCGCCGCTCTGCAACAGAGCGGCCGCTGCGTGGCGTTCGTGGGCGACGGCATCAACGATGCGCCGGCCCTGGCCCGGGCCGAAGTCGGCATCGCGATCGGCACAGGCACGGACATTGCCATCGAGGCCGGCGACATTGTCTTGATGCAGGCCGCGCTGGCCGGTGTGTTGAACGCGCGCCGGATTGCCCGGCGCACGATGCACACCATTCGTGGCAACTTCGTCTGGGCCTATGGCTACAACGCAGCGCTCATACCGCTGGCGGCCGGCCTGTTCTACCCCTGGACGGGCTGGTTGCTGAACCCGGCCATTGCGGCCGGGGCCATGAGCCTGTCAAGTGTTTTCGTGCTGGTCCATTCTCTTGGCCTGCGACGAATACGCCCTGTTACGGGTCATCGAAAAACGTATTAGCCGGCGGCCGATCGGGCAGAAACCGATAGATCGTGGTCTGGCCGTATTTCGCGCCCGGGCGAAGAATCGTGTCCGGGAACCCCGCCTGATTGGGCGCGTCGGGAAACCGCTGGGCTTCCAGACAGAACCCCGAGCGCGGCGGATAGGTCTTGTCGTTCTTGGCCACAAAGCCGCCCGGTAGATTGTTGCCGGTATAGAACTGCACGCCGGGCTCGGTGGTGAACATCTCCAGCCCGCGGCCGGATTCCGGCTCGATCACGCGCGCCGCCAGTCGGGCGATATCGCCCTCGGTATCCAGCACCCAGTTGTGATCGTAGCCGCCGGCGCGGGTGAGCTGCTCGTGATCGGCATCGATCGCATCGCCGATACGCCGCGGTCGCATGAAATCCAGCGGGGTGGCGGCGACCGGCGCCAGCGTGCCGGTGGGGATCATGGCGTCATCCACGGGCGTGAAGCGGCTGGCGTTGAGGCTGACCACATGTTCCAGCACGCTCGGCATGCCGGCCCCGGCCAGATTGAAATAGACATGATTGGTCAGATTAACCGGCGTAGCCCGGTCGCAAACGCCCGAGTAGTGCACGGCAAGGCGGTTGGCATCGTCCAGCGTATAGCGCACGGTCACAGCCAGGTTGCCGGGAAAGCCCATCTCGCCGTCGGGCGAGAAATAGGTCATTTCCACGCCCACGGCACTGCCGGCATCGAACGATTCCGATGCCCATACGCAGCTGTCTAATCCGTTGTGGCCACCGTGCAGCGTGTTGGCGCCTTCATTGGCCGAAAGCTCGTGGGTCGTGCCGTTGACATCGAAACGCGCGCCGCCGATTCGATTGGCATAACGACCGATCGTGGCACCAAAATAAGCATCGTTTTCGCTGAGATAGCCCTCCAGCGAATCAAATCCGAGCGTGATGTCTTCGTTGTTGCCGTGCATGTCCGGCACGTGAATCGCATGGATCCGCGCGCCATAGGTGACAAGTTCTACCGTCATACGGCAACGATTGGTCAGCCGATAGCGCCAGATCGGGGTGCCGTCGGGCATCCGGCCGAACGGTTCCCGGGTGACGGCCAGTGCCGGGCGCGGCGTTTCGGTCAAGGTTTCGGACATGCGCGTGCTCGAATCAGGGATATCCCAGCGTGCCGTTATTCGTGAAAAGCGTCCACCACGGCCCGCGTGCCGATGAGAAAGGCATCAGCCACGAGCCGGAAGGGCGCGATGTCGCAGTCTGAACGGGCGTTTTCGATACAGTCTGCATAACGCGCGTAAACGCCTGCGTATTCGTCCTTGTCGGTATCCAACACGAGCTGACCGTCCACGCGTAGTCGTGCGCCGCCGTCGGAAAGCTGGACAGGGCCCGCATCGGTCTGGATATCGATCGTCCAGGCGGGCGTTCCGGTATGACGAAAATCGAATACGGCCGCGATCGGGACCTCGTCGCCCGTGACGAAGGCCAGATCGGCGGCGATCGGCGCATCGCAGTTCTCGGGCATATCCAGATGCGCGCGCGTGGCCTGCACGGGGGCATCGACAAGTGCTGTCAGGATCGAGAATGCGTTGATGCCGGGATCGAACACACCCAGGCCACCGGCCTGCCAGATCCAGGCCTGGCCGGGGTGGGTTACGGTCACGTCTTCGCGCCAGTCGATATCGATACGCTCGATCCGTCGCCCGGCCAGCGCCTGCCGGGCGGATTCAATGCCCGGCGCGTGGCGTGAGTGCCAGCTTGCATACAACACCACGCCGGCGCGTTCGGCGCGCTGCTCCAGATCGATCACCTCGGTCAGCGTGATGCCCGGCGGCTTTTCCAGCATCACGTGCCAGCCGGCCGCGATGGCCTGGGTGGCCACCGTATGGCGGATCTGTGGCGGCACGGCCAGCGTCACGGCATCGACCGCAATCCCGCTTGCGGCCAATGCATTCAGGGAGGTGAAGGTGGCCGGCGTTGCCGTCTCATCCGTATCGAGGCCGGGATCCACCAGGGCCACGAGCTCGAACGTGTTTCCGGCAGCGATGGCCGGTCGATGTTCGTCGGTGGCGATCTTGCCGGCGCCGATGATGGCCAGTTTGATAGGCATGGGCGTGCTCAGCTAACCGGGCGAAACGAAGCTTTGGCCAGGCCGGGCGTATCCACGGCCATCGCCAGCAGGGCGCCGGACTCCGGCCAGCGGGCCAGATCGCGAGCCGTCATGTCTTCGCGTGCGGTGGTTACATACAGCGTTTTCAGGTCCGGGCCGCCGAAGCAGGGCATGGTCGGGTTTAGCGCGGCGGTGGGGTAGCGCGCCACGAGCTGGCCGTGCTCGTCGAAGCGAGCAACGGCCGCGCCGCCGAACAAGGCACTCCAGTAATGACCACGGGCATCGACGGCCGCCCCGTCGGGATAGCCGTCGAGATCGGTCTTATTCAAATCGATCCACGACTCGCCGGGGCCGATTTCGCCGGTGGCCACGTCGAACGCATGGCGCCGGATCACGCGGGTCGGCGTATCCGTGTGATAGAGCCAGGTGCCGTCGGGCGAAAACGCCAGGCCGTTGGTGATCGTCATGGCCGGTACACGCGAAACCAGGGCCTGACCGTCGTAGCAGTACAGATCGGCATCGGCTTTATCGACATCTTCGTTCATCGCCCCGATCCAGAACCGCCCGGCCGGGTCACAGCCGCCGTCGTTGAAGCGATGCCGGCGTGTTTCGTACGGCGCCGCGTTGATGTGGGCTGTCTTGATCAGCTGGCGGTCCAACTGCCAAAGGCCCGAGCGGCAGGCCGCGATGAACCCACCCCGTGCGTCGGGTACCACGCAGGCGATCGCTTCATCGAAATCCACGCGGGTATGGGCTCCGGTCTCCGGTACCAGGCGATGCACGGCAAAGCCCTTGATATCCACCCAGTAGAGCGCGGCCTCATCGGCATGCCAGGCCGGGCCTTCGCCCAGTTCCATGGCCAGCGGTACCGTGACCTTGAATCGTGCGGCGTCGTTCACGGTTTGTTTTCCAATGCAGCAACGCTGCGATCAACGACGGTATCGATACCGGCATCGATATCGATGCGATGGGCCTCATCGGCGCCGGGCACCTCCAGCGTATCGAACTGGCTCTGTAGCATCGCCGGCGAGAAGAAATGCTCGCGTTGCTGCATGCGCCCGAGAATCACCTCGTAGCTGCCGTGCAGATACACGAAACGCAACGCGGGATCACCGCGGCGCAGCTGATCACGATAGGCGCGCTTGAGCGCCGAACAGCCGATCAGTACAGCCATTTCATCGTCGCGATAATCGCGGATCAGCTGGGTGAGTACGTCGAGCCAGCCGGCACGGTCTTCGTCGGTCAGTGGCTCGCCGCGCTGCATTTTCTCGATATTGGCCCGCGGGTGATACCGGTCGCCGTCGAGAAATGTGGCACCGACGCGTTCGGCGATGCGCTTACCGATCGCCGATTTGCCGCTGCCCGATACGCCCATGACGATACAACGCCCGGCGAACGTCTTTTGTTTTGAATTCGTGATGGTGAAGCCTCAGCAGCTGCTATCGGTGAGTTTGGGCACGCCCATGCCGAACAGCGGGCGCAGCTTTATACCGACGATCGTACCGACAAGACCGACCACGCCCCAAAGCCAGCCGTGCAACGAGAACGAGGCGATGCCGCCGAAATAAGCGCCAATATTGCAGCCAAAGGCGATGCGTGCCCCATAGCCCATCAGAATACCGCCGATCAGGCGTGCGGCAACGATACGCCAGGGCATGCGCCGAGCCAGGGCGAACGTGCCGCCAAGTGCGGAGGCCGCCATCGCCCCGAAGATGATGCCGATATTCATCACGCTGGTACGATCCGCCAGAATCGGCACCGACAGTCCGCCGGCATGCGGGCCGGACCAGTAATACCAGCTGCCGACATCCATGCCCGTGGCTGCCAGCAGCTTCGAGCCCCACAGTGCGAACGCGCTGGTGATCCCCCAGGGTTTGCCCGAAATCGCCAGAGTGGCGGCATTGAGCGCGGCCAGGACCAGCGCGCCAACCCACAGGGGCCAGGTGCCCCGTACCAATCGCGCGAAGCCGGTGGCACTCGGCGGGCCGACGCGCGGCGGTGGGTTCAGTCGGCGCTCCACGAGCAGCGTGGCCAGCACGATCGCGCCGATCAGAATCGCCTGCATCATCAGCGCGCCGGTATAGCCATAGCGTGTGTCGGCCAGCGATACGGTCTTCCAGACGAAATCCGGCTGCAGCCAGAAGCCGAAATCATGTGCGCCCCAGACCGAGCCGGCGATGAAGCCGGCCAGCGTGATCAGAATCGAGGTCTGGCCCGAACCCACCGTATACAACGAGCCGGAGGCACAGGCCCCGCCCAGCTGCATGCCGATACAGAAAATGAAGCCGCCGAACGCCACCGACAGCCCCACCGGAAACACATAGCCGGAAAGCGGCCCGCCAAAAATCGTGCTCCCCGTGGCCAGAAGCGGGGCGAACAACAGGCTGGCCACGGCCAGCATGAGCATGTGCGCGCGAAGCGTCTGCCCCTGACCTACCGCCATGAGCTGGCGAAACGCCGAAGTAAAGCCGAACCGCGCGTGATAAAGCGCCACGCCCAAGGCCAGGGCGATCATGAACAACAGCCCCTGGGCCAGCCCGTAGACGCCGAAGAGCACGACCGCCAGGCCCAGGGCCGTCAGCCCGGCCACGAGGGCCGGCACCGGCAACGGCGGCGCGGGCCGGTCAAGATTGCGTGCAGGGCGTTCTGGATTACGAACGTCGGCCATGGCGAGTCTCTGGCGAATCGAACAGGCTTAGTTTAGAGCCTGTCGCGGCCGTACACGAGGCCGGGGCCGACTATTGTCGGGGTGTCGGCCGTATTTTTCCGGTGCCAGTGTCGAATGACTCCGTGCCCTTGAGAGGACGACCTCATGCTCGATACGGCCGCTGCTACCAAGATCCAGAACGTGCTGTCTACGCTGAACCGCGCGCTTGCCAACGAAAAGATCGACGACGCGCTGGAGCTGTTCACCGACGACTGCTACTGGCGAGACCTGCTGAGCTTCACCTGGAACATCAAAACCGTCGAAGGCAAACCCGCGATTCGCGACATGCTCGAGCAGCGCCTGGCCGACGTGGCCCCGGCGGACTGGACGGTCGATGCCGAAGAGCACGCCGCACACGTCGACGGCATCACCGAAGGCTTCTTTACCTTCGATACGGCCGCGGCCCGCGGCCACGGCTACATACGCCTCAAGGACGGGCTGGTCTGGACCCTGCTTACCGCGATGCATGAGCTGAAAGGCCATGAAGAACCCGCCGGCGACGCGCGGCCGATGGGCGCACGCCACGGCGCCGCACTAGGCGAGCCCACCTGGGCCGAGGAACGCGAAGCCGAACAGGCCGAGCTCGGTGTAACCACCCAGCCCTACGTGCTCATCATCGGTGGCGGGCAGGGCGGCATCGCACTCGGCGCGCGGCTGCGCCAACACGGCGTACCCGCGCTCATCGTCGAGAAGAACGCCCGCCCGGGCGACTCCTGGCGCAAGCGCTACAAGTCGCTGTGCCTGCACGATCCGGTCTGGTACGACCATCTGCCCTATATCAAGTTTCCCGAGAACTGGCCGGTCTTCTCGCCCAANGACAAGATCGGCGATTGGCTGGAAATGTACGCCAAGGTCATGGAGCTGAACTTCTGGGGNGCNNCCGANGCCAANCNNGCCAGNTACGACGNNACGACCCANACCTGGNCNGTCGANGTCGAGCGNGNNGGCGNGCGCNTCNCGCTTCAGCCCANACANCTCGTNCTGGCCACCGGCATGTCNGCCAAGCCCAACGTGCCGCNCTTTCCCGGCCAGGATATCTTTGCCGGCATCCAGCAGCACTCCAGCGAACACCGCGGCCCGGATGAAATGGCGGGCAAGAAGGTGGCCGTCGTGGGCTCGAACAACTCGGCCCACGATATCTGTGCCGCGCTGGCCGAAAACGGCGTGGACGTGACCATGATTCAGCGCTCGTCCACGCATATAACGAAGTCCGATTCGCTGATGAAACACGCGCTCGGCCCGCTTTACTCGGAAGAGGCCGTGGCCCGTGGCATCACGACCGAAAAAGCCGATCTGATCAACGCTTCCATCCCCTACGGCCTGGCACCCGCGTTTCAGAAACCGGCCTTCGACACCATTCGCCGAGAGGACGCCGATTTCTATCAGGCACTCGAAGACGCCGGCTTCATGCTCGACTTCGGGGCCGACGACTCCGGCCTGTTCATGAAATACCTGCGCCGTGCGTCCGGGTACTACATCGATGTCGGCGCCTCGCAGCTCATCATCGACGGCCGGATCAAGCTGGAAAGCGGCTCGCAGGTCAAAGAACTCACCGACAACAGCGTCGTTCTCGAAGACGGCCGTGAAATCCCGGCGGATGCCGTCATCTACGCCACCGGCTACGGCTCCATGAACGGCTGGGCCGCCGAGCTCATCTCACAGGATGTGGCCGACAAGGTCGGCAAAGTCTGGGGCCTGGGCTCGGACACGCCCAAAGACCCCGGGCCCTGGGAAGGCGAACAACGCAATATGTGGAAACCCACCCAACAGGACAATCTCTGGTTCCACGGAGGCAATCTGGCCCAGTCGCGCCACTACTCGCACTATCTGGCGCTACAGCTCAAGGCGCGCATGGCGGGGCTTGCCACGCCGGTTTATGGGCTACAGGAAACACATCATCTGAGTTGACGATCGATCAGCCTTCGCCCTGGGGCCTCTTGAGCGGTGACAACGGCGTCTGTCCGGGTCGGGTAGAGCGACGCGCATGCCAGGGCTGGGCAGGTGCGTCGGCGGCCCACTCGTCGCGGCCTGCATGCGTGGGCCGCACCGGGTCTGATGTACCGGTTTGACGAATCACGACAGGCCTGATCGGATCGAGCCGTTTCTTGGCAGGTATAATTTAGCGGTTTACTTTCGTCACGGGATCCAGCCTTGGCCGATAATTCTGATGTTTCCTCCGCCGACGACGAGTGGGAAGCAAGCAAGACGTCGTTGATTCGCCGTCTCAAACGCGTTGAAGGCCAGGTGCGTGGCCTGCAGGCGATGATCGAACGCGACGCCGAATGCGAAAAGATCGCCGTGCAGATGTCAGCGGCTCGCAAGGCCCTGGACCGCAGTTTCTACAATATGCTTTCCAGCGTCATCGAGCGTGAGTTGTCCTGTCGGCATCTTGATGACGCCGACGCACGAGAACGCCTGAAGTACGCGACCGAACTGCTCACCCGCTATGGCTAGCGCTGATACACGATCGTCGGCGCAGGCGCCGGGCGACAGCGCTCACCGGAGCAATGCCGGACAACAGATGAATCGCCGCTTGGCGCAGACATCGTCCAGGGCTCGGGCCGTCACCGGGCACGGCGACGCCCGAACAGCCTGAAAGGGCGCGCCGGCATCGAGCGCTAGGCGGTCAGGTCGGGCCGCGGCTTGGGCTCGGGCCAGTGCCAGTCGCGCCCCTTGAGCATGACGTGCCAGTACATCCAGGGAAAGCCTCGGCTCTTGAGCGGCCAGTGGATGCGCCGGGCGACACGCGGGTCCAGCGGAAAACTCGACACCACCTCGCCGCCGTAGCGGAATTCCGCCAGCAGAACCTTGNCGTGGGCCACGGTCAGCGGGCAGGCGCCGTAGCCGTCGTAGTCGCGACGCTGGGCGCGCTCGCCGAGCGCGGTGCGCAACTCGCCGACCAGCACCGGAAACTGGCGTCGTACCGCGGCCATGGTCTTGGCGTTGGGCGTGTCGGTGCAGTCGCCCAGGGCATAGACGTTGTCGTAGCGGGTATGCGTGAGCCGGTTCTTGTCCACGCTCACCCAGCCGGCGTCGCCGGCCAGCGGGCTGTTCTTGATCACATCCGGCGCCGATTGCGGCGGCACCACGTGGAGCATATCGAAGTCGCGTGTCACCCGGCCGTCATCGGTATCGAACACGGCCTGCCGGCCCGGGCCATCGACCGCCACCAGATTGTGCTTGAAATAGGGCGTCGCGCCGTAGCCGGCGATGATGTCGTCCAGGGCTCGGGCGTAGGCGGGCACGCCGAACATGGCGCCACCCTGGGTGTAGAAGGCCACGTTCGCCTGTACGCCGCGCCTGCGCAGGGTATCGGCCGTCAGATACAGCGCTTTCTGCGGCGCGCCGGCGCACTTGATCGGCATGGCCGGCTGCGTGAACAGCGCGTTGGCACCCTGGCCGAGTCCGCGCGCGAGCTCGTGGGTATAGGGCGCGAGATCGTAGCGGTAGTTCGAGGTCACGCCGTTGGCGCCCAGCGTGTCCGGTAGGCCTTCGATAGCGTCCCAGTCGAGCTGCAGGCCGAGTGCGACGACCAGGAAGTCGTAGCTCACGCCGGCACCGGAGGCCAGTTTCACGCGGTTGTCGTCGGGGGCGAAGCCGGCGACGGCGTCCTTGATCCAGGTGGCCTTGTCGGGCATCACGTCGGCTTCGTGCCGGTGCGTGTCCCGGGCACGCATATCGCCACCGCCGACCAGTGTCCAGCCGGGCTGGTAATAGTGGTCGTCGCTGGGCTCGATCACCGCGACATCCAGCTGCGGCGATTCGCGCAGCAGCGACGCGGCCACCGACAGGCCGGCGGTGCCGCCGCCGGCGATCACGATGCGGTGATGCGAAGAGGTGCGGCTTGGATCGGTCATGGGAGGGCTCCTGCTTGCGACTGATACCCCGTAGGGTATAAATTAAACTATCAGTTATTTGCAAATAGCTCAAAGTTTCAAGGGCCCGGTGTACCGGGCCGACGTTTCACAGCCGCAGGAAGACAGATCATGCAGGGCGGATCCCCCGAAGTCGTCGGTTTCTTCGACGACAAGACCTTCAGTGTCCAGTACGTGTGCATCGACACCGCCACCGATCGGTGCGCGATTATCGACCCGGTACTCGATTACGATGAAAAGTCGGCACGCACCGGCACGGCTTCGGCCGACGCTATCCTCGAGCTGGTCCGTGATCGCGGCCTGCGCGTCGACTGGATCCTGGACACGCACCCGCATGCGGATCATCTGTCCGCTGCAATCTATCTGCAGGAACAGCTCGATGCCCCGCGGGGTATCGGCGAGCATGTGACCGAGGTCCAGAAGCTCTGGAAGAGCATCTACAACTTCGGCGATGACTTCGCCACTGACGGTCGTCAGTGGGATCGCCTGTTCGCCGACGGCGACACCTTCAAGGTCGGTGGACTGGATGTGCGCGTGATGCATTCGCCGGGACACACGCTGGCCTCGATCACCTATGTCATCGGTGATGCCGCGTTCGTGCACGACACGCTCTTTCAGCCGGATTTCGGCACCGCGCGGGCGGATTTCCCCGGCGGCGATGCTGCCGAGCTGTATCGCTCCATCCAGCGCATCCTCGAGCTGCCGGAGGCCACCCGCGTGTTCACCGGCCACGACTACATGCCCGACGGGCGCGAACCGTGTTGGGAATCCACCGTTGGCGAGCAGCGTGCCCGCAATCCGCATCTGCAGGATATCGACGAAGCCGGGTATGTCGCTCTTCGCAACAAGCGCGACGCCGAACTGCCGCTGCCTGCGCTCATGCTCGCTGCGCTACAGATCAATNCCCGCGGCGGGCGCCTGCCCGAGCCGGAAGACAACGGCACGTCGTACCTCAAGATTCCGATGAATCGCTTTTAGACCGCGGCCTCATACAAGCCACGGCACCTGTCCGCGCTCGTGGTTCCGGCGGCGTCGATCGGCCATAAAAAAGGCCCGCTCGCCTCAGGGCGAACGGGCCGGGCCGTCACGGCATTGTTCAAGCTGTCATGAGTCGACGTGAAACGCCATCGTCGCTTCAACGGCTTTCTTCCAGCCGCCGTANAGCGCGTCACGTTGCTTGTCGTCCATCTTCGGCGAGAAGGTTTGGTCGATGGCCCATTGATCGGTGATCTGTTGCCTGGATTCCCAGAAGCCGACGGCCAGACCGGCCAGGTAGGCGGCACCCAGTGCGGTGGTCTCGCTGACCTGGCTGCGGATGAGGTCGGTGCCGAGCATGTCGGCCTGGAACTGGGCCAGGAAGTTGTTGGCGATCGCGCCGCCGTCGGCACGCAGTTCCTTGAGCTCCAGATCGGCATCGGCCTGCATGGCGAGCAGCACGTCGGCACTCTGGTAAGCCAGTGATTCGATGGCCGCGCGGATGAAGACTTCCTTGCTGGTGCCGCGCGACAGGCCGAACATGGCCCCNCGNACGTTGGAGTTCCAGTANGGCGCGCCNAGNCCGGTGAAGGCNGGNACGAGATAGACGCCGTCGTTGTCGCCGGCNCGTTCGGCNTAGGCTTCGGANTCNCTGGATTTGCCGAGCATGCGCAGGCCGTCGCGCAGCCANTGNATGACGGANCCGGCCACGAANACNGCNCCTTCCAGGGCGTATTCCATCTNGCCGTCGACTTCCCAGGCCACGGTCGTGAGCAGGCCGTTCTCGGACGCCGTTGCTTCGGTGCCGGTGTTCATGAGGGTGAAGCATCCGGTGCCGTAGGTGTTCTTGGCCATGCCGGGGGTAAAGCAGGCCTGACCGAACAGAGCAGCCTGTTGGTCGCCGGCCATGCCGGCAATCGGGATTTCGTTGCCGAAGAAATA